>CAMOQV010000012.1 GCA_946623205.1 uncultured Clostridia bacterium
GAACTTAACTCCCGGCCAGGCTATATATGCTGGAATTTACTTTTTCAATTTACCTATTTATTATATTTGTGTGCTTTTGTTTTGTCTTGTTGTTTTTATAGCTTTAAAATCTTGTAAAATTACTTTTTATCTTTTCAATTGTGTCTATATCTATATTTTGCTCAATTGCATATTTTTCAAAATTGTCAAAAGCACTGTTTACTTCTTCTATAATTCTTTTAGCTATTTCACTCTTAATCCCAAACGCTTGCGCTGCCTCAATTAAATCTTTATAAGTTATTCCATCAACTTTGTTGTTAATTCTCATTTGGTGGTATTTTGTCCAAAGGCCATCTTTGTTGTATGCATATGTTAAATCATATGCTGGAGCTAAAGACCACTCGCCTTTTTTGTTCATTAAGAACGATATGTTCTTTACATGGTCATCATGGTTCTTCCCTACAACATTAAACACCATTCTTCTATATAGTTGTATAACGTCTTCGAAATCGCAATTAAGCCTTTTTAAGATTATTGATACATCTTCGTAAGAATTATCCCCTGCTTTTAAGAAATCAAAGCCTGCCATCCCAGCCAATGACAACATGTGTATCTTTTCTCCATTATTTGTTCTATCAAAACGCTTTGTCATGAAATGATATCTTCCGTTTTCTTCTAATAACCGAGATTCTTCCATATTAATTTTGCAATCACAGGCAATTTTGTAATACACGTATTCTATTCTTGTATATGGGCTAACATTTCTCTCTTGGTTATTTAAATCAACATTGACTCCATCAAACTTAATAATGTAATATGTGTATCCTTTTAAATTAGCAATTTGTCCAGACTTAATATTGCCATCTTTATCTATAGCAATTACAGCTTTTGCTCTTGCTCCACCGACTGAAGATCCGACGTCAATCAATTTAGATATATAATCATCTTCTTTGATATTAAGCTTATCTTGTTTTCTTTTGTTTAAAACAGCCTTTGCAGCTTCTATTAATCTATCTAGCTCAATATCTCTTGCTGTATTATCGTTCGCTTCACTTGGCTCAAACTCAAGTGCTCCCATTCCACGTTTGCCAATAAATAGCAATATTTCATCCGCACTTGCACTTTGCTTGTTATTATCCTCTATCCAAGCCTGCAATAAACTATTACCATATTTATCTGGAAGCGCATCGACAACAAGTGGAACTAAACCTTTAAACATAATTGTATTTAGCGTATTAAACCTGTACGCCTCTTCTCTAAGTGGCATCATAATTGGGCATACTTGTATGCCTGTTTTTGCAAACGCGCTATCATATTTAAACGAATAGTACTCGCTGTTTTCAGATTCTTTATATAATATGCCTATTTGTTTGCCCCAAAGATTAACTTTTACGCTTTGCATTATTGCCCCCACTCCCAAGTGCTATTTTCTTCTTTTTTCTTCGAATTCTTGACTCTTTGTTTCTCATATGGCATGTGTATTTCATCTGGGCCTAATACCGGATCGTCTATAAGCCCTTTTAAATTCTCTACTATTCCCAACACTTGCATAACCTTTATTAAGCTTTCAATAGTAAACGATTTTCCACTTTCTATATTTGAAATAGTGTGCATAGATAGACCTGTCTTTTTTGACACGTATTCTTGAGATAAATTCAAACTGATTCTCTTCTTTTTAATCTTATTTGAAATATCCTTAATTATTTCTTTTTCACTGCTTAAAATATAACTTGCCATATTATCACCCAACAGTATTATATTCCTTTTGCAAATAATTGTAAATAACTTTCAGAAAAATGAATATTATATTTATAATTAGCACTTAATTTTCACTTTTTTGCAAGTTAATATCAAAATTAAATAACTATATCGTTGTAATGATATAGAATGTAATTCTATATGTGCAAAAAGAGATTGGTTTTTACGCCAATCTCTTCAACTCATTAAAATTTTGCTTTTATTTCTTTGCTTTTGATGTATCAATAACAGCTTTTATACGTCTAATACCAGCTGATGAAGATTGTTCCTTTATAATCTTGAATTCTCCAAGTTGACCAGTATGTGAAGCATGTGGTCCACCGCAGATTTCTTTATCATAGCCTGGAATTGTATAAACCTTTACTATATCGCCATACTTTGAACCAAATACACCTTCAGCTCCAGCTTCTCTTGCTTGATCTACTGTCATTTCTTCGCAGATAACTTGTACATCTTCTTGAATAGCTTTATTTACATTATCTTCAATCATCTTCTTTTCTTCTTCTGTTAAAGGTCTATCAAAGTTGAAGTCGAATCTTAATCTTTCTGCTGTAATGTTACTTCCTTTTTGGTGAATATCTTTAGATAATAGCTTTTGTAATGAGCCTAGTAGTAAGTGCGTTGCAGTATGAAGGAAAGTTGTTTGCTCTGAAGAATCTGCAAGACCACCCTTGAACTTTTGTTCTGCGCCTTGTTGAGAAAGCTTTTGGTGCTTTTCTTCAGCTTCTTTATATCCTTCCATATCTACCTTGAATCCCTTTTCTGCACAAATTTCTTTTGTCATTTCAATTGGGAATCCAAATGTATCATATAATCTAAATGCGGTTTTACCATTTAGTGTATCGCCTTGAATGAACTTCAATACTTTTTCAATTTCCTTAATACCATTTTCAAGTGTCTTAGAGAATTTTTCTTCTTCTTTAGCTAGTTCTTCTAGAACTTTGTTCTCGTTTTGAGCAAGTTCTGGATAGTAAGCCTTATACTTGTCTATGAACATCTTAGAAATTGTAACTAATTGCTTAGAATCTAAATTGATTTGTCTTGCAAATCTAACACTACGTCTAATCAATCTTCTTAAAACATATCCTTGGTCAACGTTAGATGGAACAATTCCTCTTTCATCGCCCATTAAGAATGTTGAAGTTCTTATATGGTCAGCAATAATTCTTATTGCTCTTGTTGTTTCTTGATCTTCGCCATATTTTGCACCAGATAATTCACAAATCTTTGCAATAACATCGCTATATAAATCTGTATCGTAAACTGACTTTAGTCCGTTAATCATACAAATAGTTCTCTCAAGTCCCATACCTGTATCTACGTTCTTTTGTGTTAAAGGTTCAAATTTTCCTTCTGGAGTTCTAAAGAATTCCATAAATACGTTATTCCAAATTTCAACCCACTTATCAGGATCGTTACCTGGGTTTGAGTTTTCGCAAGAAGCTGGCTTTCCATTATCTACGAAAATTTCTGTATCTGAGCCACAAGGACCTGTAGCGCCAGCGTACCACCAGTTATTTTCTTTTGGTAAATAACAAATATTCTTAATTCCTAAATCTGCCCATGTCTTTGCAGCAAATTCGTCTCTTGCACAATCTTCATCTCCAGCAAATACCGTTACTGCTAACTTTTCTACTGGAATTTCCAATACTTCTGTTAAGAACTTGAATGAGAATGTTATTGACTCTTTCTTGAAATAGTCTCCAAGTGACCAGTTACCTAACATTTCAAAGAATGTACAGTGTGTCTCGTCTCCTACTTCATCAATATCTCCTGTTCTTACACATTTTTGAACGTCTGTTAATCTCTTACCATCTGGGTGCTTTTGTCCAAGTAGATATGGAACAAGTGGATGCATACCTGCTGTTGTGAATAAAACAGATGGGTCATTCTCTGGGATTAGAGAAGCTGATGGAATAATTTTGTGTCCGTTTGATTCAAAAAATTTTAAGTATTTTTCTCTTAATTCATAAGATTTTAGCTCTTTCATAACTATATCTCCACGATTTACTAATTCTCACATATTATATTATTAATATTTTTATGTAGCAAGCAAAACGCAACCATACTTTTTTATTAGGTACGGTTGCGTGATGAAATTTCTTAAAGCTACTGCTTTTAGTCTGTTCTTAGGGCTATAACTGGATCTTTCTTTGCAGCAATTCTTGATGGAATTAATCCTGCTATGAATGTTAAGAACATAGATAGTGCTACCATTGCTAATGCTATAAGTGGGTGAAGTGCACATAGATTTAATACCATTCCAGCCTTCCAATTAATAATTATATTAATTGGTATACTCAAAATGTACGTGACTATAATACCAATAACACCAGCAATAAAACCGATAATTAGAGTTTCCGCATTAAATACACGAGAAATATCTTTCTTTCTAGCACCAAGCGATCTTAAAATACCAATTTCCTTCGTTCTTTCTACAACAGATACATATGTTATGATACCAATCATAAATGAAGATACAACTAAAGATACTGATGAGAATGCAGCAAGTGCAATTGTTATAATCCTAATCATTTGAGATAAAGTCGATGCAATAATTGCTGCCATATCATTATATGTTACTTGCTTTTCTTTTTCATCAGCATGGTCTTCATTCCATTTATCTAAATATTTTGTTATTCCCGCTTTTGAATCAAAATCTGATGGGTAAATGTATATAGCTACTGGATTTTTTGATCCGCCTAACACCTCAAGTGCTGTTTCTTTATCTGCAATTGAAGTGCCACCACCAAACCTTGAACCAATTGTATCTGAAGCTGAACCAGGATATTCCCCATCTGAAGTTAAAACATACTTATCTTGGCCTCTTTGTGCTTCTACAATGTTTGATGTATAGTTCTTTTCTAAAAGATATTCAACAAGTTCACTTGTATATGCAATACCAGTTTGCATTGTTGTGTAAGATACATTTTCTTTCTTTCTATAAATACCAACTACCTTTAAAGCAACACAATCTGTACTTTCGCTTGTATATAATACCTCTGCATTGTTTGGTTTGAAGTATTTATCCTCACCTGTTGTTGCATCGTAATAATATTCATTATTAGCATATATCTTTAGTGGGTTTTCATTTACTTGTTGAATGATTTCTTCAAAAGTATATGATTCAGACATTTGTTCTGTTTTTACTCTGAATTGCACTTTCATACCTAAAGCCGCTAAAGTGAAATCTGAGATTCTATTTGACTCATCAACTATTAAAATAATTTCATCTTTGCTCTTTGGGAATGCACCATATAGACAATCGTATTGATTATTAATAAACGTCTCATCTCCAGTAATTTCGTTTAATGTTACCATTGATGTCATATCCGTAATATTTAGATAATCTGCATCATCTTTATTGTTGTATATCATTGATGCATACATTGGAGCAGCTGCGCTTACAATATCTGCATATTTTTTAAACAAGTGCTTATATGGCTTTCCTACAACATTTAATTTCATATTGTATTTGTAATAAATACTACCATAAAGATTTTTATCCATCTTAGATAAATAATCCATATACTCTGCATCTAAAGTATTTGTTTGCATTATATTTGTTAAAGATGTTAATTGCTCAACCGAACTTGATGGCTCAATTCTTCCCGAATCTGGATACTTTGTCGGATCATCGTCTGTAGATGTAGTTGATTGCGAACCATTAGATAGTAAATTCATCGCTGAAGCATAATCAATGCTATTTTTTTCGATAGTAATTGGATATCCAGCAAGCATATCTTGCTCCATAGTTTTAACATATGAACTAAAACCATTAGATATTGCAAGAACTAGAGATAAACCAATAATACCAATTGAACCAGCTACCGCAGTTAAAATTGTTCTAGCCTTTTTTGTCATTAAGTTAGTAAACGATAGTTTTAAAGCGGTCAAAAAACTCATTGAAGTTTTCGCTAGTTTTTTCTTCTTTTCTCTATTGATCTTTCTTTGTTCTTTCTTAGAAATTTCGCTACTTGTTTCGACTTTTTGAGTAGAAATATCCTCTTTTGTGTCGATTATTTCATCTTCGCATGGATTAGAATCTGATACAACTTCACCATCAGACAATCTTACAATTCTTGTTGAATATTCTTCTGCTAGCTCTGGATTATGAGTAACCATAATTACCAATCTATCTTTGGCAATCTCTTTTAGAATCTCCATAATTTGAATTGATGTATTTGAATCCAAAGCCCCAGTTGGCTCATCTGCCAAGATAATATTTGGGTTATTGATAAGAGCACGTGCTATAGATACTCTTTGCATTTGTCCGCCAGATAATTGATTTGGCTTTTTCTTAACTTGATCTTTAAGTCCAACTGTGTCAAGTGCCTTTAATGCCCTTTCTTTTCTTTCTGACGCAGGTACACCTGAAAGAGTAAGAGACATTTCAACATTAGATAAGATATCTATGTGATTAATTAAGTTATAGCTTTGGAATATAAAACCAATTCTACCATTTCTATACGCATCCCAATCCACATCTTGGAATTTCTTCGTAGAAATACCATCTATTATTAAATCACCAGCGGTATATCTATCTAATCCACCAACAATGTTTAAAAGCGTTGTTTTACCACATCCAGATTGACCTAATATTGAAACAAATTCATTGTCTCTAAAATTTAAACTAACACCCTTTAAGGCGTGAACGACGTTTTCGTCTTTTCCGTAATCCTTAACAATATTTATTAACTGTAACATATAGAGCCCTCTTTGTTAGCATCCTAACAATTTTTATATTATATTCGTATATAATCTTAGTGTCAAACAATTAAAGATAAATTAACTTCGGTATTTATATTTGCTTTTTTTGGTGTTATACTTTGATTAGTAAGTAATTATTGGAGGTACCTTATGGCAAAAAAGCAAAAGGCTTATTTCGGTTTAAGCTATATTGTTAGTTTAATTTTAACAATCATTCCAATCACAAACCTAATTTGTGGTGTTATTAAGAGAATTCAAGATGGCTGCATCGTTGCTGCTATTCTACGTCTTCTACTTGGTTGGAACATCATCTGGATTTTAGATATTATCTTCATGATTGTAAAGAAAGATATTTTCTGTCTTTTGAATATCTAAAATAAGATCATTATTAAAAGAAACAACGCTTGGGTTTGCCAAGCGTTTTTCTTTATTCACTATGAGTATTATTACAATAATTCAAATTGATTTGGATCTTCTGAATCTCTTCTATCGTCTGTTTCAAAGAATAGTGCTAAGCATCCTGAAGATGTGTGTCCACCTACAACTGGTCCTATGAAAGATACAATAACTTCAAGTCCATATTTTTCTTGAATAAATCTCTTTAAAAGTTCTGCATCTGCAAGACAGTTTGCATGTGTAATAAATACTTTATTATCTTTATCTAACTTTGTTAACTTTTCATCCATCTTATCAAACATAGCCTTAATTGCTTTTTTACGAGAAATAACTTTCTTTAAAACAATTAATTGTCCAATTGGATTTACATACAAAACTGGCATAATCATTAAAAATGTTCCAATGTATGCGGCAACAGATGAGCATCTGCCTAGTCTTGCTAGGTGCTTTAAGTCTGAACATGTGAAATAAGAAGCAATGTTGTTTCTTAAAGATTTTGCGTATGCAAGAAGTTCTTCAAAAGAAACACCTTCATCTCTCTTTTTTAATACCTTATAGCAATGAAGAGCTTCACCGCCTGAGGCTAGGGCTGTATCTATTGCTTCAATCTTTCTATCTTTGTATTCTTCCTTTAATTTTTTAACTACCGAATCAACGCCATTGAACTGTCCGCTAATTTTAGAAGATACACAATCAACTAAAACATCGTATCCTTTATCTAATACTCTTCTTAATCTTTCTTCTACATAATATGTTGAAGTCATAGATGTAGCTGTCTTTGCGCCAGCTTCTACTCTTTTATAGAATTCATGAATATCCAAGAACGTATCAATGTTGTTGTAGTTATCTTCGTCTAAAGAAAAAGATAGTGGTAGGATCTCAAAATCCTTCATTTGCTTTGCTAAATCTTCATTAAAATCTGCTGTTGTATCTGTAAATATATATATTGCCATTTTTAGTTCCTTCCTAACCTTAATACCACGATTATACATATAATAAAGCAAAATGTATTGCATAACTTCGCTACAAATTATATAATTTTGTATATTAATAGACATTTTATAAGGAAATGTAGCGAAAATGGATAGAAGAATTAAAAAAACAGAAGCTCAAATACTTGAAGGAACACTTAGACTTCTAC
The DNA here is from genome assembly GCA_946623205.1 of uncultured Clostridia bacterium. Classification (GTDB taxonomy): domain Bacteria; phylum Bacillota; class Clostridia; order Christensenellales; family UBA3700; genus UBA3700. The sequence goes on from CAMOQV010000012.1 coordinate 7,985, forward strand.
AAAATCAGAAAATGGATGAATTAACTGTTACGGAAATTTGCAATGAGGCAAATGTTTCTAGATCTACATTCTATCTTCACTATACAGAACCAAAAGATATAATCGAGCAATTATATAATGACGTTGCTATTACGCTAACAAACATCTTGGATAATTTCGATTTGTCATCTCCTGACACGACAAATGAAAAATTCTTATATACTTTATTTGACGTATTAGACGAATACAAAAAATATTTCGTAGTTTTATTAACAACCGGATATCATTCAAATTTTAGACGTAGATTAAAAAAGATTCTTGAGGATAAAATCCTTTTAGATAATGCTTATAGATACAAAAACACACTAGCTTTGGAATATAGAACAAGCTTTTTAATAAGTGGATTAGTTGAAAGTTTATGCGACAATATGGAAGACATTTTTGATCCTAAAAAAAGACAAATATTATTTAAAGTATTAGCTTCTATTTTGGAAAGACAAGCAAGACCAAGTTTTTAAGAATCTAAAGATTCGTCTTTTGTAGCCTCTTCAGCTGGGATAACAACTGCAGCTCTTCTTTGTTCAAGCTCTTCAAGCGCTTTCTTTCTCTTTTCTCCGATAAAATCATAGAAGAAGATAGGAATTATTGAAAGTAATATACTTGCCGCTGGAAGAAGCGTTATTAACATTAAAATAGCATTTTTGGTTTCAGTTGTTTGTGGTTGATTTTCAACATAGTTGAATAATAGCAATATCATAGGAATTATACCTGATGAAATTGCATTACCTATCTTTGCCATAAATGTAGCAACAGATGCGGTCATTCCTTCTAATCTTATGTTGTGCTTCCACTCTAAATAATCTACACACTCACCAACAATACTTGTTATAACGATATTAAATATTCCAAGTGGTAATCCACTTAAGAATAAGAACAATACAGCAAAATAGAAATTGTAGTTTGTAAATATTTCTACTACGTAGAAGATTGACATTATAACAACTGAGAATATTCCAGAATATATCATTATCCATTTATATGAATATTTCTTAACAAGTTTTGGAGCTAATAACATTGTTGGGAACATACCAACACCGATAACTGCAAATCCTATAACTTGTTTAAATCCATTTATAAAATCTGAATCTGTGAAAAATACATATTCTGCAGCGTATGTATATGCAGCTTGGATTAAATATCTACCAAAGCCAAGCATGCCACTTATTAATACCAAAATTAAAATCTTATTTTTTGTAATTAAATGCATTTGCTCTTTTAGAGAAACTGTCTTTTTTTCTTCGTTTGCAAATGCCTTTTCTGTAATATTTGGATATACAAGTCCAAATGGTATACAAGATAATACTATAATTCCCAAAGCGCTAAAGAAGATTCCCTTCTCAAGACCCAATATCTTATCTGACATTAAAAGCGATACAACTAAAGTTGGTAGAGCGCCACCTAAACTATTTAAGAATTTTGCAAGAGAAAATAGTTTATCTCTTTCTTCCGTATTTTGTGTCATAGCACAAGGAAGTCCCCAGAAAGGAACGTCTGCTATAGAATAAGTAAGTCCCCATGCAATATATGTAACACCTACATATACACATCTCCATGCTTGAGATTCTATTCTCCAGTTAACAAATACCAATATAGATAATATTGAAATAATAAATGGCGAATATTTTAAATAAGGACGCATCTTTCCTTTTTTAGTATGCGTTCTATCTACAATAACACCAACAACTGGATCTGCAAAGGCATTTAAAATCTTTGCAACCCACATTAAAGCCATAACAAAAGAAAGTTCAAGCGCTAAAACATCAGTGAAATATCTTAGAAGCCATGATGAAATCATGGCATATATTGCACCTTGTCCAGCTGCTGCGAAAATATATGTATCTCTTTCTTTCCTTGTTAATTGGTTTTGCATTATCTATGTCTTGTGTGCGCTATGGCAACTTCCCAGCCTAATAATAAGTCTTCTCTAGTCTTTTTGTCCATCGATGGCGTGAAGGTTGTTGCTGAATCAGTTGATTGTAATTCTTTATAATCTTTCCAAAAACCTTCTTTTAAGCCTGCCAAATATGCTGCTCCCATAGCTGTTGTTTCAACTATTTTTGGTCTTATAACCTTTGTATTTAAAATATCTGCTTCAAATTGCATTAATACATCTGATCTTGATGCACCACCATCTACACTTAAAGATGTAAGCTTTGTGCTCATATCACTTTCCATAGCGTGAACTACATCAAATACTTGATAAGCTATAGCCTCTAGTGCAGCTCTTACAAAATGTTCTCTTTTTGTTCCTCTTGTTAATCCAACAATGGTTCCTCTTGCATAAGAATCCCAATGTGGAGCTCCAAGTCCAACGAACGCTGGCACTACATAAACACCGTTGGTGTTTGGTGTTCTTTCTGCAATCTCATCTGCCTCTCTTGCAGAAGAAATCATCTTCATTTCATCTCTTAACCATTGCAATACTGCGCCGCCAACGAACACACTACCTTCAATAGCATATTGTGGCTTTCCATCCTCTTCGGATGCAGCAAGTGTTGTAATTAAGCCTCTTTTAGATTGTACAGCTTCTTTTCCTGTGTTCATTAAAGTAAAGCAACCTGTTCCATATGTGTTCTTTACCATACCTCTTTCAACACATAAATGTCCAAATAGCGCAGATTGTTGATCGCCGGCTACGCCTGAGATAGGTATTTTTGCCCCGAATTCTTTTTCATCAGTAAATCCAAATCTATAACTTGATGGACAAACTTGAGGCAACATCGATTTTGGAATACCAACTAAATCAATTAGTTCATCATCCCATTTTAAATCGTGAATGTTATATAACATTGTTCTTGAAGCATTTGTATAATCTGTAGCATGAATGGCACCATTAGATAATTTCCACATAAGCCAGGTGTCTATTGTTCCAAATAATAAATCGCCCTTTTCGGCTCTTTCTTTTGCACCATCTACATTATCTAAAATCCATTTTATCTTTGTTCCTGAAAAATATGCATCAATTGGAAGTCCTGTTTTATCATAAACAAGATTAGAATAACCCTTTTGGATTAATCCTTGGCAAAACTCTGCTGTTCTTCTACATTGCCATACAATTGCATTGTATACAGGCTTGCCTGTATTTTTGTCCCAAACAATTGTTGTTTCTCTTTGGTTTGTAATACCAATAGCAGCAATTTGCTCAATAGAGATACCTGCTTGTTTTAAAACATCAAGCATAACTTCTTTTTGAGTATTCCAAATCTCCTGAGGATCATGTTCAACCCATCCTGCCTTTGGATAGATTTGCGTAAACTCCTTTTGAGAGACTTTGACAATTTCTTTTTGCTTATTAAAGATAATTGCTCTTGATGATGTTGTTCCTTGATCTAGTGCGATAACATATTTTTCCATAATTTGTCCTCTTATATCTTTTTTACATTAATTTCGATTTCTTTATTGCCAAGCTTTTCGCTCTTTATCTTTATCTTAGCCTTACCCTCTTTCCCAATAGTTTTTACCCAAAATGCAATTTGTCCGCCCATTAAAGCAACTTTTGTTGGGCCTATTACCTCTACAATGCCATTTGTTTCAATTTCAATTACAGAATTATCATATGGCAAAACATTTAAATAATGAGATAGCGCTTTAACTTCAATTCTTACTACATCATATGTGTCTTTTTCAATTAGTTCTTCTTTGTCGGCTTTTGCATATAATGAAGCGCCCATCATTGCTCCCTTTGTAACTTCGGCTACTTTCTTGCCATCTTTATATCCTTCAAACATATAAGAAACTTGCTTGCCACCCCATGATGTTACGTACTGTCCATACATTTGTGTCATTTGATCCAATGTTAGCTTATATTTTATTGTTGCCATTAAAAATGTTATTCCATTTCTAAGTGCAGCTCTAAATGGAGCGTACTTTTTAATATCTAAAAGTGCCTTTTTTATCTTTTTTGCATCGCTTTTTGTGAAGTGATGTTCCTCGTGTTCTAATTGATCTCCAATAATATCTTCAAGTACTACTGGTGGATAAGGAACATATTTAAATTGAGACTTTAATCTCTCCTTTTTCATGTCAAAAGTATTGATATGTTTTCCGTTTTTGTATAATTTAACCTCATCGCAGTTAGTAAACATATATACTTCGCCAACATGTCCTCCTGCTGAATCTCCAATTTCCATATTAGAAGAGATCTCTAAAACTGGATAGTAATCTTGTTGAGATTTATAGAAGCTTGCTGCAAGTTTATCTATTCTAAACATATCTGTTACGCCATGGTAACAAATCTTATCTCCAGAACCAAAATCCTTATGCGTGTTGTAATCGCTCATACACCAACCAATAACCCCAGCGTGGCCTTTTGATTTATATGCAGCATTAACAACTCTTGCATGTCTTAAAGCGTGCTCTAAACGCTTCTTTTCGTGGTCATATGTCTTTGTTGGGAACATATGTCCGTTGTGCTCAGATATAATAAGTGGATTCTTTCTATTTGTTACCATAAATTTTGGTAATATCTTCATGGTCTTTCCTGAATGAGAAAAATCATTGTATGCATAAACATCTTCAAGAAGATGACTTTGAACTATGCATCTAACGCCTGATGTTTGTCTAGATTTATCTAGAGCGTGTGCTACTTCATTTGTTTTTGTATATAATTCATCATCGTCTGGAGATTCATTAATTCTAACGCCCCATAATATAATTGATGGGTGGTTATAGCATTGCTCAATCATTTCTTTTACATGATCTACACACTTTTCTCTCCAATCTTCGCGCTGAGATATAAATTGCCATCCTGGAATTTCTGTAAATACTAAAAGTCCTATTTCATCGCATCTTCTTAAGAAGTGCTTTGAATTTGGATAGTGTGAAGTTCTAGCCAAATTTACACCCAAATGGTATTTTAAAAATTCTGCATCCGCTTCTTGCGCCGATTTTGGCATAGCATTTCCAACATATGGATAAGATTGGTGACGATTTAAACCACGAAGCATGATCTTTTTGCCATTTAAGAAAAATCCGTTCTTTTTAAAGATAGCTTCTCTAATGCCGATAAAATCTATAATTTCATCATTTCCAATTTTTGCTCTAACTTCATATAAATTTGGATCATCGATATCCCATAAAAGCGCATTTTTCATTTCGAATGTTTCAATACATTCTTTTCCTTGCGCATTAACAATCTTTTTAGCAACAACCGTGCCCTCATTAAATACAACAATTTCTAAAGGTTGTCTTTGTATTTCTTTGTTAAAGCATAGCTTTATCTCAATCTTTGGGTCAGATAACACATCTTTTGGTGTTAAATACATCGTCTCGATGTACTCATCGTCATGAACGTAGATGTACACTTCTCTATATATACCGCCATATACAAGATAATCTACAATGTTTCCAAATGGAGGAATATCTTCTCTTTCCGTTGAATCTACCTTTACAGATATAACGTTGTCTTGACCAAATTTAACAAACTTTGTCATATCCGAAGAAAATGCGGTGTAACTTCCTTTATGAGAAAAAGCAAACTCACCATTTATATAGACATCTGCAGCATTAGCTACAGCTTCAAATTCTAAAATAAGCTTTTTGCCTTCGTATTTTTTGTCGATAAATATATGCTTTCTATATGAACTTATAAATTGATAAATCTCTTCGTTAAAATCATTAAATGGAATTTCTTGATTGGTATGAGGAATGTTTACTGTTTCATAATCTTTTTCATCAAAATCAACTTTTATGCTATCTTCGATATAGTTTTTTGAATATTTCCAATCGTAATTTAAATTGATTTTATCTACCATAATTTCCCCGCCAAAACTCTTTTAACTTATAAACATATATTAACAAAAATATTATATATTTTCAAGGCGCGATAAATTACGCGCGCAACGTTAATTAATAAAATATATATCATTCCCATCAAACATGTAATCTAACTTCTCTACATCTTCATCAAATCCATTTATTGATGCAAATCCCATTTTATCTACTTTTAATTCTTTAATATTGCGAACCTGTTCTATTTCTTTATCTATTAGTTTTTGCGACACTCTATCCTTTAAATACTTTGCTTCAATAACAGAAAATGCTTCTTCTGTTTTTATTACGACATCAAATTCTCCGTTTGTTTTTGCTTTCGCATCGTCATAATAATAAGTGCCCAAATCTTGCGCGTCTTTAATGATGTCGGCTTTTATTGCTCTTGATATAAATTGAGAAACAATACCTTCAAATCTATATGAGATAAAAGTTAACAAACTTTTGTTTACATAAACATCAAAAAACTTATCTTTACCGAGTTCTATCAATTTGTTTTGTTTTTCATATACATAACAATAGAAAAATCTCAATGCATTGCTTTTAATGTAATACGTAACCTTCTTCTTGTCGTCTTGTTTGTTAATTGGGCTATTTTTACCAATAAAATTCATATCTAAAAGAGTCTTTAATTGTTTGCTAAGTAACCCATTTTTATCTAAACCAAGCTCTTCTTCTAGCTTTGTATACTTTAGCCTTGAGTTTCCTAATACACTAAAAATTTTATTTGCATAATCTTTTGTAGATAAGTCGCTTGTATATCCTTCGCTTAAGAATAAACCAATCGCAGAATTGTTGTTTAAGTATGTGTCTTTTATGTTTTCTTCTAGCGATTTTGTATAATCTAATTGCGATAAAACAAAAGGCGATCCCCCAAACACAGCATAAAATGCTGCTTTATCATAATTAGATAAATTTGGATAGAATTTGCTCGCATCATAATAGTCTAATTCTTGAACCTGTAAATATACAGAAAAACGACCAAATAGAGAATTATCATATTTTAATAAGCTCGTCATCATGCCTATATGAGATCCAGAAAGGATGATATTTAAGTTTTTAGAATGTTGATCGATTATTATTTGGAAAATAGAATCAACAAGATCTTTCTTTGTTTCAGCATATAAATAAGGATATTCATCGATTAAAATAATGACATGCTTGTTTAAAGAATCGACAAACGAGAATACGGCTTCTAATGAATCAAATGGAATATAAGTAGAAACTAAACCCACATCCACTAAAAGCCTAGATAATGCTTTCGCATTACTATCTAAAGAATCCTTTTTGCATTCATAATTAATAAAGATCGCATCTTCAACACGCTTTGTTGCTTCAATTGCTAAAGTTGTCTTTCCGACACGTCGATTACCATAAATCAACACGTGTTTAGACTTATTATTAAGCGCGGTTGTAATAGTTTTTAATTCTTCTTCTCTTCCTATAAACATAGTTTATTTTGCTCTCCATTTTACTGAATTTATTTTCACTGAATTTATTTTCAGTAAAATTATACCGCGTTTTGAAATCTTTGTCAAGCAGCGAAATGGAGCGCGTCTACTAAGTAAATTGTAAAAGTAAATTCCAGTTGGTAAAATATGCCTACTAACAAAAAGGAGGATTTTGCTTATGCAAATTTTTTGAACTTCCGCTTTATGCTGGAATTTACTTTTTCAATTTACTATTAATATTTATACGCACACGTGTGTTTGACTTAGCAATTAGTTTGTAATAAACTAATGCTATTGGAAGAAGGTGACAACATGAAATACGTAGTAGTTTTAGGCGATGGAATGGCAGATTACCCAATAGAGAAACTTGGCGGTAAAACTCCACTTATGGTCGCAAACAAACCAAATATTGATGCACTTTGCGCAAAAGGTGAAATCGGTCTTGTAAAGACAGTTCCTCAAGGATTAAAGCCAGGTAGCGATGTAGCTAACCTTGCTGTTATGGGATACAATCCAAAAAAATGTTATACAGGAAGAAGCCCACTTGAAGCCTTATCTATTGGAATCGATTTAAAAGAAGATGATATTGCTATTCGTTGCAATTTAGTTACGTTATCTAAAGATGAACCATATGAAAATAAGACTATGGTTGACTACTCTGCTGGTGAAGTATCTACAGCTGAGGCTAAAGAATTAATTGAATATTTAGATAGCAAGCTATCTACTGATGTTTTACATTTCTATGCTGGCGTAAGTTATAGACATTGCTTAGTTAAAAACCATGCAAAAGTTGGAACAACTTATACGCCTCCTCATGATATCTCAGGAAGAAAAGTAACAGAATATCTTCCAAAGGATTTATATGGCGAAGAAATGTTAGATTTAATGAAAAAATCTTATGAGCTATTAAAAGATCACCCTATTAACAAAGCAAGAGAAGCTCAAGGTAAGAATCCTGCTAACAGCATTTGGTTATGGGGCGAAGGAACAAAGCCACAACTTGAAGCTTTTGAAGATAAATTTGGAATCAAAGGTTCTGTTATAAGTGCCGTTGATTTATTAAAAGGTATTGGTATTGGCGCTAAAATGGAAGTTATCGAAGTTGAAGGCGCTTGTGGTACATATAATACAAACTTTTTAGGCAAAGCTAAAGCTGCCATTGAATCTTTAAAAAGAAACGATTATGTATATATTCATATGGAAGCTCCAGATGAATGTGGCCACCAAGGCGATTTAGAACACAAAATCCTTTCTATAGAACTTATCGATAGTATTGTAGTAAAATATATAGTAGACGAGTTAAACAAACAATCTGAACCATACTCAATCTTAGTTATGCCAGATCACCCAACTCCAATTAAACTAAGAACACACGTTTCGGATCCAGTTCCTTACTTAATCTATAGATCAAACAAGGAATTGAATAACTCAGCTACAACTTATAATGAAGAAACAGCAAAGAATTCAAACATCTATTATGATTCTTCAGAAGAGTTAATAAACAAGTTTATTAAGGGGGTCTAAAATGGAAGACGAAAAGAACCTAAATCCTCAAGAAGAAACAAATCTTGAAGATAAAAAAGAAGATATAAAGGCTGAAGAAGCTCCACAAGAAGAGGTAAAGGAAGAACCTGCCATTGATACAGTTGCTCAAGATGTTGCTCCTAATCAAGAAGAGCAAGCACCAACAACTGATGCTCCAACAATTATTGACAACACTGCAGAAGCTCCAATTCAACCTATTCAAGATTTACCAAGAACAGCTAAATTAAAAGAGCCAATGTCAAAGAAAAAGAAGATTACTATTATAGTTATCTCTATTGTTGCTTTCATTGCTCTTTTCTCAGTTATATTCTTCCCTGTTTATTTTTGCTATGTAGTAGGAAGAATCCACGTTTATGACGCAAGCGATTTCGTTCCAGAAGATGGAAAGAGATTCGTTCTTGAAAAAGATATCGTTTATGAAGGCGATTTAAATTTATTAGGATCTTCTTGTTCAATTGATTTAAATGGACATGATTTACAAGTTACAGGAACATTATCTATTGGTAAGAATGATGCTTTAATTCAAGTCGGCACTCTAAAGAAAGATAGTTATACAGCAAAAGGCAATCTATCTTGTGGCGTTTTGGATATTAATTCAGAACTTAGCGATGTAAACATTGCTACATCTTTTGATGCAAACGAAGTAAAAGTAAATGCAAAGAATGTTACATTCACAAACGCAACAATTAGAGAAAAGGCAGCATTTACTGCTCAATCAATAAAGCTTAACGGCACAATGACAACAAACGACGCTACGGCTTTTGATTTTACAAACTGTGCTAATGTTGAATTATACGCAACACTAAACCCACAAAACATTACAGCAACAGCTTCAAACATTCAAATGTTTGCAAATGCAAAAGTTAATAACATCACTCTTGATGCTACATCAACTCTTGTATCTTATGGCGAAGTTAAGTCAATAACAGGTGGTAACAAAGTTGCAATGTTAAAAGGATCTTCTTGCCCATCATTTGAAGGAGTAAACATCCTTGCTTTATATAATGCTTTTGAAAAGAAATTTACAGCTAAGAATATTACAAAGACAGTATATCTAGAAACACTTCCAGCTCCAGTAGATTTTTATGTAAGCGACGAAAATGGTAAATTTACAGCTAAATGTACTCCTGTAGATGCTTTCGATGGAATTAGATATAAATTCATCGTTGATGATGGAGAACCAATCATCCTACAAACAAACGAATACGATTTAACAGATTATCTAAGAAATCAAGGCGCAGCATCTCATAGACTTCAAGCATATGTTTTAGGAAACTATTCTTTCGATACGTTAGCTGATTTAGCTGAAGATGGTAAGACTTTGTATTTGGATAGCGAAAATGCAAATGTTATAAGTTACATTTACACATTAAAATTAACAACACCTAAGAACCTAAGTGCTTATGAAGAAGAATTAGAATCATGCCTTGCTTTTGATAAAGTTGAGTTTGCAGATTACTATTTAGCAACAATCGACAAGGAAACAAAAGTTGCTATTGTTGAAAACAAAGCAAGCTTTGAAGCTAACCACCCAGGTATTGCAGCTTATGTTGTTGAATATTCTAAAGTATCAGATAGCCGTTATAAGGCAATATTAACTGAACAATTGAAGGGATTAGGTTATCACTCAATCCGTTTAGTTGCTTGCTCTTTTGTAAATGAAATTGAAACTTCTAAAGATGCCATGACTTCTTACAAAACAACAAAGAAGATTGATTTAATCCCAGAAGATGTATCAGCAACTTCTGAATTAATTGATGGCGTATATGTAAATACAATAACAATTAACGGTGAAGAAGCTAAGATGATTATTCTAAATATTGATGATGAACAAATTAGAATCACAGCTCAAGATGGACTTGCTACATATTCATTCACATCTTCAGATACATCATATGTTGGCAAAACATTTACAATTCAAGCAGAAGCATACGAATTCTACAAAGCTTCTGATGTAAAAATTATTACATTTACTGCAGACTAATTAAAAGCATATTACAACTAAAGCATCGGGATAACCGATGCTTTTTTTTGATTTAAACTGTAATTAATTGTGAGACAGGATTTTTATAGTAGGAATTAAAGTATCCTTGGTTATTTCTCCAATTTTGTCGTTAGCATCAACAAAAGGTGCAATATCTGCCATAACCTGTTTATAATCTATGCTTTCAAATCTTTCTAATAGTGTCGCTTTTATTCTTTCTTCTGTTATCTCTTTTGGATCCACTTCTAAAGAAGATGCACACTTATTCTTTAAATATTCGAAATTATATTTCGTACCTAGCGTTATATAGAAAATATAATCATAAAAATCTCTTCCTTTTACTCTGCTTCTCCAAGATCTATTCATTACAGCAGCTAATTTTCCGGCAAACAATGTAGACATATCATAACAAAGCACACTTGAAATCATTGGAGCATATATTGTCTCTAATGAACATTGAGCCCCTTCCACAAACCAAGTGCTTATTTCCATTTTTATAGATAGCTTTTTGTCTTTATGAAAAACTTCTCTTCCAAAATATTCTTTAGCTATATCATAGCAAGGGATCTTCACGTATCTTCTTCTAATTTCGCCTATATCATATTCTGGCTTTGAACCTATTTCAACTTCAAAACCATACGATTCAAGAGTCCTTATGCATGCAGGCATATAATCATCCCAAGAAAAGTCTATGTTTTCTTCTAAAACCGTAAAATCCAAATCCTCAGAAAACCTTTGAATATTATGAAAGATTCTTAAACATGTTCCGCCATAAAACACTGCCTTTTTAAAAAATGACGTTCTACTTAGTGCATACAATAGCATTTTTTGTGCAAGCTCTCTTAATACATTTTCAAAAGAGCGAGCATCATTAACATTGTTTTGCTTTAATGTTTCTAAAACATAGTTATTAATCATTCTTTAACCCCATATATATTCTAAAATTCTTTATTGTAGTTGATTTATATAATCTAGATAAATCATTAAGTTTATTTCTATCTAATTCAGAAAACTCTTCTTCGTTTATTCTTAAATCGTCAAATAACAATTCTTCGACTTCTCTTGCATTGTTTCTTGGAGAAACGCTCGCAAGCATATCCAATAGCGCCTTTTCTTTTGATGCCATCTGGACACGTTCTCCTTCAATTTCAACAAATTCTATGCCATAGGCATAAACTTCTTTTTGCACATCTTTATATTCAAACTTTCCAAACTTATTCTCATAATACTTAGATTTATTCTTTGCATAGGTAGCTGACTTTATCAAATATACTCTCTCTGGAATCATTCCATAATAAGCAAGAGCTGTTTCAAATGAAATATATGATGGAGCAAACAAATAATTAGCAATCAACATTGGATTTATTGTTTGCTTTGTTGCATATAAGCCCCTCTTTAACTTTATAAGATTGCCCGCCTTTTCTTCTCGAGAAATCTTATTATAGATGTTGCCGAAGTCCTTATATTCATATTCTAGCATTTCGATCGTCTTTATCATATATTTCCTCCAGTTACTACCATTATACAGGAGTTTTTGGAGGAAATCAAGCGTCGAGCGCATAAAATGAATCCTCCGAGCAATCGGAGGATTCATTATGATTCTAGATAATATTATCTATTAATTAGAGAATGTCCTGTCATTTCTTGTGGAATTTCTACGTTCATAATATCCAACATTGTTGGAGCAATATCGCATAGTCTTCCGCCATCTTTCAATGACTTAACTCCATCTGCGCCTACTACAACAAATGGAACTGGGTTTGTAGTATGAGCTGTAAATGGCTTACCATCTTCAGTCATCATACAATCTGCGTTACCATGGTCTGCTGTTAATAAAGCTTGTCCACCAACAGATAGAATTGTATCTATAACTTTCTTTACACATTCACTTGTTACCTTAACTGCTTTTTGAGCTGCAGGGATAATACCTGTGTGGCCTACCATATCGCAGTTAGCAAAGTTTAGAATCATTGCATCATACTTTCCGCTCTTAATTGTCTCACAAGCTTTATCACATACTTTGTATGCGCTCATTTCTGGCATCAAATCAAATGTGGCAATTTTTGGAGAATCTATTAAGATTCTATCTTCGCCTGGATTTGGGGCTTCTACGCCGCCGTTGAAGAAGAATGTAACGTGAGCATATTTTTGCGTCTCAGCGATTCTAAATTGCTTCAAACCAAGGCTTGATAAGTATTCACCTAATGTGTTCTTGTAAGATTGTGGTCTATAAGCAACATCTAGATGATCGTTGAATGTTACATCATATTGCGTATATGAAACAAAGTGAGGTTTCAAGAAGCCTTTCTTTCTTTCAAATCCATTGAAGTCTTCATAGATAAATGATCTTGTGATTTGTCTAGCTCTATCTGGTCTGAAGTTGAAGAATACAATTCCGTCTCCTTCGTTGATAGTTGTTACTGGCTTGCCGTTTTCTTTAATAACTGTTGGGATAACAAATTCATCTGTTACTCCATTGTCATAAGAATGTTGCATTGCTTGAACAGGATCTGTTTCTTCAATTCCTATGCCATCACATAGTGCTGTATAAGACTTTTCAACTCTATCCCAAATGTTGTCTCTATCCATTGCGTAATATCTACCAGATATTGTAGCAATCTTACCAAAACCAATTTCTTTTGTATAATCTACAAGCTTTTGAACATAAGTAATACCACTTGTTGGAGATACGTCTCTTCCGTCCATAAAGCAATGTACATAAATGTTATCTAGTCCGAAATCTTTTGCCATTTTGATTAAAGCAAATAGATGTGTATAGTGAGAATGTACACCACCATCAGACAATAAACCCATTACATGTAGTTGTTTTTTGTTAGCCTTTACATATTCCATTACTTTAACAAAAGCAGGATTTGTAAAGAAGTCTCCATCTTGTATAGACTTAGTAATTCTCGTTAATTCTTGATAGATTATTCTGCCGGCACCCATATTTAAGTGTCCAACTTCGCTATTACCCATTTGGCCATCAGGTAGGCCAACGGCCATACCAGATGCTTGCAATTGTGTGCTTGGATTATTCTTTATAATATCCAAAACCTCAGGTGCTGTTTCAGGAGAAATAGCATTGGCTGGACCATAGGCATTAATGCCGAATCCATCCATTATTATTAATCCAGTAAATTTCATATTAGTCCTCGTAATATTTTACGATAGCAGCGAAATCTGCAGCCTTCAAAGAAGCTCCGCCGATTAATCCACCATCTACTTCCTTCATAGCCATTAATTCTTTAGCATTACCTGGCTTCATGCTGCCGCCGTATTGAATTCTTAACTTGTTAGCAGCTTTTCTATTGTATAATTTTGCGATTTGATTTCTGATAATCTTAATTGTATCGTTAGCATCTTGAGATGTAGCTGTCTTACCTGTTCCGATAGCCCATACTGGTTCGTATGCGATAACGATGTTAGCTAATTGTTCTTCTGTGATATCTTGGAAAGCTCCAATTGTTTGCTTCTTTAGAACGCTCTTAACTCTGTTCTTTTCTCTTTGTTCAAGAGTTTCACCTACACAGATGATTGGCTTTAAGCCCTTAGCTAAAGCAGCTTTAACTCTCTTGTTAACTGTTTCGTCTGTTTCACCAAAATATTGTCTTCTTTCGCTGTGTCCAATAATTACATATTCAACACCTAGTTCTACTAACATATCTGCACTGATTTCGCCTGTGAAAGCTCCGCTTTCTGCCCAGTGAACGTTTTCAGCACCAAGTTTGATGTTTGTACCCTTAATCATTTCGCCAGCTGTAGCGATATCTGTATATGGTACGCAAATAACGGTTTCTGTCTTAGCGCCCTTTACTAGTGGGATAAGGTCTGTAATTAAAGCCTTTGTCTCAGCGATTGTTTTGTTCATTTTCCAGTTTCCTGCAATAATTGGTTTTCTCATATTTATATACCTCTTTTATTTATTTTTCTTAATTAGAAAGAGACTAACATTTGCTAGCCTCTTTTGTTTTTAAATTAGTCCTTTGTGTTTAAGCATTCGATACCAGGAAGTTTCTTTCCTTCGAATAATTCAAGTGAAGCACCACCACCTGTAGAGATGTGTGTCATCTTATCTGCAAATCCTAATTGAGTAACGGCAGCTGCACTATCACCACCACCGATGATTGTTGTAGCGCCTTGTGCTGAAGCCATAGCCTTAGCTACTGCAAAAGTACCTTTTGCAAGTGTTGGGTTTTCAAATACACCCATTGGTCCATTCCAGATAATTGTCTTAGCTGACTTAATAACTTCTGCAAATTGTTCTGCGCTCTTTGGTCCAATATCTAAGCCCATTTCATCTGCTGGGATAGCGTTTGCATCACAGTACTTAACATTAATTTCAGCATCGATTGGATCTGGGAATGCTGGAGCTACAGCTGTATCTACTGGAAGATAAATCTTCTTACCAAGTTCTTTAGCTTTTGCTAACATATCTTTACAATATTGAAGTTTTTCATCATCAACTAATGACTTACCAACTTCAGCGCCTTGAGCCTTTAAGAATGTGTATGCCATACCACCACCGATGATTAATGAATCGCACTTTGTTAATAGATTGCTAATAACGTTTAACTTATCTGCAACCTTAGCGCCACCCAAAATAGCAACGAATGGATGTGTTGGATTATCTAATGAATCTGCCATAACAGATAATTCTTTTTCAATTAAGAATCCGCAAACAGCATCTTTAACTAAACCGTATTCAACGATAGCAGCTGTTGTAGCGTGAGATCTGTGGGCTGTTCCGAATGCATCGTTAACATAGATATCACAGAAAGCTGCTAACTTTTTGCAAAGTTCTTCGCTTCTGCCTTCTTCGCCTGCATCAAAACGTGTATTTTCAAGTAAAACTACTTCGCCATCCTTTAGAGCAGCAACCTTAGCTTGAGCATCTGGTCCAACGATATCTTTAGCAAATGTAACTTTGCCACCTAATAATTCGTTTAATCTCTTTGCTACTGGTTCCAAAGTAAACTTCTTTGGATCATTCTTTAAAGCTTTAGCAATAGCATCTGCCTTTGCTTGTGCTTGTTCTTCTGCTGGAAGAGCTTCGATAGCCTTCTTTTCTTTCTTTGTTAAACCAAAACCTTCTGTAAAGATATTGTGTGGTTTGCCCATGTGTGAACAAAGAATAACCTTTGCACCATGTTCCATTAAATACTTAATTGTTGGAAGAGCACCATTAATACGATTTTCATCTGTAATAACGCCGTCTTTCATTGGTACGTTGAAATCTACACGTACTAAGCATCTCTTGCCTTTAACATCAACATCTCTAATTGTCTTTTTGTTCATAAAATCAGTCTCCTTTTGGTGAACTTTTAAATTTTTTACATCTTGATTATTATAACATATACAAAAGGCGTGCGCAATTGCGCGTATATAATATCTAGTCCAAAACACCCCAATTATTGCGTGTTTTTACTCAAAATGCCCCGTTTTTGCACACCTTTACGCTGATGCGTGCATATCAAATTTATGTATTATTTATATTGCACGCCCGTGTTGCTTTTTGCGCACACGATAGAGTATACTATCTAATGTAGGCTTTGAAATGAGCTTAACATAGACAATATTTGAGGTGTTTCATGCAAAACGAACAAACATACGAAGAATCTTCTGTATCTTTATGGACAATTCTAAAAGTTGGATTTGGTAGAAAATGGTTATTTTTCGCCGTTGCTATTGTTATAGCACTAGCATCTTTCTTTGGTGTTCATTATGGATATACAGCAAAAAAGGTAACATACACTGCTTCTTATAATTTTGATATAAAAGCTATTCAAGATAACAAATACATCGATGGTTCAAGCTTTATTTTATCTAGTATAATTTCATCAGATAATCTAAATGCAATAAAAGCTTCTAAAGAAGAATTTGCAGGAATTGATGTTGACAAGATTATCGAAGATAATGCAATTACACTAAATGGTTCTAGCAAAGATGAAAAAGTTACTAGCGATTTAACATTATCTCTTCCAAAGAAATATTGCAAAAACGTAAATACAGCAAAAGATTTCTTAAAGGCTATTGCTGACACTCCAGTTACAAAAACAAATACTCTTGCTGACACTATTGCTTACAATAATTATTTGTCTGTATATGATGTTGCAAGTACTTATGAAAATAAAATTTCTGCTCTTGAGAGCCAATTACAATTTTTAAATGATTCATATGACAAACTTATTGAAATATATGGTGACCAAATAATTGTTATTGAAGGAGACGTTAAAATCGTTCCTTATTATTTCAAGAGCGAATTAA
>CAMOQV010000013.1 GCA_946623205.1 uncultured Clostridia bacterium
GTCGTGATTATATCGCGAATTACAGCGCCAGTTTTAGATGTTATAACACAAACTCTCTTTGGAAATTTTGGAATTGGCTTTTTATGAGATATATCAAATAGGCCTTTTTGTGTTAATTCTTGCTTTAATTTTTCAAGCATAGCAGCAAGAGCACCTGCTCCATATGGTTGAATCTGAGATATATTGAAATTTAATTTTCCGATTTTAGTGTAATAATCTACTGTACCTTTTGCTAAAATTTGCTCTCCTTCCTTAGGAATGTATGTCTTTTGATAATTAAAACAATTACATTGGATAGCACTTTCTTCATCTTTTAAAGCAAAATAAGCATGAGGTCCAGATATTTTAAAACCAGAAATTTCCCCCATAATAACAATATTATGCAGCATTTCCTCTGCATAAAATATGTTTTTAATAACGTTATTTAGTTGAGATACCTTAATAATGTTATTTTCTGGCATTTTCTTCTCTTTGATTTGCAGCCTCTAAAGTATTATATAAAAGCATAGATATTGTCATTGGGCCAACGCCACCTGGAACTGGAGTAATAAATGATGCTTTCTTTTCAACTTCATCAAAATCTACATCTCCGCATAATTTGCCATCAACTCTATTAATACCAACGTCGATAACAATAGCGCCTTCTTTAACCATATCTGCTTTTAAAAACTTTGGTTTACCTATAGCTACTACTAAAATATCTGCATTTTTAGTAATTTCTTTCATGTTTTGTGTCTTTGAATGACATACAGTTACAGTACAGTTTGCATTCAAAAGCAACATTGCCATTGGTTTTCCTACTGTATTTGATCTTCCAATAACAACCGCATTTTTACCTGTTAAATCAACTCCTGTTGACTTTAAAAGTCTCATTACACCAAAAGGTGTACAAGAAATTGTTCTTGGATTATTCATGGCTAATAAGCCAATATTTGAAGCGCAGAATCCATCTACATCTTTCTCTTCTGGAATTAAATCTAAAAGATACTTTTCATCATATCCTTTTGGCAATGGCAATTGAACTAAAATGCCATCAACATTTGAATCGTTTACTAAAGTTTTAATTGTAGATGCGATATCTTCTTGCTTTGTTCCATTTGGGAATTCGTATTTTAGAGATTTCATCTCTACTTCTTCACATCCTAACACTTTGTTTCTAACATATGTTTGAGATGCAGGATCTTCTCCAACAATAATAACTGCTAAGCATGGAACTCTATTATATTTCTTTGCAAATTCTTGAACTCCAGCTTTAATTTCTTCTCTAGTTTGTTTAGATACTTCTTTTCCTAAGATTAACATTATTTTTCTAGCTCCTTATATACTCCGGCTAGAACGCCATTTACAAATTGATATGATTTATCTGTTGAATACATCTTTACCAATTCAATTGCTTCAAAAATTGAAACATTTAGTGGAATATCGTCAATGTATTGCATTTCTGCAATAGCTAAAACCAAAGCAGCCAAATCTGGCTTAAAAATACGCTCTAGTTTGAAATTCTTTGCGTTTCTCTTGATTGATTCAATGATGTCATCATAATGTGCTTGTACAGCCTCATAAACGGCTCTAATATATTCTGCATCTGATGTGTTCAAATTTGGATCTTTGAATATTTCGCTTAAAGTTGGCGTTGATGCATCTTTATCAAAAATGTATTCGAATACCAATTTATATGCATATTCTCTAGCTGATTTTCTACTCATTTTCTATTTACCTCGAAAAAATGGCCTTTTGCATTTAACAAAGGGCCAATAAATTACATGAATTATGCTGTTACGATTGATCCTACAACTGTAACGTTAACTTTCTTAACCTTTAGTGATGTAGCAGCTTCAAATTCTTTCTTTACTTTTTCTTGAAGGTTGCATACAACAACTGGGATTACTTTTCCATAATAAACATTTACTGAAATATTGATAGTAACCAATCCGTCAACAATGTTAACTTCTACAGCTGAGCCTTTCTTCTTTTTCCCTGTATCTGGGACCAAAAGTCCAGGTTCGTATGTTATTGATGCAATGCCATCTACTTGAGACGCAGCTCCAACAACGATTGAACTAGCAATACTTTCATACTTTTTGCTGTCAATATGATTTTCCATAAATGTACCTCACAATGCATATTTTAGCATAATATTTAAAAATATTACAAGTTTAGAATTATATTTATAATCTAACTATAAAAAATAGTCCCATCTGGAAACCAAATGGGACCAATTTGCATCTATATTACAAGGACTAAACTCTTGACATATATTCGCCAGTTCTTGTGTCAACTCTGATTCTGTCACCTTCGTTAACAAACAATGGAACTTGTAGTTCATATCCTGTCTCAAGTGTAGCAGGTTTTGTAGCGCCTTGTGTTGTATTACCCTTTGCTCCTGGTTCAGAATGAGTAATTGTTAATTCAACGAAGTTTGGTGCGTCAACTGAGAATGGATTTCCATCATAGAAGTTAACAGTAACTTCTCCACCTTCAACAACGAACTTTAATGCATCTTCGCACATTTCGCGGTTAACTGGGATCATATCAAATGTTACTGGATCCATGAAGTAGTATAAATCTCCATCTGAGTAAGAGTATTGCATCTTCTTGTAAACGATTTCTGCTGTTTCAAACTTTGCTGTTGGGTTGAAAGTCATTTCAACAACACCGCCGTTGATAACGTCTCTTAATTTTGTTCTAACGAAAGCTGCACCCTTACCTGGTTTAACGTGTAAGAATTCAACAACTGTTACAACCTTACTTTCATATTTGAAAGTTACGCCTTTTCTAAAGTCACCTGCCATTATGTAGCCCATATGTACCTCCAATAATTTATATAACTATTAATTTTTTATCTATTTTAGCTAATGGATTAGCTTTATTATCTTTAATTAGCACAGAATCTTCGATTCTAACACCAAATTTTTGAGGGATATATATCCCTGGTTCTACTGTTACCACCATACCGTTTTTAATGATGTCTTTAGTAGAAGATGGAGCTAAAGTAATTCTTTCATGAATATCTACACCAACGCTATGTCCTAGCGAATGTGTAAAGAATTCTCCAAAACCCCTATTTGTTATTATATCACGAGCAATTTTATCTGCTTGATACCCACTCATTCCTACACGTATTTTGTCTACTGCTGTTTGTTGAGCTTCTAAAACAATGTTATAAACATTAATTTGTTCATCAGATAGATGCCCAAACCCTAACGTTCTTGTCATATCTGAGCAGTAACCATTCCATTTAGCACCAATATCTATAGTAATAAAATCACCATCTTTTAGTTGTCTAAATGTTCTATGTGCATGTGGAGATGCACCATTTTCACCAAAAGCTACAATTGAGTCAAATGCAATTCCTGCGCCTTTTTTTAAGAATATATATTCTATTTTGGCAGCAATTTCAATTTCGCTAACTCCAGCTTTTAAGTCCTTAAGGACTTCATTGAAAGCAAGATCTGTAATTTCTTGAGCCTTTATAATGTTATCTATCTCTTTTTGAGATTTAATCATTCTAAAGCTTTCTATAACCTCTTGCACATCAACGAGCTTGTCACCAAACATTTCGTGTAGTTTTTTATACGTTTTATAAGTTACATCGCTATCCCATCCGATTGTTTTACAATCTTGCAAAAGATGCTCTATATATTTTTCGTCAGACGCTACAACTTCGAATCTATCGCTTAATACGATTTTTGCTTCGTTTATATAGCGCTTATCCGTAATAAAGTATTGATTATCCTTTGTTATTACGATTTGGCAATTTGATGATTCAAATCCACTCAAATAGAAAGTATTTGAAGGCGAATAGACAACAATTGCATCCAAATTTAGCGAATTATATATCTCTCTGCATATGTCCATAGCATTTATATATTAGCATAGTATTTATTTTTATGTAAAGATAAATATTCGCGCATAATATATAATATATTAAGTTTACAAACTATTTGTTTAGATAGTTATTATAGTATTGCTTCATAGAAAGCGAATCTCTAGTTTGCGTTCCTGCGGATTCACAAACAACATAAGGTGTCATTTTATAGTCAGCAAACACTTCCATCAATGGTTCATAATCTGGACCATAAACATCATCATCAAATGTTAAGTGTCTTAACTCTCCCTTATCTGTATATTGGATTTTTGAGAAATGCACATGCATATTCATTGTCTTTTTCTCACCAATTCCATCTATTAATCTATCTATTACTCTCTTATAGTCGTCTTTTGATTTGAATAATCCACGCTCTCTTGCGTTTAGATGTCCAAAATCGATGCAAGGAATGATATTTTCATCTCCTACGTTAACTATTTCGATTATTTCTTCCAAGTCGCCCAATTGAGCCAATTTGCCCATTGTTTCTGGGCAAAGATATAAATCTTTATAACCATTATCGTTTTTAATTTGAACAATGTTCTCAAAAGATTTTAAAAGAATATTCATAGCTTCACGTCTATCTAACTTTAAAGGAGATCCTGGATGGAATACACAACGCTTTCCACCGAATTCTTTTAATGCTTTTAGCGATGTTTCAATATATCTTATATTGTTGATGGCCTTTTCTTCCTCAACAGTTGCAAGATTTATAAAATAAGGAGCATGAACTGAAAGTTCAATATCATTTTCATTAAATACCTTCCCATACGCTATAGCCTTTTCTGAAGAGATATTTACGCCACGTCCAAAAGAATACTCGAACAAGTCAACGCCTTTGTTTTTAAGCCAAATAGCGCCGTCAGATGTCTTTTTAAATCCTTGTGCGTTAAATTCTTCGCATGCTCCGCTTGGTCCAAATTTAATCATCATATCCCCCGTTTTGATTTTTAACATAATCAATATCTTTTTGAATTTGATTCTTTAAATCATCTATGCTATCAAATTTTCTTATATCTCTTATTTTTTCTTCAAATTCTACAACGATTTGTTTATCGTATAGTTTTTTAGTATAGAAAAGTACATATGATTCAATATTGTATGATGAAATATCATATGTTGGTTTTGCTCCAACATTTGTTACAGCCCTATATCTCAATCCATCAATAAACACATGTGTATAGTAAACACCTTGTGCTAATTTGATTTTATCATCTGGGACAATTAGATTAGCTGTTGGGAATAATTCTTTTTCTCCAACGCCTCTTCCTTTTGCTACCGTTCCCATAATCAAATAAGGAGATACTAAAAGATTGTTAAGCTCATCTAGATTTCCTTTTTCTACTTGCTTTCTAATATATGAAGAAGAAAGTTTTTTCTCGTTATACATAAGTAGCGATTCTATATATACTTTTATACCTTTGGCTTCAAGATATTCTTTAAGATATTTTGCGTCGCCTTCTTTATTATTTCCAAATGTATAATCAGAGCCAACAACAACAGCTTTAATGTTTTTATTAGATAATAAATTATCTAAAAATGTATTTTTATCTATATTTGCAAGCTCTTTTGTCATTGTTGCATAGTAAACAAAGTCCATTTGCAATTCTTCAAATACAAAGCATCTTTCTTTGAATGTTAATATCAAATCTTCATTTTTAAATAATTTCAATGGGTTGTTATCAAATGTAAATATTGAAGTTAGATAGTTATTCATAAAGGCAATTTGTTTTGCTCTATTAATAAGCTTTAAATGCCCTTGATGAATACAGTCGAAAAATCCAAGACAAAGAACTTGAGGTTCTTCGTTTTTTGCTGTATATTCTTGTATTTTTATGTCATAAATCTTCTCTATCATTCAAAATTCGCCTGTGATTTATATATTCCATTTATATTTTTAGCTATGAATTTTAGTTCATTATTTTTAGTAAATGCTAATAATTCATCGTCATTTTCTAATTTAATCCCAACGCCACGAGCTACATCGTAATATTCATTATCATTTAGTTCGTAAACGTTCATTATGTTCTTTATAACATCGATTGGATTTATAAAATACTTTTTTGGATCATTTATAAATTCCTCAATCGTACCTGCCATATCTATAGATATATTTGCAAGATTTGTTCTTAAAAGCGAAGACATATGTCCATCAACTTGTATTGATTTTGCTATATCATAAAATAGCGTTCTTATATATGTTCCAGATGAACACTTAACTTTTAATGTTGCGCTTTTAACTTTTTTGTCATCTAGATCCATATCTACAATTTGAATATTATAAATATTCACTTTACGTGTTTTTAATTCAAATTCAACGCCAGATCTTGCTAAATCGTATGCCTTTTTACCGTTTATTTTAATAGCAGAAAATTTTGGTGGAACTTGATCAATTTGACCAATAAAGTTTGTAATTGCAAGTTCAACTTCATCAATAGATGGAAGTTCGGATGTAGATAAAACTTGTCCTTGAGAATCAAGTGTATCTGTAGATGTACCAAATGTTAATGTTCCAATATATTCTTTATCTTTAGATAAAAGATAATCAAATAATCTTGTTGCCTTATTAATACCTAGCAACAAAACACCTTGTGCTAATGGATCCAAAGTTCCCATATGCCCGATTTTAACTTTTTCGTTGAAATATTTAGACAATACATTGCGAACTTTTATTACTACATCGCTTGATGTCCAATCTGAAGATTTATTAATTGCAACTAATAAGTTATTCGACATAATCCTTGCAGGCCTTTAGAATTCTTTCCATAACATCATAATAATTGCCTTGAAGTGAAAAACCTGCTGCAGCTGGGTGACCACCGCCGCCAAAAGATGCAGCCAATCTATCTACTCTACAAGATGGAATACATCTTAAAGATACTTTGTAATCATTTTCTTTTACTTGAGTTACAGCAACCGCAATCTTAATTGTATCGATGTTTCTAATTTCATTAATTATACCTTCGGTATCTGGCATAGAAGTATTTGTTGCTTTAAAATCTTCTTGTGAAAAATAAATAATACCGATTGTATCATCTTCATAGAATTTAGCGTTAGACAAAACTCTATTTTTCAACATAAATACATTTAATGATGTTTCATTCATAAAATGTTGAACAATCTCACTTGTGTTTAAATCAAATTGCTCTTCTATTTCTTGTGCTATTTGTTTTGTAATGTGAGTTGTATTAGAATTCATAAAGTTTCCAGAATCTGTAATAATTCCAGAATATAAGCAAATACCAACTTCTTTATTCAAACAAGGATACTTCTTGTCTAATTCCAAAAGTAGTTTGTACATATTTTCGCAGTTTGCAGCTGCTTTTGGGTTTAAAAAATTGATTTTTGCATACTTTTGATTTGTTCCATGATGATCTATACAAATGCTCTTTTTTGCCCTCAAAAATTGATTAGCATATTTCCCTAATCTCAATTCGTCAGAACAATCTAAAGCTATATATAAATCATATTTTTTATTTTCTTGAGCTTTGTTATAGTTTTCAAAAGCTGGTAAATAAGCGAGTTTTTTGTTGAAATCCGAATCGCAAACAACATCTACATCTTTGTTAATGTTTTTTAGTGCAATATACATAGCAAGTGCACTACCACATGTATCTCCATCTGGATTGATATGAGATATCAATAGAATTGAATTTGCGTTTTCGATTTCGCTTATAATATTTTCAAACATATTAGTTTTCCGATAATTTTTGATTCATATATGCGCCATATACTAATGCATCATCATAAATAAAATGCAATTCTGGTAGCGCACGTAGTCTCATTTTTTTATTTAGTCTGCTCTTTATATATCCTTCTGCAGAATTTAATCCATCAACAACTTCTTGCTCATGGCCATCTGCTCCAAGCACACTAATATATACCTTAGCATAGCTAAGTTCTGTATCAACTGTTACTCTTAAAACAGAAATCAAGCCTTTAACACGTGGATCTTTTACTCCATCTTGTTGAATAACTAATGCTAATTGCTTAGCGATTTCTGCTTCGATTCTTTCGATTCTACTCATGTTTTTCTTCCTCTAATAAGAATGTTTCTAAGATATCTCCAACCTTGAAGTCTGAATAATTATCTAAGCCAACACCGCATTCATATCCTGCAGCAACTTCCTTAGCATCATCCTTCATTCTCTTTAGAGAAGCTATCTTACCTGTATGGATAACTAAGTTATCTCTTAATAATCTATATCCACAGTTTCTAGCAATCTTACCTTCTAGTACGTAACAACCAGCGATCATACCAACACCAGTAATCTTGAATAAGTCTCTAATTTCAACCATACCCAAAGCTGTTTCTTTATATGTTGGAGCGATCATACCTGATAATGCTGCGTTGATATCATCAATAGCATCATAAATAATGCTGTATGTTCTAATATCAATACCATCTCTTTCTGCTTGAGCTTTAGCTTTTGCTTCTGGTCTTACGTTAAATCCTAATACGATTGCGTTTGTTGTATCAGCAAGCATGATATCTGATTCGTTAATAGCACCAACACCTGCGTGTACAACTTTAATCTTAACGTTGTCTTCCGCTCTTTCTTCATTAATCTTCAATAGAGCTTGTTTTACAGCTTCACATGTACCTTGTACATCTGACTTAATAATGATAGCTAATACTTTAACTTCGCCAGATTGTTCTTTTAACAAATCTTCAAGTGTTCTTGTAGATGTAGATTGCATTGCGTTTCTTTCTTTTTCAATTCTTTCTTCAGCAACGTGCTTAGCAAGTTTTTCATCTTTAACAACGATAAATGTATCACCTGCATTTGGAACTGATTGGAATCCTTGAATTTGTACAGCATATGATGGGTATGCTTCTTTACAAGCTTTACCTGTGCAATCTGTCATAGCTCTTACTCTACAAATATTTGTACCAGCAACTAAGAAGTCTTTAATCTTTAATGTACCATTCTTAATTAATACAGTAGCAACTGGTCCGATAGCCTTGTCTAATCTTGCTTCGATAATAGAACCTGAAGCAGGAACCTTCTTTGTAGCCTTCAAATCAAGCATTTCAGCAACAAGAAGAACGCTATCCAATAATTTATCTACGCCTTGTCCAGTTTTAGCTGAGATTGGGCATACGATTGTATCTCCACCCCATTCTTCTGGTAACAAATCATAATTTGGTAATTGTTGTAATACTTTTGAATAATCACCATTTGTTTTATCAATCTTATTTGCTGCGATGATAATTGATACGCCTGCTTCTTTAGCATGGTTAATAGCTTCAATTGTTTGAGGCATGATAGCGTCATCTGCAGCTACAACGATAATAGCAATATCTGTAACTTGAGCACCACGCTTTCTCATAGCTGTGAAAGCTTCGTGTCCTGGAGTATCTAAGAATGTAATCTTTTCTCCTCTTACATCGATAGTATAAGCACCGATATGTTGAGTAATACCACCAGCTTCTGTTGCAATTACATTAGTTTTTCTAATGTAGTCTAGTAATGATGTCTTACCATGATCTACGTGACCCATGATGGTTACGATTGGAGGACGTTTAACCATCTTTTCGTCTGTTTCTGTTTGCATTAATTCTTCTAACTTATCTTCGGCTGTCTTTTCCTTTTCTAAAGTTAAAGTAATACCGTAATCCATAGCGATAAGTTCTGCTTCTTCATAAGTAATTGAAGAATTGATAGTAATCATCTTACCAAGTTCAAAGAACTTCTTTACAAGTTCTGATGCTGGCTTACCGATTTTTTCGCTAAATACTTTTAGTGGTACGATATCTTGAGTCAAAGTAGCTTCTGTAATTTCAACCTTTTGAATTGGTTCGTGCTTCTTTTCCTTCTTGCCTGATCTAATTCTTACATACTCGTCTTCATCATCCATTCTTTCCAAAGATGAATCGTACTCATAACCACGCTTGAATAAATCACGCTTAGATAGTCCACCCTTTTCCTTTTTATCATCAACAACTGGCTTTTGAGGATTTTTCTTGTTCTTAGATGTATCTTTCTTTTCTACTACATCTGAAGCAACATAATTTGATTGGCCTTGTTGTTTGAATCCAGGTTTTGGTCCATTGAAACCAGGTTTTCCGTCACGATTAAATCCAGGCTTACCATCACGATTGAATGGTTTTTGATCCTTGTTAAACGGAGGTCTTCCTTCTCTATTGTCTCTATTGAAAGGTTTTTGACCTTGTTGATCTCTCTTTGCGCCTCTGCCAAAATCGGTTACTACATATTTTGGTTGTTCAGCTTGTTGAGGAGCTGCTTCCTTTTCTTTAACAGGTTCAGCTTTTGGAGCTTCTTCTACTGGAGCTGCAACTTCTTCTTGAGCTTCTTCGACTTTAGCTTCTTCAACATTAACATCTTCTTGAACTGTTTCCTCTTGTGGTATTTCCTCTTGAATTTCTACCTTGCCACGCTTTTCAAACTCAGCATTTAGTACAGTTTGCGCAGATAATAACAATTGAGCAGCTTTCATCAAACTCTCTTTGTTTTTATCTAGCGTTTGTAAACTAGTAGTTATAAATTCGCCTAAATCTTTTAATTCCACGTTAAATCCTCCAAACGTTATTTATTATTTAGTATCGCATTGGCTAGTGATTCATCAATTATGCCAATCATTTTTACATTTTTTCTTTTTAGTAAGTTGTTTAAATAGTTTTCTTCGACTTCTATTAATTCAACTTCGTTTTCTTCAGAATAATTCATCATTTGCTTTCTTGAGTTTTCTCCAAGTGTATTATCATAGATAATAACATATGGAATGAACTTAGATTTTTTTATAAAATCCAAACCCCAAAGGACTTTATTTGCCTTAACAGCAAAATGTATATAAGAATTACACTTTTGATTTAAACTCATTTTGCAAATCTTGATATACGCTATCATCTATTGGTGTTTCGAAAGCTTTAGATAATAACTTATTCTTTACCATCTTATTAATACATTCAATATCATTACAGATATAAGCCCCTCTTCCAGATTTTTTACCTGTAAAATCTAAAGATATAGATCCATCTTGAGCTTTAACAACTCTAATTAAATCTTTCTTATCTTTATGTGTCTTACATGCAATACACATTCTTTGAGGAATCTTTTTCAACATATTAATAATTTTCTCCGTTTTCTTCGCTCATTTTCTTAACGTCAATCTTCCAATCTGTTAACTTAACAGCAAGTTTTGCGTTATATCCCTTCTTACCGATAGCCTTTAGGTACATATCATCTGGAACTAAAGCCTTAGCAGTCTTTAGAGATTCAACTATAGCAACAGCAACAACCTTTGCTGGGCTTAGAGCTCTAGCGATAAATTCTGCTGGGTCATCACAATATGGAACGATATCAATGTTTTCGCCATTAATTTCTTCAACGATATTTGTGATTCTCATACCTTTTTGTCCGATACATGCACCAACTGCATCGATTGTTGGATCTGTAGCAGCGATAGCAACCTTTGTTCTATATCCTGGTTCTCTTACGATCTTCTTGATTACAACAAGACCAGCTTTAACTTCTGGGATTTCCATTTCAAATAAACGTCTAATAAATCCGTTGTTTGTTCTAGATACTAAAACATGGCTATTTCCTCTAGAATCTGTAGAAATCTTACGAACGTATACTTTTAATCTTTGTCCTACTGAATATTCTTCTGTTGGAACTTGATCTCCCTTTAGCATTAAGCCTTCCATTTGAGAACCTGAAATTTCAACGTAAATATTGTCACCTTCAATTCTTCTGATTTGGCAAGATACGATTTCGCCTTCTTTCTTTGCCATTTCTTCATAAACGATGTTCTTTGTAGCATCATTTAACTTTTGAACGATAACTTGTTTTGCAGTTTGAGCTGCAATTCTTGAGAAATCTTTTGGTTTTAAATCTTCTGAAATAACACCACCGATTTGAGCTTTAGGGTTTATTTGTAAAGCATCTTCTAGAGAAATTTCCTTCTCTGGATCTTCAACTTCTTCAACAATCTTCTTGTAAGCTGAAACACGGATTGTGCACTTTTCAGGGTTCAATTGGATAAGGATATTACGAGCTTCTCCACATTCTTTCTTATAAGCAGATGAAATACCTGCAGAAAGATATTCGATGAATTGTTCTTTTGTGATTTTGTTTGTAGCTTCTAATTCATCTAATGCTTGGAAAAATTCTTTGCTTGTAATTTCTCTCTTTGCACTACTTGCTTTAGTAGTAGTTGTTTTGTTTGCCATTTTGTCCTCCTAAAATTTTATAGCTTCATGGATTAAAGCTATATTTTTGATATCTATATTGATTTTTTTACCTTTTAATTCAACATCGATTGAATCTTTGTTGTAGCTAATTAATTTTGCTTCGAATTTCTTTAATTTATCTATTGGTGCATATAAAGAAATTTCTACGTCTCCATCGATATGCTTTTCAAAATCTCTATCTGTTTTGAAAGGTCTATCTAAACCAGGAGATGAAACATTTAGGACATATGCCTTACCGTTTGTTGGATCTAGTTCATCTAATGGGTCTGATATAGCATTGTGGATTTGCTCACATGCAATTAAATCCATACCGCCTTCTTTGTCTACAAAAACTGTTAATGTATCTTGTCCGTATTGCTTTTTAAATTCAACATCTACAAGTTCCATACCGTTTTTCTCGATAATTGGTCTTACAAATTCTGCAACTGAATCAGTAATTTTTGACATAAATCCTCCTTTTCAAAGATAAAAGCGACTTTTTTCAAGCCGCTTTTAAGTTATCTTATTCTTAAAATCACTATTATATTACGCGATAATTATTAAAAAGTAAAGCGTTTTATATAATATTAAGATTTAAATACATTACCAAAGATTCTAATTAATTCTTTTAGTGATGTGTTAATTTCTGTTAATGATTCAGCAATTGAATCTAGAGCTGCATTGTTAATTTCTGGAGCAACAACTGTTGTTACAGGAGCAACAGGAGCTGGTTCTTCCTTTACTTCTGGAATTGGAGCCTTCTTTGGTGCAACTTCTTCCTCTTCGTCTTCTTCTTCAACAACTGGAGCTTTCTTTAGAGGCTTTTTAGGAGCAACTTCTTCCTCTTCATCCTCTTCTTCAACAACTGGGGCTTTCTTTTCTGGAAGTTTCTTTGGAGCTACAACTGGAGCTGGAGCTTCTTCCTCTTCTTCTTCCTCTTCTTCAACCTTTTTCTTAACTTCTTCAGCTTTAGCTTTTAGTCTATAGATTTTCTTACAATCTTGGCAGTATAAAACTACTTCACCAGTCTTTGTTTTCTTCTTTACTAAGTCGCTTCCGCAAATCTTACATTTTGCCATAATTAATCCTCCGAATAATTTAATTCTATTTATATTTTTGAACATTAAATATTTTAACTCAATTTACGCTAAAAAGTAAAGATTATATTTTTAATATGCCTATTTTGCGCACGAAATTTCCATATTAATCTTATTTTAATTTATTATGTGTTATACTATTTGCGTGAGGTAAGGATGGAAAACATAACAGGCGTAACAAAAACTCAACTTGATTTACAAAAAATAAACGAACAAGCTAGATTCGAATTAGATAAATTAATTAAATTTTCATCACGAAAATATGACGATGAAATCGACGTAATTGCAAATTCAATAATATATGGCAGCAAACGTTTTGTGCTTATTGCTGGACCATCTTCATCTGGGAAAACTACAACTTCAAAAAAGTTAGAAAAAGCTCTTAATGAACTAGGTAAAGGCTGTGTAGCTATTTCTTTGGATGACTTCTATATTAATAGAGATCAAACACCTATTCTTCCCGATGGAAAATACGATTTTGAAAACTTTGATATTCTTGATTTAGAAAAGTTCAATTCATGTATTGAAGATTTAATTACTAATTACGAAACTGACCTTCCTATTTTTGATTTCGAATCTGGAATGAGAAAGAAAGAAGTAAACCATATTGAAGTTTCAGATCAAGACGTAATTGTTATTGAAGGAACTCATGCTTTAAATCCTAATCTATTAACAATGGAATCTTCTCTTTTCTATAGAGTATATATTTGTGTTTATTCTAATTTCCAAATTAATGGACACACAATAATTCCAGCAAAGCTATTAAGATTTATGAGAAGATTAATTAGAGATTCTCTTACTCGTGGTACTGGTATTGAAGAGACACTTGAGATGTGGAACAACGTATGTGCCGGCGAAGATAAATACATAAAGCCATATAGAGTTTCTGCAAACTATCTTTTAGATACAACTCATTTATATGAACCACTTTTATATCATACATACCTTGAAAAAATGTTGAAAGATTCTAAAAATCCTTATGGAAAAGAATTATACGAAAAGTTACAATTCTGTGGATATTTGGATGAATCTATTTTACCTGACGATTCTCTACTTTGGGAATTTATGGTTAAAGGTGTAGATAAATCAAAAATGCTTAAATAATTATTCCATTTTCATTTGGTTAGCAAGCTTTATAAATACCTTTGCTGTGGCAATAACGTCACCTAAAGCTCTATGAGCTTGCTCATTTTCTACGCCATAATGTTTGCATAATTTATCTAAAGACATATATTTATTTGAAACACCTGCATCGATTGCAAGTTTTAGTGTATCCATAATTGGATATTCGAATGAATAACCATTTTCTTTTGCATAATACTCTACGATTTTTGCATCAAAATTAACAGCATTATGTCCGACCAAAGTTGTGCCTAAAGCAAATTTTAAAAATGGCCCTATTGCGTCATCTATAATTGGTGCACTCTCAACCATATTGTCATATATCTTATTAACGTTCGAAGCGCCTTCTGGAATGTGCTCTTGAGGATCAACTAAAGTTTCAAACGTTGATACAATCTCTCCATTAACGATTTTAGCTGCGCCAATTTCAACTATCTTTGGAATTTTTCCGCCAACGATAAGACCTGTAGTTTCTAAATCAAATACAGTAAATTCCTTATCTCTTAGCATTGGACAAATATATGGAACTTCATCAAATAATGTATATTGTTTGTTATCATCTTCGTTTTTGTATAATTTTGGCTCCGGAATATTTGCTTTTTGAGTTAACTTCTTTAAGAACGCAAACTTGTTTTTTGTACCTTCCATATCAATTTCACAATTTGAAATATTTCTAATAAACATATTTAACGAATTGTTAAAATTGCTTTGAACAATTTCACCATTAACAACAATAGATTGGCCTGCTTTTAGTTTATCTGCTTGAGACTTTGTAGCCGTTGCTCTTTTTACAAAATACAAACAATGCATAACACAATCTAATGGGTCCTTTATATCTATGATATAAAATAATCTAGATTTATTATCCTTTTTAGAGTTATATGTTTTCTTTTCAATGTTTATAATATACCCACAAGTTGTAGCCTCTAAAACTGGTTTTTTAAATCTATTTACGGCCATAGGTGGATCCGCAATATATGTACCAACAACTGGAAGACCACGCTTATATAATATCAAACCATCATCAACGTATTTTGTGGCGTGATTTAATTTAAATTCTTCTGTTTCGGGCATTTTTATTGATTTAAACTTTATAAAGTTTTTAGCGCTATATTTTGAGTCCAAATACTCAATTAAGCTTTCACCTACGCCTTTATTTTGACAATAATAATAAATTGTTTCATCAACAGGAATTGTTATTTGAACAACATCACCATTTATAGAAACAGCAATATCTTTTGCAAAATACTTCCCGTCAAACAGTTTTAAATACTTTTCTCTTATGTAATCACTAACCAATCTTGTAACTACTTGAGGAATTAGTTGAATTTTGTCGTATTTAAAATGGAATACAACATTTGATGGGAACATAGATATAACTGCATTTTCAATTTCAGCCTTTATATCATTATTAAACTTTTCAGGATCATTATATATTTCATATGGAACGACAAACGTAATAGTTAAAGAAACAGTTTTTGTTTCTTCATTTTTTTGCGTTTTAATATCGTCAACTCTAAGGTATGAAAACTTGTTTTCAGTAACCTTATTAAATTCAGTTAGGAATTTATCCATTGAAATTATCTACAAGCTCCTTAAGTTTTTCTAATATTTGGTCATTTTTAACAATTTCTAATTGTTTTCCATCTTTAAATATAACGGATTTTTCCTTTCCTCCGGCAACGCCAAAGTCTGCGCCTTCAGATTCTCCAATTCCATTTACTATACAGCCCATAACAGCTATTTTAATATTCTTATTTATTGTTCTTGCATACTCTTCAATTTTATTTGCATATTCTTGAACATTTATTTCTGTTCTTCCGCAAGTTGGACAAGAAACAATTTCAACATATGGTTTATTATATAAATTGCAAGCTTTTAAAATATTTTGAGCTGCATATATCTCTTTTATTGGAGTATCCGTTAAAGATACACGAATTGTATCCCCAATTCCATCTGCTAACAAGCCACCAATGCCTATGGCATTTTTGATCAAACCTTGTGTATATGTACCGGCTTCTGTAACGCCAATATGTAATGGATATGGTAATAATTCGTGAATTCTTCTATATGCTTTAATCATATTAAATACATTTGAAGATTTACATGAAATGACAATATCATCAAAATTGTTATCTTCAAGCAAATGAACGTGTTCTAGTACACTTTTTACCATCCCATCAACTTGATTTAAATGCTTGAACTTTTTATCTAAAGAACCACCATTAACACCAATTCTAATTGGAATGTTTCTTTCTTTTAGATAGCTTGCTAAATACTTTACCTTATCTAATGAGCCAATATTTCCTGGGTTAATTCTAATTTTTGCTGCGCCATTATCTGCAGCCAAAAGTGCCAAATCTGATGAAAAATGAATATCTGCAACAACTGGAATATGAACACCTTTAACTATCTCTTTTAAAGCAAAT
Organism: uncultured Clostridia bacterium; assembly: GCA_946623205.1. GTDB lineage: Bacteria > Bacillota > Clostridia > Christensenellales > UBA3700 > UBA3700. The sequence continues at coordinate 16,714 of CAMOQV010000013.1, forward strand.
GCACTTTCTTTATCTGGAACAGTACATCTTACTAATTCACAACCAGCTTTTTCTAGTTCAAGAATTTGAGCAATTGTTGCATCAATATTTGCAGTTTTAGTATTAGTCATTGATTGAACAATGATATCTTTATCTCCAATTACTAAATTCTTTACTCTTACTTTCTTTTCACTCATACTTTACCCCAAAAAATGTACTAAATCTAACGTGACGGCAAGCAATACTAATACTACTAAACCCGCCAAATTTATAATAGCTTCAATTTTTCTATTGTTAGGTTTTCTCCTAATCCACTCTACTATACAGAATATAATTCTGCAACCATCTAATGCAGGAAATGGTAGTAGATTCATAATACCAATCGATACAGATAGGACACAAAAGCCATACATTACTGCCATAAATCCATTTGATGCTAATTGAGAAAGGACTGATATTGCAGTAATAGTTCCTCCCATATTTTCAGAAACTTTAGCTGCACCTGTGAAAATTGAGCCAAATGTTCTAAATATTAAAGCAACCTCTTCACCTGCAAACACAAAAGAATGACCAATTGACTTAAAAAATGGTATTTTAACTTGTTCATATGTAACAGAAACACCTAATCCAACGCCATGCATATGTTTTGTTTCTCCATCTGGTTGAATTAAATCTCCATCATATTCAGCTAAATGAATATTTAAATCTTGATATTCCCCATTTCTAACTATAGTTACAACGACATCTTCCTTGTCTTTTAACATGTCTTTCATTCTTGCAGGATTAGAAAGCGAATAAACATATTTACCATCTATCTGCATAATGACATCGTCTTTTTGTAATTGTTGTGTGTATGCTGAATCTACATAATCATAAGTAACATATACTTTAGGTACAAATTCTCCAAATACGCTAAAGAATATGGATACAAATATAATTGCCGTTAAAAAGTTCATAAAAGCGCCAGAAAATAGCACAATTATTCTTTGCCAAGCAGGCTTAGAATTAAATGCACCTGGATCTTCAGCATCGTCCTCATCTTCCCCTTTAAATTGACAATATCCACCAAGCGGAATCCAGCGAAGTGAGAATTTTTCTCCAGTTTCTTTATTTACTTTTTGGAAAATTTTTGGTCCAAAACCAATTGAATACTCTAAAATCGTAAAGTGAAATAACTTTCCTGCAGCATAGTGGCCAGCTTCATGGACTACAATCATAACCATCAAGCATAATAGCGCTACAACTATATAGCCAATCCATTGCAAAACTTCTACAAAAGATACTGCAGCTAAAAATATCATATACTCTTCTTAATAAACTCCCTTACATCATAATCGACTCTTTGAATATTAAATAAAGACAATTTATCTTCGCATTTAAATTTATCAAGAGCTTTTTGAATATAATCGGAAATATCATAGAATCCAATTTTATCTTGAATATATAACTGAACTAATTCTTCATTTGCAGCATTCATAATTGTTGGTTGAAGCCCACGATTGCTTGCTACGTCCAAAGCTATCTTTAAACATGGGAATGTTTCTAAATCTACATCTTCAAAATGAAGTGTTAAATCCTTAAAAGATAATGGAGTAAATAGATGTTCTCCTCTTTTTGGATAATTTAGAGCAACTTGGATTGGCAACTTCATATCTGGATAAGATAATTGGCCAATTATAGAGCCATCTTTATATTGAATCATACTATGTATGATACTTTCCTTATGAACAACAATTTCGATGTCTTTTGGGGCCATATTGAAAAGATGCATAGCTTCAATTACTTCAAGTCCCTTGTTCATTAGCGTAGCACTATCAATAGTAACCTTGTTGCCCATATTCCAAGTTGGATGCTTTAGTGCATCTACCGCTTTTAATTTCTTAATTTCATCTTTAGTTTTTCCTCTAAAAGCACCACCAGATGCTGTTAAAAGAATCTTTTCAATCTTTTTATCTACATCAAAATCTAAACATTGCCAAATTGCAGAATGTTCACTATCTACAGGTAATATAGAAACATTGTTCTCTTTTGCGAGTTTCATAACAATATCTCCACCTGTAACTAATGTTTCTTTATTTGCTAGCGCAATATTTGTACCAAATTTTATAGCAGTAATTGTTGGTGATAAACCTTCAATTCCAACTAATGAATTAAGGAGAATATCACATTCTATTGTGCAAAGGCTTGTTATAGCCATATCCCCGTCAAATAAAGTATAGTCTCCCTTTGGTAAACGAGCTGCTGCCTTTTCATCAGATACAGCCACATATTTTGGTTTAAATTCTTGAATTTGTTTTTGTAATAGCAAAATATTTGAATTACATGCAAGTCCAACAACTTCAAAATCGTCTTTATACTCTCTTATTACATCAAGAGTTTGAGTTCCAATAGATCCGGTTGATCCAAGTATAATAATTCTCTTTTTCATTTTAAATCCTTGTAATTATCTCTATAAAGCACAATACAACAGGAATTGTTACGATAACGCTATCTAATCTATCCATGAATCCACCATGGCCTGGGAAAATGTTACCATAATCTTTAATACCTGCTTTTCTTTTAATCCAAGAAGCAATTAAATCTCCGATTTCGCTAATTGGACCAGCAACAATACCAAGTGCAATATATATTAATGCAGATTTCCAATACTCATCAGTTAAACTAAATTCAGATACATAATTGAATGATGCAAACAAGTTTGTTACGTCAAATAGCACAAATACTAATAATGCGCCTATAATTGCCCCAATAACGCCACCAATTGCGCCAGCAATAGTCTTTTTCGGACTTATCTCCGGACACAACTTCTTGTTGCCCAAAAATCTTCCTGTAAAATATGCAAGTGTATCTGTAAACACTGGAATAAATACAGTTAATATAATTGCATATAATCCAAGGTCTAAATTGTTCATTATAATCAATAAAGCTAAAGGCAATACTGGATAGAACAATATAAATATTGTTGCAAAAATATCTTTTAATTCATATTTATGATCAAATGTGAAAATTGCTAATGCAATTAATACAAATGCTGTTATAGATAATGCAAGTCCTAGATAACTTGTAAAATATGTAACCACTGCTATAACTAAAGCAGCTATCATATCTAGAATCATCATTGTCTTATATTCAGCTTTCTTTAGTGCATCACACATTTCATATGTAGCAGCAACCATCAATACAGTCACAAATCCAGCCAAAATTGCAGGATGAATTTGTCTTAATCCCAAGATAAAGCCAAACACTACTACAATCATAACTGTTGCTGTTAATATTCTTTTTAGCATTATTTTATATCTCCAAATCTACGATTTCTTTTTGAATATTCTTCAATTATATAATCAATTTCTTTTTCTGACATATCTGGCCAAAGAGTATCTATAAACAAAAATTCACTATAAGCTAATTGCCATAGCATGAAATTAGATATTCTTTCCTCGCCTGATGTTCTAACAATAATATCTGGATCTGGAAGACCGGCTGTATACATACAATCTGATAGCATTTGCTCGTCGATTTTATTAATTCCAGATTGTAAGATATAATTTACCGCATTAACAATTTCTTGTCTTCCACCATAGTTAATGGCAATATTTACTATCATTCCAGTATTATTTTTTGCACTATCTGTTATTTGCTTTAAAGCATCTTGTGTCGTTTTAGGCAATAATGATAAATCGCCCATACATATTACTCGATAGTTTTTATCGACATATTTTTTTAATTCTTTTTCTGCAAAATTCTCAACTAATTTGAAAATTGCATTTATCTCGTCTTGAGGACGTTTCCAATTTTCTGTTGAAAAAGCATAAAAAGAACACACCTCTACGCCTCTTGCCTGACAAGTTTCAATAACTGTCTTTAGTGCTTCGACGCCAGCCTTATGCCCAGCCTTTCTAGGAAGCGCTCTTTTTTTAGCCCATCTTCCGTTGCCGTCCATAATAAATGCGATGTGTTTTGGTATCTTTATATCCATAGTCTTCTTAAAGCAATGACAAGCCGTGATAAATCGCCAGCTTGTCGAATTTTGTTTTTATAGTTAAAAAACGAAAAGCTTATACGCTCATTATTTCGTCTTCTTTGTCCTTTGTTAATTTGTCGATTCTATCAATAGCTTGAGAAACGTTCTTATCTACGTCCTTTTCAAGTGTTGCTTGTTCATCTTCTGAAATTAACTTATCTTTGTTTAGATTCTTTAAAGCTGTATTAGCATCACGTCTTGCGTTTCTAATTTGAATCTTAATATTTTCTGCTGCAGCCTTAACTTGCTTTGCAAGTTCCTTTCTTCTTTCAGCTGTTAATTCTGGGAATATTAATCTGATATTCTTTCCATCGTTTGTAGGATTAATACCGATGTTTGCAGCTAAAATTGCCTTTTCTACGCTCTTTAGTGCACTTTGATCCCAAACTGAAATCATAAGGATTCTAGCTTCTGGAACTGTTACATTACCAACTTGCTTAATTGGAGTTGGTGTTCCATAGTAATCTACCATTATCTTATCTAAAATATGTGGATTAGCACGACCTGCTTTCATTTCATTAAATTCTCTTAATAAAGCATCTGTACTTTTATTGATTTTTTCATCAAGAGTATCAAAAACTTCTAATACTTCTATACTATCAAGCATAAATTTTCTCCTTAATATTTGATAGAAATAGTATAACAAACATATAAAAGTTTTACAATATTTAAATATTAAATAATATAGGTTGGGAAAAACTACTTAACTTGAACAAGCTCCGTATAATATTGTCTCAAAATATATGATGGATATTTATTGGCAAATATAACTACAATTTTATACGTTCCTCTTTCTAAATTCGAAACGCTCATTTGATCTTGGTTTGTAGAATAATATATGCATTTATCTTCACTATTTAAAACTTTTACTGAATAATATGTATCAGATGTAGTTAGATTAATAGTTGAATTTTCGCTAGAAATATTAATTGTGTAATCCTTATCTGGCTTTTCTTCTCCATTAGTAACTACGCCACCACTAATAGCGCTATTGTATGCTTCATTCACATATTGAACAGCGCATGTAGCTACATAAATAGCTAATTGTTCTAATTTTTGATTGTAATATGTATTGCCTAGTCCATTTTTCAAATCAGTAACAATATAATTTGAAAAATCTACATCTGCATAGTTATATTTTGGAACTGAAATTTTAATTTTAGAAACTGCACCATATGAACATTCAA
>CAMOQV010000014.1 GCA_946623205.1 uncultured Clostridia bacterium
TGGTGCCGGGCGCCGGACTTGAACCGGCACAGCCTTTCGACCAAGGGATTTTAAGTCCCTCGCGTCTGCCTATTCCGCCAGCTCGGCACACGCATTTTTCTTGTTTTTGGAGGCACCTTCCAGATTCGGACTGGAGAATAAAGCTTTTGCAGAGCTTTGCCTTACCACTTGGCCAAGGTGCCACGCACTTTGGAGCGGGAGACGAGATTCGGACTCGCGACATTCGCCTTGGCAAGGCGACGCTCTACCACTGAGCCACTCCCGCATATGGTGGAAACTATAGGGCTCGAACCTATGACCCTCTGCTTGTAAGGCAGATGCTCTCCCAGCTGAGCTAAGCTTCCACAAAGTGCTTTTATAATATATCAAATTGTCTGTACATTGTAAAGCACTTTAAAATTATTTTTATCTATTTTTCTTAAATTTTCTTACACCCGGCATTTGCATATCATTTAGGCTATCATTGAACTCTTTTAACATCTTACATTGTTTTGATGAAAGCATCTTTGGAGTCTCAACTTTTATATTTAAATATAAATCTCCATATTGCTCTCTTTGTAGAATCTTCATACCATAGCCCTTAATTCTAATCTTTGTGCCAGATTGAATTCCCGCAGGAACTTTAGTTGTAGCTGCGCCCTTTAGAGTATCTATCTCTAAATCGCATCCGCAAGCAGCATCATAGAAACTAATTGGCACGTCCATATACAAATCATTACCAACTCTCTTGAATGTCTCACTTGGTTTTACGAATATGCTAAGCACCAAATTACCAGTAGGTCCACCATTTCTTCCACAGTGTCCTTCATGTCTTATTGTCATATTCATACCAGTGTCAATACCTGCTGGAATATTAACTGATACAGATGCCTTCTTTCTAATATATCCTGCACCCTTACAGTCCTTACATTTATCTTTAACAACCTTACCTTTACCGCCACAAGCTGAACATACTGTTTGAACAACTTGTTGCCCAAAGATTGAATTTTGAACTTTTCTTATGAAGCCTGAGCCTTTACAATAGCTACATGTCTCTATAGATGAAGCGTCTTTTGCGCCCGTTCCGTGACATGTTGGACATTCTTCGTCTCTATACATCTCTATTGTCTTTTTAACGCCAGAGAAAGCCTCTTCTAAGGTCAAATCAATTCTAACTTGAATATCTGCACCTTGTTGTGGAGCGTTTGCTCTAGAAGCTCTAGCACCGCCACCCATTCCGCCAAAGAATGAGTTAAGAATATCCTCAAATCCACCGAAGCCAGAAGCGTCGCCACTGAAGCCACTAAATCCTTGTGGACCTTCTTCACTTCCGTATTGATCATAATTTGCCTTCTTATCTGGGTCAGACAAAACGTCATAAGCATGGTTAATTTCTTTAAACTTACCTTCTGCTTCTTTCTTTTCTGCCTCAGATGCTGTAGCAAATCTATCTGGGTGATATTTCATAGCAAGCTTTCTATATGCGCTTTTAATTTCTTGCTCGCTTGCTCCTTTAGATACACCTAATATTTCGTATAAATCTTTATCCATATTTGTCCTCTATTCACGAACTTAAATCCCGCATGTGCGAGATTTAAGTCGTTTAATAATATTAATGAGAGGTTATTTATTCTCGTTGTTGTCTCCGTTGTCGATGATGATATCATCTGGGTTTACTGTTCCATCTGCATTCTTAGCAGCACCTTGTTGCTTTTGAGCTTCTTCTTGTGCAGCTTGATATAACTTTGTGAAGATTGGAGCATTAGCCTTTGTCATTTCATCGATAATCTTTCTTGTTGTTTCAGCATCTTTAGATTCTTCCAAATCTTTCTTAGCCTTGTCGATAGCAGCTTGAAGTGTCTTCTTGTCATCTTCAGTAATCTTATCGCCAGCTTCGCTGATTGCCTTTTCTGTAGCGAAGATCATTTGATCTGCTTCATTCTTAGCATCTACTTGATCTTTACGCTTCTTATCTTCTTCTGCATACTTTTCAGCTTCTTTTACAGCCTTATCGATTTCATCATCAGAAAGGTTTGTAGAAGATGTGATAGTAATAGATTGTTTCTTACCTGTTCCCTTGTCGTTTGCAGTAATGTTAACAATACCATTAGAGTCAATATCAAATGTAACTTCGATTTGTGGGATACCACGTGGAGCTGGAGCGATACCATCCAATTGGAATCTACCTAACTCTTTGTTATCATTTGCCATTGGTCTTTCACCTTGCAATACTCTGATATCTACGGCTGTTTGGTTATCTGCAGCTGTTGAGAAGATTTGAGACTTTTGTGTTGGGATTGTTGTATTTCTATCAATAAGCTTTGTGAATACACCACCCATTGTTTCAATACCTAAAGATAGAGGTGTTACATCAAGTAATACGACATCTTTAACATCACCAGCAAGTACACCACCTTGAATAGCAGCACCGATAGCAACACATTCATCTGGGTTGATGCCCTTGAATGGTTCTTTACCTGTAGCCTTTCTTACAGCATCTACAACGGCTGGGATTCTTGTAGAACCACCAACTAAGATAACCTTAGATAGATCTGAAGCTTGTAAGTTTGCATCAGCTAAAGCTTTCTTTAGAGGGATTAATGTTCTATTTACTAGATCAGCTGTCAAAGCATCGAACTTAGCTCTTGTTAAGTCCATATCAATGTGCTTTGGAGTTCCATTTACCATTGTAATGAATGGTAAGTTGATATTTGTCTTTGTTACGCCTGATAAGTCAATCTTAGCTTTTTCTGCAGCTTCTTTAATACGTTGCATTGTAGCTTTATCTTTAGATAGGTCAATTCCTTCTGCTTTCTTGAATTCATCTAGGATGTATCCAATAATTACGTTATCGAAGTCATCACCACCCAATCTTGTATCACCGTTTGTAGATAATACTTCAAATACACCATCTTCAATTTCTAGAATTGAAACATCGAATGTACCACCACCAAGGTCATAAATCAAAACCTTTTGTCCTTTGTTTTCACCTTTATCCAAACCATAAGCTAAAGCAGCAGCTGTAGGTTCGTTGATAATTCTTAAAACTTCAAGTCCTGCAATCTTACCAGCATCCTTAGTAGCTTGTCTTTGGCTATCTGAGAAGTAAGCTGGAACTGTAATAACAGCTTGAGTTACCTTTTCTCCTATATAACTTTCAGCATCTGCCTTTAATTTAGAAAGAATCATAGCTGAAATTTCTTGAGGTGAATAAGATTTATCATCAATATTTACCTTATAATCTTCACCCATATGGCGCTTGATAGAAGAAACTGTTCTTGAAGCGTTTGCTACGGCTTGTCTTTTAGCTACTTGGCCAACCAATCTTTCGCCATCTTTTGCAAAACCAACTACAGATGGAGTTGTTCTTGAACCTTCAGAGTTAGCTATAACTTGAGCTTCACCACCTTCCATAATTGCTACACAAGAGTTTGTTGTTCCTAAATCAATACCAATTATTTTACTCATATTCTATATCTCCTTTAAAACTTTAATTTCTATATTATTGTCCAACTACGCACATAGTATGTCTTAAAACTTTATCACCACGCTTGTAGCCAGCTCTTAACACTTGAATAATTTTTCCAGCATTATCTGGATCATCTTTGCTCATAACTGCTTCATGTAAATTTGGATTGAAGTCGCCTTGAGCATCTATTTCTTCTACATCAAACTTCTTTAAAGCATCAATAAATGCTTTCTTTACAAGTTCAATACCTTTTTTATGCTCTTCATCTTTTTGTGCATTGATTGCCATATCTAGAGAATCTATTGTTGGTAGAATTGCAGATATTGCATCATTTATTCCATCATTGTACATTGTTGTAGACAATTGAGCATTTCTCTTTTTGTAGTTATCAAAATCAGCTTGAAGACGGATAAATTGATTGTAAAGAGTGTCATATTTTTCTTGTTGAGCATTCTTTTGAGTCTTTTTATTCTTCTTTGGCTCTTTTTCGATTTCTACTTCTTCTTCTTTGATTTCTTTTGTTTCGTCTGCCATTTTATTTAGTCCTTTAGTTATTTTCAAATAGCGTTCCAATTTCTTTTAGAACTGATAATACTTTCTTATAATCCATTCTTTGAGGTCCAATAACACCAAGTTGTCCCATCTCTTCTCCGCTAAATTTATATTTAGCAGAAACAATAGCCATATCTCCTAATGTTTCATCGTCCTCTTTACCAATCTTTACAGAAAACTCTATTGAGCCATCTTTATCGTTAACGATTTCATGTAGCTTTTCTTGATCGTTTACAATACTCAAGAAATTCTTTACATTATTTACATCGTTATATTCTGGATAGTTAAAGATTTTATCTTTACCTTCGATTTGAATTTGGCTCTCACGCGCATTCTTATAATCAATAATCATATTAAGAACTTGTTCAAATAATTGTTCAAAGTCTCTTAATTGAGCATCGATTACATTGTGTGAATGTACAATCTCAACTAATCTTTTTCCTGCAAATGTTCTATATAACAATCCATTTGCAACTTCAATGTAGTTATTGATATTTGTTTCTGGTAACTTGATTGTCTTATCTTTTATAGATCCATTGTTTGTTACGATTAAAACAAGTGCTGTTCCATCGTACATATCTATTACCTTTACATCATTAACAACAATGTTATCTGTTGATGAAATCATTAACATAGATGTGTAATTTGTAACATCAGATACAATCTTTGCACTATCTTTAACGATTTCTTTTATAGAGGCATATTTTGTAGCCAAAACAGATTTAATCTGTTGTGTATCCATTTGAGATTCACTACTCAATATGTTATCTACATAAAATTTATAAGCTTTTGAAGATGGAACTCTACCAGCACTAATATGTGGTTGGCTTAAATATCCCATTTCTTCAAGAGTTGCTAATTCACTTCTAATTGTTGCCGTAGATACATCAGGCATATACTTATCTTTAATTGCAGAAGATGAAATAGGTTCAGCATTTGTAATATAACTATCTACAAGTGCATTTAGAATCTTTTTTCTTCTCTCAGATAAACCTTTATTATCCTTCATGCTTTAGCTACCTCTTTTATAAATTTTGGCACTCGCTCTTCACGATTGCTAAATACATTATACAACACTTTTTTTGAGAGTCAATACTTTTTGAGAAACTTTTTGAAAAAATTTAGCACTCGTTGGTGTCGAGTGCTAAATTTGAATAATTATCACGCAGATAGCTGCTCTTTTTTCTTCTTCTTTTCTTTGAAGTCCATAATAATAAATACGATGCCCGCAATTAGCACTAAACCTGGGATAAATGATATATACCAAAGCTTAGAAAAGTCGTTTTTAGTTTTCGTATCGCCAAAGGAAGTAACTGCTAAATAATCAACATTTATTGGATCTTCACTATTAGGAGTAATTTGGATAACATGGTCTCCATCGCTCAATTTTGCAGTATAAACCAATTGAGAACATTGAACTTTTCCTGTTTCGCTTCTAAAATCTATTGATTCTTTTTCTTGTCCATCAATAGTTACTTTAGCAGAACCAAAATCTGCACCTTTAGTTGCATAAATAGATATTTCATTTCCGTTGAATGAATAACTAAATATTGCGTCTTCTGATTGCGTTACAGCAAGCTTACCATTTATAGCTATATAATTAGATGATGATGTCCACTCTCCAATATATTCGATTTGTGTAGACGTAGAAGGAATAATCGTCATTGAACTTATTGACTTACCTACTTCTAATCCCATAATAAATAGTTTATATTCATCCTTACTCGTGAATTCAAATTTCAAGCTTTGTAATGTCATTTGATCAAACAAAACAACATTTTCATCATGTAGATAATCTACTTCAGCTAACAATGTTGAATATGAAGGAGCTCCGCCATAAACCTTCATTGTTACATTTTCCATGCCAATAGTATCAATTTTTGCATAATCAACTAAACTTTGATCAAATGGAAGCACAAATGAAACAATTGAGCCCTTTTCTATAACTTCACTTTCATAGCCAATTTCATAACTTGGAATATTTGTGATTTGAGCAATTTTATATGAATTAACTGGCATATATTCTTGTCTTTGCATAGAATACATCTCGGCATATTTTTGCTCATTTGTATATTTAACGATATCATTTCTAAGAAGGCCAGTATAAACTAAGAAGTCTTTATTTACATCTTTTATAACATCACTACTTGGCGCTTTGATACCTAAAGCTGCAAATCCAGATCCCCTATTGAATAAATCATATATTGTAAATATATACGTAAATCCTTTTTGCAATTTTACTTCATATGAAAGCTCGTTTGTGTAATTGCTTACAGTTAAAGAGTTTCTAAATATTTCAGTTGAATAATCCTTTACGCCAAAATTAACAGAACAAAGTCCTGAACTCTTTAAATACAATGTGTAGTAACCATCTTCTGGGACCTCAATAGAGCCCGTAGAAACAACAAAACGCTTTTCTTCACTCTCTTGTTCTTCCTTCTCTATTCCAGCATAATCTAAGGCAATAGATTGAGTTACACCCAAATCTTTTACGCCTTTTATAGCTTCATCCAAAGTCTTAAAGCCAACCTTGTCATAAATTGCATTGTTGCAAACTGTTATATCTACATTTATATTTCCATATAACTTACAAGACACATCGCCTTGTGTAACAATTAATGTAAAGGTATCTTTTAATAATTTTGCACTAGGTGAATATACATATAAACCAGTAGATTCTTCTTTTGACCATCTACCTTCACTTCCTACAATTTCACTAATTTGCCATTCGCCTTCACCTGCCATAGCGCCAGCAAAATCAAATTTTGAAACCTCGCCCATCTTTACTGTTAAACCTAATTGAGCCGGTCTTTGCATTGTACCAAATGTTAAATAATTAGAAACAAAATAATGTGTTGGATAAGTAGACATTATTTCAATTGCTGTACCATACAAAGAAATATCTAGTTTATCTGCAAGCGGAATTAAGTTCTCTTGCATCAAATCAGCAACACGAGCGATTAATAAAGAATCAGTATATTTATTTTTATTTGTCTCTTCTAAAGCCAAATAAACAATTTCTCTTGTAGTGTTATAGTAAAGATGCATGAATAATGCAGAATACCTTTCTGTATCGTTTTCAAATTCACCCTTTAAAATTTGTTCAATATTTCCAGCTGATGTATATTCTTTATGAAGTTCATTTAAATTAGCGCTAAATTCATCCACCATGCTAACATATGTTAATCTTGCTAAGATAACATCAATTGCATCTTTTAAGAAAGTATCTGAAAACGCATTAGTGAATGCCAATTTTTCCTTAGCAATGACATCTAAAACTTCTAAAAGTTTTCCATTATTTCCATTTGTTAATAAATCATAATCTACAATAGTTGAAATATATTCGCTTGGCAAAAAGATTGAATTATCCATTGGATCAAACGAAGCTTCTGTTGCTTCATCTGAAAAATACAAATTCATTGGAGAAAAATCATCTTGGAAAATAGATAATCCCAAAACTTCATCCATCAACAATAATGCATTTCTCCACCAATTCATTGCTTTTTCAGCGTTGTTGATTTTGCTATAATCCCTTGATGGAACATACACTCTAAAATTCATGCATTCCAAAACGTTATATACACCAACATTTCTAAATGCTGGTTCTTCTGAAATGCCATATCTATATGTTGGCATATCTCTAGAATCAACTCTTGAAATTAAATTGTGAATTGTAATTGTTAAACTTATTGTTGGAGATTCAGTCTCTTTTACATCCAACTCAACCACACCAGGAGATGAAGCTCTTTGAATAGTTCTTCCTGATGCAGAATCTAAAACATAATGATATTCCCCTGTTGAATTTGCATTTATTACCAATTCATGGTTGTTTCCAATTTCAGAAGAATCAATCGTATATTCAATTGCATCTCCGATAGCAACATACAAACCAAGAGAATGTCTACCTCTAATTCTTGTATCGATTAAATACTTTCTAACGTATTTGCCACCAACTTCACCAACATTAATAAAAGCATCTCCATAACGAGATAAAATCTCATCTTGGTGAACGATTGCTATATCCTCATCCGTTGTTGAACAACCAGTTAGAACGGCAAGACATCCAACAACAATAAGACAAATTATGGCTAGTAGTAAAAATAATCTCTTCATTAAAAATTATTATAACATAAAATAAATATTATTATAAATAAATATAATGAAAAACTGGGCGCCTCCCAACGCCCAGATTATAATGACTGTTTTAAATTAGTAAACTAATTCTATTCTACCTACATCTCCATCTTCTCTAATGTATACGATGCTTACCATTCCTGATGCTTCATCCATATATACATAGAAATCGTGATCTGCAAGTTCCATCTTTTCAATAGCAAGTTTTGTTGAAATTGAATTTAGATGAATTGTCTTAGTTCTAACAAGTTGTTTTTCCTCAGTAACTTTTGGATTAAACAAAGCTGTTTCATCAAATGCTGACTTTTTAATTTTATCCAATTGTGTACGATACTTTCTAATTTGACCTTCGATCTTTGGAAGTGCCAAATCTAAGCTCTTAGACATCTTGTCAGAAGCTACTTCTGCTCTTACCATGTTGCTACCGAAGAAGATTGTAATTTCGATTTCATACTTGACTGTTTTTGTACCCTTCTTACCGATAACCTTTGGTGTAACTTTTGCAACTGCGTCATCTTCAAAATACCTTTCAAATTTGGCTAGTTTTTCATTGATGAGGTTTTTGGTTTTTTCGTTAAGCCTGTAATTTTTCTCAATAATTTCTATACGCATAATCCTTACCTCCTAGTTGCTTATTTTGTATTCATAAATATTATAACATTATATTATTACTTATAATAGATTTCACTTTTTTATATTTTGTGTTATAATAAACAATGTGGACAAAGGAAAAATCCCTTGCCCACATATTTTTTTGCTCTAATTTATCCTAGATTTTCAAATCATCTACTTGTGGAACTAACTTTGTTAGTTGTTCTACGAAAAAGTCTACTTCTTTCTTCTTCTTTGAATCTTCTAAGCCACCACGTCTAACCAATCTTCTAAGTAGTCTCATAAAGCCCAAAATTCTAGCCTTTTTATCAACGTCAGCAAGCACAGCTTCATCCTCTGTTCCAAGATATTTTTTAAGCGTTTTATGCCAGAACAAAACAGATAAATCATGAGGTATGCCTAAGAATGCTAAAGATACGCTTTCATCCATTGAAGAGAACCCTTCATATGCATTAAACATTGAGCCTAATTCAAATATTGGATCACCAACACACAATGTATCCATATCGATTAGTAATGCTTCCCCATTTTGCATCATAACGTTCTTTATATGATAATCTCCATGTAGCATATAATCGCTTCTTGGAACTGCCTTTACAAGAGCTATTAATTTATCTCCAATTTCTTTTGGTAAATATTCCGCATCAAATGTTGCCCAGTTGATGGCGGTTTGTCTCATATCTACCATATCTTCATCCTTAACTTTTGTAGAATGAATCTTTTTTAGCAAATCTACATAAATATCTACATATTCATCAATCTTATCCGGATTTTCAGCCAAAAGTTTTGCTATAGATTGAGCATCTAGTAGTTCAAACACAGTACCATAAGTATCGCCAATTTTTGCGATATCATATGAAATAGCTGTCGGGATGCCCAAAACGAAAGCTTTTTTAGCAAGCGCTCTTTCTCTTTTAATGTCATCAAGGCAATCAGGAGAGGCATATACTTTGACAATAGTATCTCCATTTATTCTGTATACTTTACCATTTGCACCTTGTCCAATGACTTCACAGCCTTCTATAGAAATCTTCTTATATGCCTTTGCTATTTCCATCATTTCAGTAAAACCTGTCATGTCGAAGATTTCATATACTTCAGAGGTAACATTAATCAACTTTAGAGTCTTATCCAATTTCTTTAATTTAAGAATTATTCTTAACCCTGCAGAAGAAATATATTCTAACTCTTCCATATCTAAAACTAGTGATGTGTGGTCATTGCCGTTAATAATGTCCATAATCTCAGTCTCTACATTTGCTGCATTATTAGAATCAATTCTTCCTTGTAGAAATATAGTCAAAATAGCATTAGTATTATCAAATCTCATTTTTTGCCTCCTCTCCGAACAAAACAGTAATAAGTGTTGCATACTCTTTAAATGCAAGTGTGTTTTCAAACTCTGGCTTTAAAATCTTATAAATTTCTCTATAATACCAAGCTTGTTCATGTTTATCTTTTTGATTAAATTGCGTCCAGAACGCATCACCCATCAATTCATGTGCATCATAAAAAGAACGTGCATTAGATAATTTATCTGCCATCCATAAAGTTTTAATGCCTATATCATTGCACTCTCTTAAATGCGCTAGACTTTCTTCTTTTCTAATTCTCCAGGTTGCTTCTGGTGGCAAATAGCGACGCTTGTTTTCTGTTTCAGAACCAACAAGTTGCGCTACTCTATCTCCAAAAAGTTCTTTAATTTCATCTAGCGTTCTATCTGTATCTTCAACAACGTCATGTAAAACCGCTGCGCAGATAATATCTTCATCCTTTGTTAACATTCCCGCAATAGAAGCAGCTTCAAGTGGATGCAAAATGTAAGGAGTGTTTCTGATCTTCCTTAACTGTCCTGCATGAGCATCTACAGCAAACTTTATTGCTTCATCTAATTTACTCAAATCTTTTTCTCCATTTTTAATATATTTTTGTCATCGACTCTTTCATAATCGATTTTATCTACCAATTTTTTAGTCATAAATATGCCAAGTCCACCGATATCTCTATCGTCAACACCTAATGATAGATCTGGATCGTCTTGTTCAAGTGGGTTATATGGCTTTCCTTTATCTTCAATTACAATCTTAAAGATATTATCTTTATATTCAGCCGTTACCCAAACTTTACCTACATCTGGCCTATATGCATAGTGCGCAACGTTTGTGTATATTTCTTCTACCGCGATTTTTAGGTGATTGAAAGCTTTTTTAGAATAAGTTTGACCATCCAATACTTTCTCTAAAAATTCTTCTACACTTGGCAAATTAGCGTCTGTTGCATCCAAAACTAGTGTTGGGCCTGATTTTGCTCCTTTATATTCAAAACATAGCATAGTCATATCGTCAAATTGTGGAGCATCTCCAACGAATGCATTTACATCTTCTTTAACACCATCAATGATTTCTTTTGGAGTCATTTGTGCCCTCTTATTTAATGAACTAATCATTCTTTCTATATCAAACATTGCATTATCTGAACGAGTTGCTTCAGGAACGCCATCTGTATATAAGAATAATTTATCGCCTGGGTTCAATTGGATTTCATAAGATTTATATTTTAATCCACCCATAGCTCCAACAACTAATCCGTGTTTTTCTTTTGCTAATTCAAACACTTTACCTTTTCTATAGATAGCTGGATCATCATGCCCTGCATTAACTGCAGTAATCTTACCTGTAGATATTTCCAAAATACCAAGCCACATTGTTACGAACATTTCTGCTTCATTATGTGCACTAATAGCATCGTTAGTTGTCGTTACGATTTCTGATGGGCTCATTCCCATCATAGCTCTATCGTTTGTTAAAATCATCGTAATCATCATAAATAACGCTGCTGGAATTCCCTTACCAGATACGTCTGCTATAGCCAACAATAAATGGTCATCATCTATTGCTATATAGTTATAGAAGTCTCCTCCAACCTCTTTTGCTGGAGTCATATTTGCAAATAGATCAAATTCTTTTCTATCTGGGAATGCTGGGAATTTATTTGGAAGCATAGCGTTTTGAATTGAACTAGCTACATCAAGTTCGGCGCCCAACTTTTGTCTTTCAGCGTTTATTTTGTCCAAATTCTCAATATATTCTAAAGTATCTTTTTCCATACCATCGATTGATTCAACCAATGTATAGATTTCGCTAATTCTACTTTTAATTGTCTTTTTCAAAGGCATCTCAGAACGAGTTGTGTTTTGAGCAAATCTTTCTGCTTCACTTGCAACCTTTTTCAAAGGTTTTGAAATTTGTGTTTTAAGATACCACCAGCTCACCAAAACAAAGAATGCTGCAAGTCCTAGTGTTACCCAACCAACAACCGTCATATAATGCTCTCTAGCGTCTCTTAATCCTTGCATAGGTTGTTGAATACAAATAATTGCAGTAACTTTACCGCTCGAATTTTTAATTGGCATTAAAGACGTAATATGATCAAACATATCTGAATCTTTTTCTTGAAGTTGGATTAAACTAGCTCTTTCAAGATTACCTCGCCAAATATTTGTATAAATCTCTATATCTTCTTGCTTAATTTGTTGAGCAGATAGATTTACAGCACCTACTGCCCATGGCGCAAAATAACTTGGCAAAATATCTTCTTTTGTTAACACGTCAAATACAGAATAATATGTTGAATATAAACCAGGCTCAGCATATTCATCAGTAAGTTTTATAACATAAATCATGCTCGCATCTTGAGTATCACATAAAATCTCAAGCGATTTTAAAAGTTGAGCATAATCGGCAGTAAAACCACATTCATCTACTGGCTGATTTTTCCCTTGCTTAATTCCTTCATTTTCTGCAATGTATCTATCAATATCGCCACCGTTTTTCAAAGCATTTTCTATTAAAGCTTGCCCTGTGGCGCCTGCATTATATGCAGCTTTTTCGTATTGTTCGGTAATCTTTGTAGAAAATTGGTTATAACCAATACTTGCAATAATCATAGATATTGCAAATACAACTACCGCAAAAGAAATTAACAAATTAAACAATAAACTACTTAATACTTTTCTTGCTTTATTTACTGCCATATTTCCTCTTTATCTATGGTACAAAATCAACTTTGTATCCTTAGTCAATTTTGGCTTTATTTCCATTTGATCTTTATCGAATAAAGTAATAACGCCATTTTCGTCGATTGTACCAATTACAATGACATACTTGTCCCCTTTAATGCTTGATTCAAACACTGAACGAATCAAATCATAAGCTGTAATATCTTCAGGGATTTCTTTGAAGCATTCAGATACCTTTAGTGTATACATATCTGAATTGATATCCATTTTTCTTCCTTGAGATAAATCATCGTTCTTTACTAGCATATTTAGATACAAGTCAAACAATGTGCTTTCGAACGCAAATTGAGTAATCATCTTAGATGTTAATCTATTTGAGATAATTACATTATGTACATTAAAGCTCTTAATAATATCGTGGTGCTTAGGATCTAGAATTTCGACCACTATCTTTATGTTATTAACATTTATCTCTGGATTATTCTTTGCAATGACAGATTGCAATTCTCTAACTCTAACCAATGATGCAATTGTTTCATCGTCAGCATGCTCAACGCTCTTTTCGTTATTAGATAAAAGAACTAGTGTTACCTCATGCTTTGCTTTCTTCAAAAAGTCTACAAACTCTTTATAGACTTCTATTGGATCAACAGATTTTGTATAAACTTCTGTTACATCACAATTCTTTAATTTAAAGTTTGCTGGAATTGCTCGTTCTGAATCTAAAATTAAAATATTATTTCTACCATTCTTTAAACCAACAGTTGCATCGATTGATTTTAAAACTTGTTTAAATTGTGTGTTGTGTCCAAAGAAAATAACATCGTTAAATTCTGTTCTTATGCAATCCGATATTTTGACTTTTTGTGGATGATATTCATAATTAGCTGCTAATTCTTCATTACCAACTTCACCAATATAGAAACCAAAGTTTTCATCTCCAACTCTTGTAGAAGATAGAGGCAAACTTACTTTATGTGTCTTTAAAAAGTTTCTTGCATATTCAATGCTATCTGTTTGCTCTGTTTTTTCTGCAGAGATTGTCAATCCATATTGAGATAATAATTCGCTATATATTGGGCCCATTTCTGGATTTAAAGCAAATTGAGAAATCAAACTTCCCATAGTATGTGTAACTGGCATAGGAATGATTCTACATTTTTCTGACATCTTTTTATCTTTAATTAATTTTGAAACCAAATCCAATGTTACAGCGTCGTCAACCTCTACAATTATATTTTGATTATTAATAGAATTTTCTGCCGATGTGATATGAACGACTTGAGCAACTGTCTTTATAATTTGAGAATTACCATAAGCTTCTTCGTATAAACCGCCAAATTTATCTTCAGCAATGTTGTTGTTTAAATCTTCACCTAATACAATAACCGCTTCTGCAAGATTTAAAGAAACGCTTTTTAATTGTTGAGAAGAATAGGTGTCACCTTGCTTTATCATAATAACCAGTCTATTTCTCAATTTATTTTTTAAGTATAGATAAGTTCTTTTGAACCAACCATACTTTGCATATTTTTGTTTCAATTTTGTGTTTCTTGCATAAATAGCATCCTCTATGCGATCATCAATTGCATCTTGGATAGCCTCTCTATCTTCGCTAGCAAGAATTAATATTTCAAGTTTTTTGCCTGTAAATAAAAAGTTTCTAATAATTTCTGGAGCTCTAACATTCCAACCCAAAATAACGATATGATTATATAAATACAATTTCTTCATACCAGGGTTTTTATAACTCATATATGTTGAAATGAAGTTTGTCAAATAAGCAATCAACGAACCCGTAAAGAATATTGTGCCCAAAAACATTACAACAATTGTAAATATTCCAACGCCAACAACATGTGGCCCTGCCATCTCATAATCCATATTGTTAGACAAAATTAATCTTATAACATAGAAAGTAGATTGAGCATATCCCATATCCTCAGAGCCTGGAATCTTAAAACTTCTAAGCACCAAAGAAGAAATAACAAACAACAAAATATTGATTAGAATAATAACATTTAAAACGACTCTGCCTGGGTTTGTAGCAAGTTTAACGTTCCAAAATTTTCTGATTCTTTGCTTTGACAATTCTTTAATCATTGAACCCCTCACTGACACTTTAAATTATATTAATATTATAAATATTTAGTCAATAATGAAAAATATGCCCATCGTGCGATGAGCATACTTTACATATTATTTGGCAAATTATTATTCTTGTGTTTCGTCAGCCTTTTCTTCAGGCTCTATTTTAGACTCTTTTTCTTCTTTTACTTCGCCTTCTACGACCTTTTCGAATGTCAATTCATTATCTTTTGCAGATATTACAATCGTGTCTCCAATTCCGAATTCATCTTTTAACATTCTTGTTGCTAATTCATCTTCAATCATTGATTGCAATGCTCTTCTTAGAGGTCTTGCACCATATTCAAGGTTAAAGCCTTTTTCTATTACTACATTCAAAGCTTCATCTGTGATATTGATATTAATACCTCTATCTTGAAGTCTCTTTTGTAATGAGTTTGCCATCAACTTAGCAATTGAATACATATCCTTCTTTTCGAATGATCTAAATACGATAATGTCATCAATTCTGTTAATGAATTCTGGCTTTAGGGTTCTTCTTAGAGCTGCCATCTCTCTTTCTTTCATTTCATCATAATCGCTCATTGCATCTTCACCGTTTCCGCCAAAACCAACAGCCTTCTTCTTTAGATCAGATGCACCAATATTTGATGTCATGATAATTATCGTATTTTTGAAGCTTATTGTTCTTCCGTGAGAGTCTGTCAATCTACCATCATCAAGGATTTGTAATAAGATATTAAATACATCTGGGTGAGCCTTTTCGATTTCATCGAATAGGATTACAGAATATGGATTACGTCTAACTTTTTCTGTTAATTGGCCACCTTCGTCATATCCTACATATCCTGGTGCTGAACCAATTAATTTAGATACGTTAATCTCTTCCATGTATTCAGACATATCGATTCTTATCATCAAGTTCTCATCACCGAACATTGCTTCAGCAAGAGCCTTAGATAACTCTGTCTTACCTACACCTGTTGGTCCTAAGAAGATAAATGAGCCGATTGGTCTCTTTGGATCTTTAATACCAACTCTTGCACGTCTAACTGCCTTAGCAACAGCTTTAACAGCTTCGTCTTGTCCGATAACTCTCTTTTGAAGAGTATCTTCAAGGTGTAGAAGTACATCTGCTTCAGATTGAGTCAATTTAACAACTGGAACCTTTGTCCAAGAAGAAACGATTTGAGCAATATCTTCTTCTGTCAAAACTAACTTTTCTTCAGATTGAGTACTCTTCCACTCTCTCTTTCTTCTATCTAATTCATTTTGAGTTTCATCAATTTGCTTCTTGATTTCACCAGCTTTGTCATAATCTTCTTCTCTTGCAGCATCTGTCTTTTCAACATTTAATCTAGCAATCTTTTCTTCAAGATCGTTAATATCTTTTGGTAGAACTGATGCGCCGATATGCTTTCTTGATGCAGCTTCATCAATTAAGTCAATTGCTTTATCTGGCAAGAATCTATCGTTAATATATCTATCTGACAAATTAGCTGCAGCTTTAATTGCTTCATCTGTAATTTTTACATGATGGTGCTCTTCATATTTTTCTCTTAATCCTTTTAGGATTAGAATTGTATCTTCAACTGATGGTGGTTCTACCATAATTGGTTGGAATCTTCTCTCTAAAGCTGCATCCTTTTCGATATACTTTCTATATTCTTCAATTGTTGTAGCACCAATAGTTTGCAATTCACCTCTAGCTAGTTGTGGCTTTAAGATATTTGCAGCATCCATATTTCCATCTTCGCCAGTAGCACCAGCACCAACAATCATATGAATTTCATCGATAAATAGGATAATGTTTGGATTATTCTTTACAATATCGATGGCTTCTTTAATTCTCTCTTCGAATTCGCCTCTATATTTTGCACCAGCAACCATACTTGTGATATCCAAGCTAAAGATGATTTTGTTCTTTAACATTTCTGGAACATCACCCTTTACAATAGCTTGAGCTAATCCTTCAACGATAGCACTCTTACCTACACCTGGTTCACCAATCAAAACTGGGTTATTCTTTGTTCTTCTAGATAGGATTTGTATAATTCTATCTACTTCTTCTTTTCTACCAACAACTGGATCTAGTTTGCCTTGACGAGCGCGTGCTGTCAAATCAACACCATATTTGTCCAATCCCTTTAGTTTTGGATCTCCTTTTGGCTTTTGTTGTCCTTGCTTTGCTTGCGATGGTTGTCCAAATCCGCCAAGACTAAATCCTGCATTCTTAAGCATGTTTTCTATATCTTCTGGATTTCCTCCAAATGAGAAATTGAACATTTGTGGACCTTCTTGTTGTGGCTCATCCATATCTTCTTGATCTTGTCTTTGAGCAGCTAAAGCTTCTTCTTTTTGAGCTACAACATTGTTGTAGATTAATCTAATATCGAAGCCTTGTTCTGCAAGACCATTTACACCATAAGATGTTGGGTCTTCTAAAATAGCAATCAATATATCAATTGATGTTACATAATCTTGACCATTAGCTTTTGCATCTTTTGATGCCTTATTCAATATATTCTCAACACGCTTAGATAATGTATATCCAGCTTGCTTTTCATTCTTAAATGGAATAATGTGCATATATCTTTCAACGTCAACACCAATATTTCTCAAATATTGGCCAGCAGGTGATTCGTCAACTTTTAACATAGCTGCAACTAAATGCTCTGTTCCAAGTAAACCGCCTGAAGATATAGCATATCCTTTTGCCCTATCAATTACTTTTTTGCATTCATTACTGTATCCTAAAAACATTTTATACGCCCTCCTTATTTAAGGTATCTTGAACCATCTTTACTCTTGCGATATCTCTTTGCTCTGCATTCATATTCTTTTTTGTTATAAAGCACATCATTGCAGGCTGAGTATTGATAGTCAAGTTGTTTAGTTTTTCTATATCAATATTTAAATAGCCTAACGCTACGCCCAATTTAACTAATGCTAAATTTTGCATAAGCTCTTGCGATGACATCTTACATGCATATTTCAATATGCCATAAGAAATCATAATGCTATTTTTTAAGTCCAAACCTTGAATTGTAGCTATTTCTTTTCTTGCAACATCTTCAAGATTTACTATTGTTTCTACAACCTTTTTAACCATATTCAATATCTCGCTTTCGCTTAACGATATTGCAGCTTGGTTAGACACTTGGTACATATAGCCTTCGGCTTTTGATCCTTCGCCATATATCCCTCTTATTGTAATTCCAGCACCTTGATATTTCAATATCAAAGCTTCAATTTTGCCTGTCATTGTTAATCCTGGCAAGAATAACATAACAGAAGCTCTCATTCCACTACCCAAATTTGTTGGGCAAGATGTTAAATATCCAAGTCTTGAATCAAATGCTATATCTAAATTTTTCTTTAGTTCAGCATCTACTTTGGCAACATTATTATATGCATCCTCAAGATGGAATCCTCTTAAGATGCTTTGGATTCTTAAATGATCTTCTTCATTTACCATAACAGATATATCTTCTGGCTTTGATATAAATGCAGCACCATATTTTGATTTCACAAGATTTTTGCTTATCAAATGTCTTTCTACTAAAGCCTGAGCTTTTAGTGGCTCAATTGTTGCCATAGAATAATAATCATTTGAAAAGACCTTATCGCATGCTTTTTTAACACCAGCATATAATACTGAATATATTTCTTCTTCCCCTTTTAGCATTCTTGGGAATGGCAATGAATTAATATTTCTTGCTAATCTAATTCTTGTTGATACAACTGTAGTACTAAAAATATTCATTAACCCCTCCTTGCTAAAAGTTTTTGTAGTTCATCTTTGTATTGTTTTGCTAGCACATAATTTTCAGCTTTTGCAGCTGCGTTCATCTTTGCTTGCAATTCTTGTATCTTTTCATCAAGCGTTGGAGCCTTTACACTCTTAGATATTACATGCTCTGGCATCTTGCCTGCATACGTCCTACCACCTAATTTATTTACGTACGCATCAACTATATTTGAAAATGTTTTATAGCATTCGCTGCATCCAAATCTTCCAGTAGACAAAATATCCTCTTCTGTGCATCCACACTTACATGTTTTTCTTGCTACTTTTAAAGGTTGATAAGGTGATGGCATAAAATCATTAAATAGCGAAGACATAAATACATTGTAATGCTCAGCAATATTAGAATTTGCATTACACTCTTCACATAAAGCAATATCTAACTTTTGCCCATTTACGTATTCTTTATAAAAATAGTTCGCGATATTTTTCTTACAACAATCGCATAGTTTTTGACTTTTGTACATATTATCTCCTCATCAATCCTATCAATATCTCTTTAAAAATATTCTTTCTCAACCCATCAGTCTTCATTGGCAGCGCAAGCGCTTTATCTGAAATGGCAGTCTTTATTATTTCTTTTTCTCTCTCGTCAATTATTTGTTCAAACTCAAGTCTGTCTAATATGTCTGATGCCTTATTAAAGGTTAATTCATTTACCTTATCTACTTCCTTTAATATATTTGGAATAATATCTTCAGCATTTTGAGAGATACGAATAATAGTTACACTACCACCGCCACCTCTTTTAGATTCAACCACGAATCCCTTATCTACATTAAAACGCGTAGATAATACGTAGTTGATTTGGCTTGGGGCTACAGCAAAATAGTTAGCAAGATCATTTCTTGATAATTGTAACTTCTCTTCGTCACCCAATGTAGACTTTATAAATTCTTCAATAATATCTGATATATTCAAGCCTATCTGCTCCTTTTTTCATATTGTCTCAAAAGTTTGACTTTCTTTGACCTTTGATTTTATTATACCACCTTAAAACTCTAAGTCAAGCGTATTTTGACAAGTAGTATTTATAGCGATATAATTTAATAGACTACAAGGAGAAAGTATATGCAAAAAGTTACAAAAGCAGTTATTCCTTGCGCAGGTTTTGGAACACGTTTCTTGCCTGCTACAAAGGCTATTCCAAAAGAAATGTTCCCTATTATTGATATTCCATCTTTACAATTAATAGTAAAAGAATGCGTAGATAGCGGAATCACAGATGTACTAATTATTATTTCAGATAGAAAACAATCTATAATCGATCATTTTTCTGAAGAGAAAAAGCTTGAAGATCAATTAAGAAAAGTAAATAAACCAGATTTATTAGCAAAAGTTCAAGAGCCAACTAATATGGCAAACATTAAGTTTGAATATCAACATGTAATGAACGGCACAGCTAATGCGGTTCTTATCGCTAAAGAATTTGCAAATGGTGAACCTTTTGCTCTTCTATATGGTGACGATTTAATGTATGCAGATAAAAAGCCTGTTACAAAGCAATTAATCGATGCATATGAAAAAGTTGAAAGAACTATTGTTGGTTGCCAATCAATGCCAAAAGAACTAGCAATTAAATATGGCGTTGTTGTTCCTGGCGTTGTAGATGGTAGATTAACAGAGATTAAAGGCTTTGTTGAAAAACCACCTATAGAAAAATGCCCTTCAACTTTGGCATCATTAGGAAGATATGTAATCTCTCCAGATGTATTTGATTACATCGACGCAACTCCAGTATCTCCAAATGGCGAAAAGTACATTACAGATACAATCCAATTAATGGCAGATTCTGTTGGCGCTTATGCTTATGATTTTGAAGCTAGACGTTATGATATTGGAGATAAAGTTGGTTTAGTTGAAGCTTTAGTTGAATTTGGTCTAAGAAACCCTGAAACAAAAGCAAGATTAACTGAATATCTAAACAATCTTGATGTTTCAAAATTCTAATTAGGTAAAATTTCATTAACATCCCTCCTTTGGAGGGATATTTTTTTGTCCAAATATTTTACATTTCAAAAGCGAACAAATGTTTACTTTTATATATTATAGGTGTATAATGGTCTTACCATGATAAAAGATCGAGTAATTCTACATTGTGATGCTAATAATTTCTTTGCATCGGTATCTGCTAAACTTCATCCTGAATACAGGAATAAGCCTATTGCGGTCTGTGGAGATCCTGAAAAACGTCATGGTATTGTTTTAGCAAAATCCCAAGAAGCTAAAAAATATGGAGTATCCACTGGCGATGTTATTTGGGAAGCTAAACAAAAATGCCCAGATTTATTAATTGTCCCTGCCGAATATGACAAATATATAGAATATTCAAACAAGTTATTTGAAATATACTCTAGGTTCACAGATAGAGTTGAATGCTTCGGTATGGATGAATGCTGGCTTGATGTTACTCATTCTAAAATATTTGGAGATGGCGAAGAAATAGCCAACAAATTAAGACAAATCATCAAAGATGAATTAGGAATCACAATATCTGCCGGCGTTTCGTTTAATAAGGTATTTGCAAAGCTTGGCTCTGACATGAAAAAGCCTGATGCTACAACTGTTATCTCAAGAGATAATTATAAAGAAAAGATTTATTCACTTCCCGCTTCTGACATGATTATGATAGGAAGAAGAACAACAGCTCATCTTGCAAAGATGAATATTCACACTATTGGAGATTTAGCATATACAGATAGAAATGTTATGCGTACGCATTTTGGTGTTAATGGCGTTATGTATGTAGATTGGGCAAATGGGCTTGATGATGAACCAGTAAAGCTTTGTGACAAACAAGGCCAAGTAAAACAAATCTCAAATTCAGTAACTACATATAGAGATTTAGTTACTAAAGAAGATAAACTTTGCGTAATTCGTTCTTTATGCGAATTGATTTCAAATAGATTAGTTAATTTAAATGCCGTAACAACAGGCATTTATTTAGGGCTAAAATACGACGATTTTGAATTCTACGGCAAACAACTAAACATTCCGCCAACATGCGCTTCAAGAAGCCTTTTTGAAGGCGCAAAGCAAATATTGGATTCTACTCCTTCAAATCCAGTAAGATTAATATCTTTAGGCACAACAAAGATGTCTACTTCGCCTGAAGTGCAATTGAGTATGTTTGGAAATGATTTTACTAAAGATACAGAGCTTTCTAAATCTATAGATAAGATTAAGAAAAAATATGGATACTCGTCTATTCAACCAGCAT
>CAMOQV010000015.1 GCA_946623205.1 uncultured Clostridia bacterium
CCGGTTCCATTAAAAAGAGGAAGTTTCTTCCTCTTTTTTTTACGCTTTTTGTGTGTTTACATCTATTTTACAATATGCTAAAATTATCTTTGATAAAGGAAGTAATTATGAAATATTCTATTTTTGTAGTTGAAGATGATAACAGCATTAGAGATTTGTACGAAATGGCCTTCGACAACGATGAGTTTATTTGCAAAAGTTTCACTCGTGCAGAAGACATGTTTGAAGAAATCAAAGTTAACAAGCCAAATCTAATCATTTTAGACATTATGTTACCTGGCATTGATGGACTTACAGCTTTAAAACAATTAAAGTCTGATCAAGCAACGAGCAGTATTCCTATTATTATTGCATCTGCAAAAGGTGACGAAGATAGCAAGGTTCGTGGATTAGACATCGGCGCTGACGATTATATTGCTAAGCCATTTGGTATGTTAGAGTTAATCGCTAGAGTTAAAGCTAACCTTAGAAAGGTTTCATATAGAAAGGCTGATTCTTCTATTTTGAAGGCTGGCGAAATTGTTATTAACGATGCTGAACATATTGTAACAGTAAATGGACAACATGTTGTAATTACTCTAAAAGAGTACAATTTACTAAAACTATTAATTAATAGAATTGATATAGTTATCCCAAGAGAAGTTATTTTAAAAGAAGTTTGGGGATATGATTTCGTAGGTGAGACTAGAACTTTAGATATGCACATCAAGTCTTTAAGAGCAAAACTTGGCGTATATACATCTACACCATATATTAAAACAGTTAGAGGAGTGGGATACAAATTTTCTCTAAGTGATATAGATGAGAAATAAAGTTTTAAGACGAGTTGTCATCTACATGGCAATCGCCGTGTTTTTAATAACGGCCGCAGTAGTGGGGTCGTTTATTGTTGTTAGTCTAAATGATACCGAAACTGAAGTTAAAGAATTTTCAGATGTTATCGTAGATCAAGTTACAAGATTTGATAGCTTAAATAAAATGGAAAGTTTTATTGCTCAGAAAAAAGGTATTACTATAAATATAACGATTTATAATTCAAAAGGCGAAGCAATTGGCGATACATCTTTATATGAATTAAAAGATACAACATTATTTTTTGATGATTCAATTAGTTCAATTTTGACAGATGATTTTAATGCGACAAGAGATAAATATGCAATTGTGTATGCAAATGGTGCACAGATGTTTACGCATTATGTAAAGGTTGCAGTTAACAATAAAGTAGATTCTAATGGATTTGTGATAGTAAGACTTTCAACAAAATCTATCGTAAGCTCAAAGGCATTTGCTATTTTAATGGCAACATTGGTGGCATTTTGGCTATTAGTTGCAGTTGCAATTGCAGTTGTTATGGTTGTAAATATAAGAGCTTCTATGGAGCCATTAACAAATGTTCAAAACATGATGAGTGATATCAGAGAAGGTACATTTAAAAAGGCTCAAGTAAACAAGTATTTAATCCCATCTCAAGCAGACAAAATGGTTGAAGAAATTGCAAACCTTGGTTCTGTTATTAATGATACTATGCATAATATGAATGTGCTTTTGGAATCAATTACACAGGGCGTGGTTGGTTTTGATAAAAAGGGCGACATCATTTTCTCTAACACAAAAGCTTATGAATTCTTTGGTATTGAAGTTTTAAATAATGAGACTCCATCAAAAGAATTCTTAAAAAAATATGCAGACGAATATGCGATGTTTAAAAGATCTTTAAAGTCTGCAACACCAACAAGTTTTGACAACGAAGTAAATGGAAGATATTTGCATGTTGAAACAATTTTCCCACCACAAAGCGAAGATCTAGATATGTATATGCTTATGGTTGCAACAGATGTAACAGAGCAAGTTAAGACGGCAAAGGCAAAGCAAGATTTCTTTGCTAATGCATCACATGAGTTAAAGACTCCGCTAACTGCTATATCTGGATATTCAGAAATCCTATCTATGGGAAAACCTTCAGAAAAACAATTAGATAAGTGCACGAAAGAAATACAAGATAATGCTATAAAGATGAAGTGCTTAATTGATGAGATGCTCCAATTGAGTAAGATGGATTCTCAAGTAAGTGGTATTCAAAAAGAAGAAATTTCTTTAAGAAATTTATGCGAAGAAACTATTGATGAGTTGCGCATTATCGCGAAAAAGAATAATATAACTATAAAAATTGATGGCGAAAGCATGGTTTACGGTAACTATAAAGAGCTTATGATGCTTATAAAGAACTTAGTTTCAAATGCCATCAAATATAATAAGCCAAATGGCGAAGTAGTTGTAACTATAGAAGACCAAGAAAATAGTGTGGTTTTGAAGGTACAAGATAATGGTATCGGCATTTCAAAAGAAAACCACGAAAAGATTTTTGAAAGATTCTATAGAGTAGATGAATCAAGAGGAACAGCATTTACAGGCGAATCATCAACAGGACTTGGATTGTCTATTGCAAAACAAGTTGTTGAAGATCATAAAGGAACAATTAAAATAGAAAGTGAATTAGGCAAGGGAACTACATTTATAATAACTTTGCCAAAGAGGTAATATATGTACGCAATGAAATTGATTCCAGCAACAAAAGACTATATTTGGGGCGGAAACACATTAAGAAGAGTTTGGAATAAGCACACAGACAAAGATATCATAGCTGAAAGCTGGGAATTGTCTTGTCATAAAGAAGGCGAATCTATTGTTGCTAATGGTGAATATGTTGGCAAAACTTTATCTAGCGTTCTAGAGATGAAGCCACAAATGAAGGGCAAGAAGGCTCTAGATTTTCAATTTTTCCCAATTCTTATAAAATTAATCGACGCCAAGACAAATTTGTCTATACAGGTCCATCCTTCTGATGAATATGCGCTTAAAAACGAAGGGCAATTTGGAAAGAGCGAAATGTGGTATATCGTTGATGCTGTAGATGGCGGCGGTGTATATTGCGGATTTAAAGAACCATATTCTATAGAAGATGTAGAAAAGGCACTAAGAGAAAATAGAATAATTGAGCTTTTGAACTTTATAGAAGTTAAGAAGGGAGATTGTATTTATATTCCAGCTGGAACAGTTCATGCTATTTGTGGTGGTTTATTAATTTGTGAAGTTCAACAAAACTCTTCATTAACATATAGATTGTATGATTACGATAGAGTAGATAAGTTTGGTAAAAAGAGAGAGCTACACATAGATAAATCTTTAAAAGTTATCGACCCAACAAAAGTATGCAAAGTAAATGAAGAAGTTAAAGTGATTGATGAAAATAGAAAGCAATTAGCTTCATGCAAGTATTTCACAACAACAGAGATTAAAGTAGATGGAGAAGTAGAAATCGAAGTTGATGATTCTTCTTTTGCATCAATAACTGTAGTTGAAGGAAATGGTGGAGTTGTTGTAGATGGTAATTTAGAGACTCTAGATTTAGGAGATACATGTTTTATTCCTGCTGGATGCAATTATACGCTAAAAGGCAGAATGACAATTATAGAAGCAAGAGTATAAAAAAATGGGTTCCTAAGAACCCAAAGATTGATTCAAATAATTTATATGGTTTTATCGTCAATGTAATTTGCGCTAAGACCATATTTTTTTATTAGCGCTGCGGCTTTTTGCGCATCAAGAGTTGTTGGGTATGCGCGAGAAGTGCAGAATACTCTTTGACGAGAATCTAATATCTTAAAGAAGAATCCTGTGTTTGTTCTCATAAAAGCAAAAGATCCATTTGCCATTATGTCTTTAAACATTACAGCAGTTAATTCGTTTGGCTTTGTTTTCATTGGAGCAGTTTCAAATACAACTTTGCCTTTTTCTGTCTTTAGGACAAACTTGAATGGTTTTTCTTTATCGTTAGATAATTGTATTTCAAACTTGCCAAGTTCAGGACTTGGTTTTTTAGTATTACCTATCAAGATGGCGTTAGCCAATCTTTCTTGTTCTTCTTTTTCTAATTCTTCTTTACGCTTTTGAGCTCTTTCTTGTGCTTCTTCTTTCTTGATTGACTCTAATTCTTCCTTTAGTTTTTGGCTTTCCATTAAAGCAGCAGAAACACCACCTTTCATCATAGTAGATTTCTTTACTATAGTTGTAGGCTTTCTCTTGTTCTTTAGAGTTTCAAAATTAATAACTTTACTTGATTGCGTTTCGTTTGAAGTAGCCTCTTTCTTAGCTTTAGCCTTTGCTTCCTCTTCAGCTTTAATGCGAGCTTCTTCCTCGGCTTTAGCTTGTGCTTCCTCTTCGGTTTTGATGCGGGCTTCTTCCTCAGCTTTAGCCTTTGCCGCTTCTTCAGCTTTGATACGGGCCTCTTCCTCGGCTTTAGCCTTTGCTTCTTCTTCAGCCTTAATACGCGCTTCTTCCTCAGCTTTTATTTGTTCTTCGTCGATTGTTTCTTCTTTTATATCTTCGACGATTTGTTCTTGTTCTTCTTGGATTTCTTCAGGAAGTTGTTCTTCTATTTCTTCTTCAATTTGAGGTTCTTCTTTTATATCTTCAACGACTGGTTCTTCAACTATATCCTCATTTGTTTCTTCTTGGATAACTTCTTCTTCGTTTTGATGAAGTAGGGCATCTCTTTCTTCTTGAGTTAAATCTTTTTCGTTTAACTCATCCTCTAAAGATGGCATAAAAGCCTCAATGCTAGGTAGTTTTGCAAATGCAATAAACCTAGGCAAAATTGTAGACGATGTCTTATTCAAAATGTGTAAATGATCTTGAATTTCTTTTTGAACGCCCTCTAGATAAATAATAGAATCATCCTTTTTGGCTGTTTTACCCATAAATCCCCCGTGATTATGAACCTAACATTAGTAATTTTAGCATAAAATTAACACTCAGTAAATAATGGCAATTTTTCTTTGGTTGCTTTATTTATTCAATGTGGGTAAAATTATAACGATGGAAACAAAATTACTTGAAGGACAAAAAGCAATAGAATTAGGAGCCGAGTTAATAAAGGCTGGTGAAGTGGTTGTTTTCCCAACAGAAACAGTGTATGGGTTGGGTGCTGACGCTTTTAATGTCGATGCTGTTAAAAAGATATATTTAGCAAAGGGAAGACCTTCAGATAACCCATTGATAGTTCATATTTATTCGAAAGATCAAATCAAAGATTTAGTATCTTATATTTCAGATGATGCAAAGCTATTAATAGATACATTCATGCCAGGGCCTATAACGATTATTATGCCAAAAGCTCCATCTATTCCTAAAGAAGTTACTGGTGGGCTAGATACGGTTGGCATTAGAATGCCATCGCATAAAGTTGCAAACGCATTTTTAAGAGCTTGTAATTGCCCAATTGCAGCGCCATCTGCAAATGTTTCTACCCATATTAGCCCAACAAATGCAGAAGATGTTTATGAAGATATGCAGGGAAGAGTTCCTTTAATTATTCAAGGTGGGCCATCTGATGTAGGTATTGAATCTACAATTGTAGATATGACGCAATCTATTCCAACAATTTTAAGACCAGGTGGCATTACTCAAGAGATGATAGCCAACGTTCTAGGCGCATGCGAATCTTTCAAAGGGAAGGTAACAATAGCTAAAGCGCCTGGTATGAAATATAAGCATTATGCGCCATCTTGTACAATGGTAATAGCAAATAGCTTTGAATCTATGATTCAAGAGTACGATAGAGTGCGCAATGAAGGCATGAATCCAATTATCATTGCAAGAGATGATGTTATAAAGAAATTGACAGGTCAAAGATATATAGATGTGGGTCTTGATGCTGATGAAACAATGAGAAATATCTTTGCTTCAATGCATGAAGGACAAAGAATTGCGGATTATATTATTTGTCAAGATTTTGGCCAAGATGGTAAAAATGCCTCTGTTATGAATAGAGTTAATAAAGCAGCTGGAGGAGTTAGAGTATGAAGGTAATATTTGTATGTTCTGGAAATACTTGTAGATCTCCTATGGCTCAAGCTATTATGATGGATGCATTAAAGAAACACAACGTTGAAAATGTTGAAGTTGACAGTTTTGGCTTGTATTGTGAAAAAGGCGATCCTATCTCTAGCGGCGCAAAAAGTGCACTTTTGAGTATGGATATAGAATTTGAAAGTGAATCAAAACCATTAACAAAAGAGGCTGTAGATGATGCAGATTATATCATTTGTATGACTTCATCTCACAAAAAGGCGCTTGAAGGGAAAGTTGATTCTAAAAAATTATTTACTATGAACGAACTTGCAAATAAAGGTGAGATAATTGATCCATATGGCCAAAGTTTAGAAGTTTATTTAAAAACGGCAGATCAAATTAAAGAATCTATTAACGTAATTATTTCAAAATTAGCATAATTTAGAGAGTTTGAAGAGAAAAATGCGCAAAAAATAGGCCGAAATGCGCAAAAGTGCGCAAAAGTGCGCAAAAATGCGCAAAAACGCGCAGCCAACAAAATCTAAAAGATAAGCGGCATTAATGAAATGTTAATTGGCATAAGGCGTTGTATCTAGTATTGATACCGCCTTTATTTTTTGGTATAATTCTTTTTGGTACGATTATTTATAATTATATAAATATAAGGCACGACAAGAGGTAAATATGAAAATAGCAATTGGTTGCGATCATGGCGGAATTGTAATTAAGCCAGCAGTTTTAGAAGTTTTAAAAGAAAAGAATATTGAAGTAGAAGATTTTGGTTGTTATTCAACAGATTCTGTAGATTATCCAGATTACGCATTAAAAGTAGCTGAGGCTGTTTCTCAAGGTAAGGCTGATTTAGGTATTGTTTTATGCGGAACAGGAATTGGTATTTCAATTGCTGCAAATAAGGTTAAAGGTATTAGAGCAGCTGTTGCTCATGATATGTTTACAGCAGAGATGGTTAAGCGTCATAACAACGCAAACATCCTAGCTATGGGCGGAAGAGTAGTTTCTCCAGAACTTGCAGCTGAGATGACAAAGAAATGGTTAGAAACAGAATTCGAAGGCGGAAGACATACAAATAGAATTAACAAGATTTCAGAAATAGAAGCTAAATATTTCAAATAGAGGTTGAATTATGGTTGAGGAAGTAATCAATAACATTATCGAAGCTGAAGATAAGGCAGAGGCTATTATTAAAGAATCTCAAGTTAGATCTAAAGAAATTGTTGCAAAAGCTAAAGAAGATG
This sequence comes from uncultured Clostridia bacterium, assembly GCA_946623205.1. Classification (GTDB taxonomy): domain Bacteria; phylum Bacillota; class Clostridia; order Christensenellales; family UBA3700; genus UBA3700. The sequence goes on from CAMOQV010000015.1 coordinate 7,107, forward strand.
CAGCGATTTTAATAGAGAGCGAAAAGAAAAAGGTTCAACTTGCTATTGCACAAAAGACAAATGAGGCTTTCTCTGAAGCTGGTATTGCTGCACAAAAAGCAATTGAAGAATCAGAAAAGCAAGCTGAAGAGATTACTAAGGCATCTCAAAAGAACGTAGATAAGGCTATAGAATTTATTATTGGGAGCATGACTCAAAAGTATGGTAAGTGATATGAAGAAATTGTTGCTTTTCGGCAACAATTCTGAAAAATCCGCATTGATGAAGATTTTGCACAGAATGGGTTGTGTAGAAGTTTCTCTTGCAAAAAAACTAGATAATACTCAATATATTCTAGACGAAAATAAGATTAATGAATATACAAGAAAACTAACAAAATTAGAGTTCTTGTTTGACTTTTTTGCAGAAACAGAAAAAGTTGTTAGCGCTAATGCTAAAGCAAAGAATTTTGAATTTAAGCCAGTTAAGACATCTGGATTGTTAATTCCTAAAAAGAGTTTAACATTTGATGAATTTGCAGCATCTTTAGATGTTGAAAAAGAAGTTTTCGATATCGTAGAGAAGTTGGAAAAATATAGCGAAGAGATTATTGAATTAAAGAGTGAAAACACAAAATATCTTGGTATTCAAAATCAATTAGCTCCATATAGTGCAGTTACTGCTAAATTAAATAGCTTTAAGAGCACTAAAAACGTAATTATTGCATTAGGCACAATAACACTTCAAGGACTAAACCAAGTTAGCGCACTTGAAGAAAAGGGTGCATATGTTGAAGTTTTCAAGGATGAAAAATATATTAATATTGCAATAATGTATTTAAAAGAGAATGAACAAGAAATTCAAGAGATATTAACTCAAATGGAGTTTTCTGTTTGTTCACTAAATTATGATGGATATGCATCAGATATTATTAATGATGCTCAAAGAAAGATAAAAGAAAACGAAGAAAAGATAATAGATATTTATTTTGAAGCAATTAAAGATGAACAAATTTTGTTCAACGCACAAAGATTGTATGATTTCTATTCATTAGAAGTTAGAAAAGTTGAGTGTGAAGGCTTTACTGTATCTACACAAACTTCATATCTATTAGAAGGTTGGGTTCCAGCCAAGAACTCACAAGATTTGGATAAAGCTTTAGAGGAATCTCCACTTGCTTTATCTTATATCATTCGTGATCCAGTTGATGGAGAGCGCGTTCCAACATATTGTGAAAATAACGAAGTTGTTGCTCCATACGAATCCGTTACAAATATGTTCTCATCTCCAGCGTATAAAGAAATTGATCCAAACCCATTTGTTGCATTCTTCTTCTTCCTATTCTATGGAATGATGTTATCTGATGCAGGGTATGGTTTAGTGTTAACTATTTTAACTGGAATAGTTTTATTAATTACAAAGCCAAAGAAAGGACAATCTAACTTAATAAAGATTATATTTATGGGCGGTATTTCAACAATTATTTGGGGATTCTTGTTTGGTAGTTATTTTGGATTAAATGCTAAAGATTTAGGAATTTGGTATTGGTTCAACCCAATTGATTCACCAATGAACATGTTATATCTATCGCTTGGTATGGGTATTTTCCAAATGCTATTTGGTACATTTATTAAAGCATTTGCAGAATTTAAAGCTAAAAACATTTTAGGTGGAATTACATCATTCTGTTGGTTCTTCCTAGTTGTTGGTCTTGGTGGCTTTGCGCTTCCAATGCTTGTAAAGACAGCTCCTGCATTTATAAAGACAATAGGAATTGTATTATTAGCAATTGGTGCCGTTTTATTGATGATGAGCGGTGCTTTAGGTAAAAAGGGCGCAGCTAAAGTTACAGGTGCTTTAGCATCTTTATATGACATTATTAATTTCTTCTCAGATTTAATGTCTTATACACGTATCTTCGGTTTAGGTTTAGCAACAGCCGTAATTGGTATGGTATTTAACCAAATCGGAACATCTATTGCAGGATTACTTGGTGGTGGTTTTGCAGGATTTATAGTAATTGCAATCATAGCAATAATTGGTCACACATTTAATATTGCTATTAACGCATTGGGTGCATATGTACACAATTCAAGATTGCAATTCGTAGAATTCTTCGGGAAATTCTATACTGGTGGTGGTTCATTATTTAGACCACTTGGCAGTGAAATGAAATATTATTACATTAACAATGAAAAAACTCAGGAGGTTAAATAACAATGAGTGGTATGGCGATTGCCTTAATAGGCGCAGCATTGGCAGCTGCAATGGCTGGATGTGGATCTGCAATCGGTGTTGGTATTGCAGGACAAGCAGCAGCAGGAGTAACAACAGAGGATCCAAGCAAGTTTGGTAAGGTATTAATTCTTCAATTGTTACCAGGTACACAAGGCATTTATGGACTTATTATTGCGTTCATGGTTTTACTAACATCTGGAATTATGGGTGGAACAGGCGCTGAATTGGAAGTAGGAAAGGGATGGGCTTATGCTATGGCATCTTTACCAATGGCTATCGTAGGTTTAGTTTCTGGTCTATACCAAGGAAAGTGTGCAGTTGCAGCTATTAACATGGTTGGTAAAAAGCCAGAAGAATCAGGTAAGGGCTTACTATTAACAGTTATGGTTGAAACATATGCCTTACTTGCATTATTAGTATCATTCTTAGCTATTATCTTTATCTAATAGTTTAGAGGAGAAAACATGAATAATAAGGAAGTAATTATAGAGAAGATCATCAAAGACGCCTTAGACGTTTCTAATGAGAATGTCTCTAAAGCCCAAAAGGAAGCAGACGCAATTTTAGAGGCAGCAAAAAATACTGCTAAAGAATATGCTGATGAAAATCTTCCAAAGGGAGATGTCCAATCAGACGAAATTAAAAAACGTCGTGCAATGGTTGCAAATCTAGATTGCAAAAAGCTTATCTTGTCTAAAAAGACAGAGCTTGTAGATGGCGTATTTAATTCAGTTGCTGATTATATGAGAAAGAATGACAAAAAGGCATATTTGAATTTAATCAAGAACATGATTAAGTCAAGTGCTGAAGATAACGATGTTGTTATTATTTGTCAAAAGGACAAGGACATTATCACACAAAAGGAATTAGATAGCATTGGCAAAAAGCTAAAACTATCTAAAGATTTTGGCGATTTTGATGGCGGTGTAATGCTTTGTGGAGAGAAGTTCGATAAGAACTTAACATTTGCTCTTGAATTTGAACAAATCAGAGATGAGCAAGAAGAAAAATTAGCAAAGATATTATTTGGAGAGTAAGATGGCGAGCAATTCATTAGTCTATTCTAATGCACGTGTTAAATCACTAGAAAACGGATTTTTATCTCAAGATAAAATCAACCGTATGGTGTATTCTCAAACTCTAGAGGAAGCTGTAAGAGTTTTAATAGAGTCAGGATATGGTGCTGGCACGCTTGCAGATGCTTATGACTTTGAAAAAATACTAAGTGCTGAAGACAATAAGGTAGCTCAATTTATGGCAGAAAGTATAGTTCCAAAGATGGCACTAGAAACTTTCTTAATGAAGAATGACTATCATAATGCTAAAGCTCTTGTAAAAGCTAAATACATGCATGAGAACGGAGACATATCTTTCATGCTTGCGCCAAAAGGATTAATTGAAATAGAGGATTTAAAGACATATATCTTTAATGATAACTATTCTTCATTATCTCCAATAATGGCAAAAGCGCTATCAGAGATAGACTCAAAGCGTGCTATGGGCGATAAGAGTCCAAGAACGATTGATGTCACTTTAGATAAGGCTATGTATGAAGACATTTGCAAGGTTTTGAAATCTTCAAAAGCACCAAGTATGGTTAAGTACTATAAAGCAAATATAGACTTTTCAAATATCTCTAACTTTATAAGATATAAAAACATTGGCTTTGATTTAAAAGCTTATGAACAAGATTTTATTGAAGGTGGAGAAATATCTTATGACACATTTAAAGCATTATACGATCAACCTATAGATACTTTACTTGAAAAATTAAGATATACAAGTTATGCCAATATAGTTGAGACAATAAATCCAAAGGATTTAGTACCATTTGAAACAGCATGGGATAACTATTTAATTGGCATATTTAAACAAGACAGAAATGACGTATTTTCAGTAGCACCATTGGCTGGATATTACGTTGCAAAGAAAATCGAAATAAAAGTAGTTCGTATGATATTGATTCTTATCAAAAACAAGATAGATGTAAATATCATCAAACAAAGGCTAAGGGATTATTATGCATAGTGGAAAGATTGCGGTAATCGGGGATAAAGATTTAATACTTGCTTTTAAAGCAATTGGTATGGATGTGTTTTCTGCAGATTCATCAAATGAGGCAGAAAAGCTAGTTAAGTCATTAGCTAAAGAATATGCCATTATCTTTATCACAGAAGACTTAGCTCAACAAATTGATCAATTATTGACAAAATACAAGACAAAGGCTTATCCAGCTATCATTCCAATTCCATCATCTCATGGCACAACAGGCTATGGCATTGAAGGAATTAAGAGAGATGTTGAGAAAGCTATTGGTACAGATATTTTATTTAACAAGGAAGATTAAAAATGGAAAAAGAAGTTGGAAGAATTGTTAAAGTATCAGGACCATTAATCGTGGCAGAAGGACTTAAGAACTGTAGAATGTTCGACGTTGTTCGTGTATCAGATAAAAACCTTATTGGTGAAATTATCGAATTACGTGGCGATAGAGCATCTATCCAAGTTTACGAAGAGACTTCTGGTTTGGGACCTGGTGAAAAAGTAGAATCTACAGGGATGCCACTTTCAGTTGAATTAGGACCTGGCATCATTGAAGGTATCTATGATGGTATTCAAAGACCACTTGTTGGCTTAGTAAAAGCAGCCGGCAATAGAATTACTCGTGGTGTATCAATGCCAGCATTAGACCATCAAAAGAAATGGGAATTCAAAGCTACAATGCAAAAGGGCGACAAAGTTGTTGCTGGAGATATTGTAGGTGTTGTTCAAGAAACAAAAGTTGTTGAACACAGAATTATGGTTCCATTTAATGTAGAAGGTGAAATTAAGGACATAAAGAGCGGTGAATTCACAATCGACGATGTTGTATGCACAGTTGCTACTCAAAAGGGCGATGTAAAGATTACTATGTGTCAAAAGTGGCCAGTTAAGAGAGGCAGACCATATAAATCTAAGATTAACCCAACTGTTCCTCTAGTTTCAGGACAAAGAACAATTGATACATTCTTCCCAGTTGCAAAGGGTGGTGCAGCTTGTATCCCAGGACCATTCGGTTCAGGTAAGACAGTTGTACAACACCAATTAGCAAAATGGTCAGATGCTGACATCATTGTGTATGTAGGATGTGGAGAACGTGGAAACGAAATGACAGACGTTTTAAACGAATTCCCAGAATTAATCGACCCAAAAACAGGGGAACCATTAATGAAGAGAACAGTTCTTATTGCCAACACATCAGATATGCCAGTTGCAGCAAGAGAAGCTTCTATGTATACAGGTATCACGATTGCCGAATACTTTAGAGATATGGGATATAACGTTGCTATTATGGCTGACTCATCTTCAAGATGGGCAGAAGCATTAAGAGAAATGTCAGGACGTTTGGAAGAAATGCCAGGTGAAGAAGGTTATCCAGCTTACCTATCATCACGTTTGGCAGGATATTATGAAAGAGCAGGTATCGTAAAGACACTTGGTTCTGATGAAAGAACAGGTTCAGTTACAGCTATTTCAGCTGTATCACCTCCAGGAGGCGACTTATCTGAGCCAGTTACACAAGCTACACTTAGAATTGTAAAAGTATTCTGGGGATTAAGTTCATCTTTGGCATACAAGAGACACTTCCCAGCAATTGACTGGATTCAATCATATTCTTTGTATCTAGACAAGTTGAACGATTGGTATAGAGATCATATCAATTCTGAATGGGCAGAACTTAGAACAGAAGCTATGGCAATATTACAAGAAGAATCATCATTAAACGAAATTGTTAGATTAGTTGGTATTGATGCGCTTTCAGATAAAGATAGAGTTTTGATGGAAACAGCTAAATCATTAAGAGAAGACTATCTACAACAAGACGCTTTTGATGAGGTTGATACATACGCAAGTATGCATAAGCAATACAAGATGTTAAAACTTATCTTGAATTGCCACCATGAATCTTTAATCGCTTTAGATAATGACGCAGATTTGAATGATGTTATTTCTATTAAAGCTAAAGAAGCAATTGGTAGAGCAAAATACGTAACAGAAGATGAAGTTGATCAAAAGTATGCTCAAATTGAAAAAGAAATGAAGCAACAACTTGCTGATACATACAAGGACGAGTAAGGAGGCCAAAATGTTAAAAGAGTATAAGACAATTAGAGAAATCGTTGGACCACTTATGTTAGTAGATGGCGTAGAAGGCGTCACATACGATGAACTTGTAGAAATCGCAGGTGCAGATGGCTCAATTAGAAAAGGTAAAGTATTGGAAGTAAACGGCGATAAGGCCATGGTCCAATTGTTTGAAAACGCACAAGGTATTCAAATGTCTACATCAAAAGCAAGATTCTTAGGAAAGAGCTTAACAGTTTCTTTATCTGAAGATATGCTAGGTAGAGTATTTGATGGTCTTGGTAATCCTAAAGATGGTGGCGCTCCAATCATTCCAGAAAAGAAGATGGATATTAACGGCCAACCAATTAACCCAGCAGCTAGAGATTATCCAGATGAATTTATTCAAACTGGTATATCTGCAATTGACGGTCTAAACACACTAGTTAGAGGACAAAAGTTGCCAGTATTTAGTGCTTCTGGTCTTCCACACGCTGAACTTGCTGCTCAAATCGCAAGACAAGCAAAGGTTTTAGGTGCAGATGAAAAGTTCGCCGTTGTATTTGCTGCTTTAGGTATTACATATGAAGAAGCTGAATTCTTCATGCAAGATTTCAGAAAGACAGGTGCTATTGAAAGATCAGTTATGTACATTAACTTAGCTAACGACCCAGCCGTTGAAAGATTAGCTACACCAAAGATGGCTCTAACAACAGCTGAATATTTAGCATTTGAAAAGGGAATGCACGTACTTGTAATCATGACAGATATTACTAACTACTGCGAAGCTTTGCGTGAAGTATCTGCCGCAAGAAAGGAAGTTCCAGGTAGACGTGGATATCCAGGATATCTATATACTGACCTTGCTACTATGTATGAAAGAGCAGGAAGAATTAAGGGATGCAAAGGTTCTATTACACAAATCCCAATTCTAACAATGCCAGAAGATGATAAAACTCACCCAATTCCAGACTTAACTGGATACATTACAGAAGGACAAATTATCCTATCTCGTGATTTATACAAGAAAGGATACAATCCACCTATAGATGTATTACCATCACTTTCTCGTTTGAAAGCTAAAGGTATTGGTGAAGGCAAGACAAGAGCAGACCACTCAAACCAAATGAACCAATTATTTGCTGCATATGCAACAGGTAAAGAAGCAAAAGAATTATCTGCAATTTTAGGTGATTCAGCCTTAACTGATGTAGATAAGTTATATGCAAAGTTCGCAGACGAGTTTGAAAAGGTTTATATTAACCAAGGATTTAATGAAAATAGATCAATCGAAGATACTCTAAACATCGGTTGGAAGTTATTAACAATTCTTCCAAGATCAGAAATGAAGCGTATTAAAGATGTATGGCTTGAAAAGTACTTCGATCCAATAAAGAAATAAAGGTAGAATATGGCAGAGAAACTAAGAGTAAATCCTACACGTATGGAACTTAAACGTTTGAAAGAACGTTTAAAGATGGCATCACGTGGACATAAGCTATTGAAAGATAAGTCTGATGAAATGATTAGACGATTCGTTGGCTATGCAAAGGAAGACAAGAGATTAAGAGAAGAGGTAGAAGGGGATTTAGCAAACGCATTAACAAAGTTCTTGCTTGCAAAATCTGTATCTGATGAAGCAGCTATTCAAGAAGCTGTTGCAATGCCAGGCACTCAAGTTTCTCTAAAGTTAGATACAGCAAACGTTATGGCTGTATCTGTGCCAAAGATAACAATAGAAGAGAGCGATTCTAAAGAAAAGTATCCATATTCATTTACATCTGTAACTGCTGAATTGGATTCTTCAATCGCAACAATTTCAGAACTACTAGTAAAACTAGTAGAGCTTGCTCAAGTAGAAAAAACTTGTAACATGCTAGCAATTGAAATTGAGAAAAATAGAAGAAGAGTAAACGCTCTTGAATATGTAATGATCCCACAAACAGAAGAAGCCATTGGGGATATTACAATGAAGTTAGATGAAGCAGAAAGATCGAATACAGTTCGATTGATGAAAGTAAAAACAATCATTCAAAAGTAGTACTATAAGGAGAGTTAATTATGGATGTTAAGGGACTTATTTCAAGTATGACACTTGAAGAAAAAGCCTCACTATGTTCTGGACTAGATTTCTGGACGACAAAACCTATAGAAAGATTAAATGTTCCATCAGCAAGATGTTCTGACGGTCCACACGGCTTAAGAAAAGAAGATGAGAGCGATACAGATGTTGGAATTAAAAGATCCTTTCCAGCAACTGCATTCCCACCTGCTGTTAATATGGCAACATCTTGGAATGAAGAAGTTGCTGCAGATATTGCTGAACAAATCGCTTTTGAATGTAAAGATCAAGAAGTTTCAATTATTTTAGGACCTGGTACAAATATTAAAAGATCTCCACTTTGTGGAAGAAATTTTGAGTATTTTTCTGAAGATCCATTCCTTGCAGGAAAGATGGCAAGAGCCTATATTGAAAGATGCCAAAAATATAACGTTGGTACATCTTTAAAGCACTTTGCTGCAAATAACCAAGAAAAATTAAGAATGACAATATCTGCGTGCGTTGACGAAAGAGCATTGCGTGAGATTTATCTTGCTCCATTTGAAGAAGCTGTTAAGGCTCAACCATGGACAATTATGTGTTCATACAATAGAGTTAATGGCGTATATTCATCAGATAACAAAAAGTTGTTAACAGACATCCTAAGAGATGAATGGGGATATAAGGGATTAGTTGTTTCAGATTGGAACGCAGTTAATGATAGAGTTCAAGGTATTAGAGCAGGGCTTGATTTAGAGATGCCAGCTTGTGGCGGTAGAACAGACAAGGAAATAGTAAAGGCAGTTAATGATGGCTCACTTTCTATGGAAGAGTTGGATAAAGTTGTTGAGAGAGTTTTAACGCTTGTTGATTTATGCGATAAAAATCTTAAAAAGAATTATAAGGCAGATTACGAAAAGGCCCACGAAGTTGCAAGATGTGCTGCTCAAGAAAGTATAGTTCTTCTTAAAAACGAGAACAAAGTTCTACCTCTAAAGAAGGTTGAAGATGTTGTAGTTATTGGTGAGCTTGCTCAAACATTTAGATATCAAGGAGCTGGATCATCTAGAATCAATCCATATAAACTTGTAAATCTATTAGATGCTCTAAAGATGGAAAATATTAATTATGAATTCCATCCAGGATATACTCTAAAGGGCGATGGTTATGACAAGGCTGTATTTGAAGAAGCAGCTGCTGCAGCAAATACCGATAAGCAAGTTATAGTTGTGGTTGGATTAACAGATGAATATGAATCTGAAGGTATGGATAGACAACACTTATCTTTACCAACAGCTCAAGAAGATTTAATTAGAACTATAGCTGCAGTAAATAAAAATGCAGTATTTGTGCTTCTTGGTGGATCTCCTGTAGAGATGCCATGGATTAAAGAGGTTAAGACACTTTTAAATGCTTATCTTCCAGGTGAAGCTGGTGGTGAAGCTATATTAGATATTATTTCTGGAAAGGTTAATCCATCAGGAAAACTTGCAGAAACATATCCAATTGAACTTGAAGATAATATTAATGCTGATTTATTCCCAATGGGACCAAAGTGCGTAGAGTATAGAGAAAGTATCTTTGTTGGATATAGATATTACGATACAGCTAAAAAGGAAGTTTTATTCCCATTTGGCTATGGACTTTCTTATACTCAATTTGAATATTCAAATCTAAAGATAGATGGCCTTAAGGTATCTTTTGATGTTAAAAACGTTGGAGATATGGATGGTAAGGAAGTTGTTCAATTATATGTTAAAGATTTGAATCCTCAAGTATTCAAGGCAGAAAAAGAATTAAAAGGATTTAAAAAGGTATTTATAAAGAAGGGCGAAACAAAGACTATTGAAATTGAATTAGACAAAAGAAGTTTTGCTTTTTATAACACAAAGATAAATGATTGGACAGCACTAAATGGCGATTATGAAATCCAAATTGGTGCTTCATCTAGAGATATTAAACTTCAACAAAAGATAACAATTAAGAATTTTGATAAAGATGTTGAGATAGAAAACTATAAGGAAATGTGTCCAGAATATTATGAGATGGATAGATTGACTTCAATATCTCAAGAGATGTTCAAAAAATTATACAAGGAAGAAATTCCAGAGAATGTTCCAACCAAAAGAGGCGAGTTTGATAAGAACTCAACAATTGGTGATTTACAATGCTGCATAATAGGAAAACTTATTATGAAGATTGCTCCAAAAGTTATAGCATCTCAAGTTAAAAATGCAGACTTTACAACAATGCTTATGATTACACAAGGTATGATTGAAATGCCACTTAGAGGATTAAACGGTGTAACTCAAGGCTTATTGGATGAAAAAGTTATGGATGGAATGTTGCTTTGGGCAAATAAGCATAGATTAAAAGGATTCTTTAAATTGCTAGGCGGATTGTTTAGAACTTTAAAGAATGCAAAATAGAAGGTGTAAATGGCGCTTAAAACAAGGTTTGAAGTTGGACATATACCACATAATGAATATCCAAGACCACAGCTAAAAAGAGCGGAGTGGAAAAACCTAAACGGACTTTGGGATTATTGTGTAGTAGATGAATTAATAAATAACCTTCAAGATTTCAAGTACCAAGGAAAGATTCTAGTTCCATTTTCAATCGAAACTTCTTTATCTCAAGTAGAAAAAGAATTTAAAGAAAATCAGACATTAGTTTATAGAACATTTTTTAAGCATAAAGCAAAAGGTGTTATTCCACTTTTGCATTTTGATGCAGTTGATTATCAATGCTTTGTATTTTTAAATGGTCAAAAAGTTGGAGAGCATAAGGGCGGATATTTTAATTTCACAATAAATATTAAAGATGCGCTAAAAGAAGTTGGAGATAACGAATTAATTGTTTTGGTTCAAGATCCAACAGATACAAAAACTCAACAACGAGGAAAGCAAAAACTATCTCATGGTGGTATTTGGTATACGCCAACATCTGGTATTTGGCAAAGTGTATGGATTGAGAATGTTCCTCAAACTTATATTGAAAAGATAAAGATAAAGCCAGATATTGATGGTGACTTTATTGATTTATATGTTGTAGTTAATAATCCAGATAAGGTTGAAAAATATACAGCAGATATCTTTTTACAAGGAAAGCAAATTGCATCAGCAGAGAGTGAATTGAATCAATTTAGAATAAGAATTAAAAACCCAAGATTGTGGGCGCCAGAAAGCCCAACGCTTTATGATATTAAAATTTCATGTGGAACTGATGAGGTTGAATCTTATTTTGGAATGAGAAAATTTGAACTAAAGGGCAAAGATTTCTATTTGAACAATAAGCCATATTTCTTAACGGGCGCTTTGGATCAAGGATATTTCCCAGATGGCGGATTAACACCACCTTCAGATGAAGCTATGATTTACGACATTGAATTTGCAAAATCTGTAGGATTCAACTGTTTAAGAAAACATATAAAGATTGAACCAATGCGTTGGTATTATCATTGCGATAGATTAGGAATTATAGTTTGGCAAGATATGATAAACGGTGGTGGCCCATTTAGTAAGTGGTACCACATTATAGCGCCAACACTTGGAATAGATGTTAAAGACAATAAATATGAAGCATTCGGAAGAGATGACGAATCTAGAATAGAATTTCAAGCCGATTTAGGCAGAATGATAGCGCAATTATATAACGTGCCATCAATTTGTCTATGGGGAATATTTAATGAAGCTTGGGGCCAATTTGATAGCGAGAGAATGATTAAATATCTAAAGGCACTAGATTCAACAAGAGCTATAGATGCTACATCTGGATGGTATAACCAAGGAAACGAATTAATATCTATTCATAAATATATATTGCCAATTAAGATCAAAAAGACAGAAAAAGCTACAGCTTTAACAGAATTTGGTGGGTATTCATACGCGGAAAAAGGCCATACGTATTCGGATAAAGTATTTGGTTATTTAGTATTTAAGAGTAAAGATAGATTGAATAGGGCTATAGAAAAGTTATATAAAAAGCAAGTATTTAAGGCTAAAGATAATGGCATTAATGCTTGTATATTTACACAATTAACTGACGTTGAAGAAGAGATTAATGGTTTAATTACTTACGATAGAGAAGTAGTTAAGATTGATATTGAAAAATTTAGAGAATTGAATCAATATTTGACGAAAGGTAACAATGTCTAATGTTGGAATGTGGAGTTAAATATGAAAGTTATTATAGATACAAATACATGTATTGGATGCGGTTCATGCGTAGCTTTTGAGCCAAAAGTATTTAAAATGGTAGAAGAAAATGGGGAAGACCATGCAATAGTTATTGCTGATCCGACTGAAGATATGATGCCAAATATTGAAGACGCATTAGGAACATGTCCAGTTAGTGCAATTTCAATAGATTAAAGTTTCCAAAATTTTTTTGTAATTTTTATGATTTTTAATTGACAATGCTTTTTTGAGCATATATAATTTATCGTGAAATTAACCTACCAACATAGTAGGCAAATAGGAAGCAAAGAAATAATATGAGAAAAATAATAAGAATCGAAATGTGTATGATGGGAGAAATGTGTAGTTACTAAATTAGTAGCAGGGCTCTTGTACGCAAACAAATAAAGAAAGAAAAACAGCGGTCCTGCAGTAAAATGCAGGATTTTTTTTGGAGATAGAACATATGGAATTATTATTAAGTTTTGATTGGATAGCACTTTTAGCATTAGCAGTAGTCTTCTTGCTATTTGGCTTACTATATTACTTATCTAATAAGATCAATTGGACATTTGTAATATTGATAAGCTTAGTGCTAGGCGTAATTGTAGGTATAGTATTTGCATCTGAAGATAACAAGTACTTAACATGGGTAGATTTAATTGGAGATATATATGTAAACATTATTACTGCATTAGTAGCTCCTGTTATTTTAGTATCTATCATCTCAAGCTTCATTCAATTAAAAGATGGAGTAAAAATGAGAAAGATTGGTATTAGATCTGTGTTCTGGTTATTGCTTTCTGCTTTTGTAGCAATCATTTTAAGTATCGTATTTGGAACAGTTACAGGATTAGGTAAAAACGCAGGATCAATCTTTAGTGAAATTTCTAATGTATCATCAGGCACAATTGGTGCATATCAAGGCCTAACAAAATCATTCGATAAAGTAATTCTAGGTTTATTCCCAAGCAACCTTGTTAATGATTTAGGTTCTAACAATGTTGTATCTATCATCATCACAGGCGTTGCCATTGCTATTGCATATATCGCTGTAGCAAAGGAAAAGGGAGAAGAGAAGATTGGCGTATTCAAAAAGTTCATTGAATCTCTAAAAGAAATTCTATATAAGATTTTGAGCTTCGTAATTGATCTAACTCCATTTGCAGTATTGAGCTTAATTGCTGGTTCTGCAAGCAAGATCTTCACAAACAAAGATGCCATAATTCAATTATTATTGTTGGTTGTCGCTATCTATGTAGTATGCGCAATTCATACATATGGATATCATGCACTAATCTTAAAGTTTGTAGCAAAGGTAAATCCATTCAAATTCTTCAAAAAGACATCGAGAGCACAAGCTACAGCAT
>CAMOQV010000016.1 GCA_946623205.1 uncultured Clostridia bacterium
TTTGTTCTGCTTGTTGGAGATGTAATAATAAATGCATTTCCTCTTGGATTGTTAATAATTTGATCTTGCTCAACTTCGTTAATTTGACCAGCTTTATCATATAGTGTACATAGATCATCCATATCGTTTGGAGCAAGTGAGAAAATAAATGAATATTGACATGCATTGATAATCGCTGTCGATTTTCTAATAATATCCTCACTTCCAACGAAGTCTTTAATGTTTTGCGTGATAACAATTTGCATACCATTGTATTTACGAATACGCTTTGCTAATTGATACATGAAGTCCAAAGCTACTGGATATTTTGGATCAATAAATACGTGAGCTTCATCAATACAAATAACTATCTTTCTTTCCGTATTATGCTTGATATTAAATTCTCTATTCTTGATAATTTCATTATCCAACCACTTTAATACCATCAACATTTGCGCATTTGCAATAACGCTATTTTTATTTGCAAGCAAACTTTGGAAATTAAATACTGTGAAATTCTCTTTAATAGATAGAGTACTTTCCCCATTCCATAGATTTGAATTTCTACCGTCCCCTGCAAATTTTGAAATATAGTTGTGTAGAATTCTTAATTGTGTAACATCATATTCTACCTTTGCAGCTTTTAATTTTTTGTCTATTAAGTTATTTAAATCATCAAATATTGGATAATCTTTTGCTTGCAACTTAGATAGATTTGTCTTAGATGTAATTCCTTTTTCCTTATACAATTCAACTATAATGTTATTTAAATACTCTAGGGCCTCTGAGCTAATACCATCCAGAGCCACTCTAAAGAACTCTTCTAGGAATTGCAAATGAACCGCAAAATTGTTAACCTTTGAGCCTTCGCCTTCTTCATCTCCCTCTAGCGTTGTAATGATGTGGAATGGATTAATTCTTCCTTCACTTGCAGTTCCTACATCAATCAATCTACCACCTAGGTTTTGAGCTAGATATCTATATTCGTTTTCTGGGTCTAGGATAAATATTTTACAATTTTCTGGGCACAATTGTGTCAAGATAGTTTTTGTTGCATAAGATTTTCCTGAACCAGTCTTTCCAATAACAACCATGTTTGAATTAACTCTTTCGTAGTTACGTTTAAAGAAGTTTACAACAACTGGGTATCCATTCTCTGTTCCTAAGATACTACCTGTTTCATCCATTACATTTGATAAAACGAATGGGAAACAAGCTGCAACTGAGTTCGAATGTATTGCTCTTTGGAATTCAATCATAGAATCCAATCTAGAAATGTTTGTAGAAACAAATGCAATATCTTGACGGAAATAGTTGTCTACTATTTCAAATCCTTCTTCTGCAAATATTCTCTTAACATTCTTCTTTGCGTTTCTTATAGTATCTTTTGTTGCGTTTTCTCCTGGATATACTGTTATATGTAGATTTACTCCATATAATGTTTCGTTATCATTTTGAAGCATTCTCAACACTTCAACTAAGGTATCAATATGCGTTTGCTTATCGATTAATGAAGATGCTCTATAGCTTTGTTCAGATTGAGATGCCAATTCTTGAATTGATCTATCAATCATTCTAATAGCCTTTTGCTTTTCAAATGGTGCTAAATTCATAACAACTTTTGTGTTTGGAATATTAAATATTCTATAGCCCCATGCATTAATAACAGAAATTGGCATGTTCTTTACTGTGAATGTTGTACATAATTCCCCATCAACATACGCAGCTGCTGGCTTAAATTCTATAGTATGAGGAATTACCCAATTCATAAATTCTTCTGGAGATATTAAATTTACATCATCTTCTTCAAATTTAGATGTGTAATTATACTTCACAAATATTCCCAACTCTTTTGTATCAAGAATATGAGATGTCATTCCTATTGTTTTAAATGTAGCAACAGCATCATTCAAAATAGAATCAATAACTTGAGTATTTTCATCATATACAACAAGATAATAGAATGGCTTTTTGACTGGATCGTCATAAGTTAATGTCTTATATGTTCTAATTCTATCATCGATGACTTTTACTCTAGAATCTAATTCTTGTTTTGATAATTCCTTTTCGTCAAACAATTTATATAGAGCATCTCTTTTTCTTTCTTCATCCTCTATATATGATTCAAAATTAAGCTTTCTATCTATCTTTACAATAGATGCTTTTGCTTTATCTGAGATTTCTCTTATGATTTTGCCGAAATTTTCATCGATAATTTGATTTTGTCTATATTCAGACAACAAACTAAATTCTCTTGGATCTATTTGAAGAACTCCAGCAAAATAGTTACTGTATTCAATATAATTATTGTTTATGTTTTTAAATGGCAAAAATGCCTCTACGTTTGTTTTAGCTTTTAAATCCTCTTGTGAATATTTCTTTATAGAAAATAGGTATTTAACAAAATGCGCAAGGAATATATAAAACCTTTGTCCTTCAAATGGAATAAATAAACCTATTGCAAGAATTAGAACTACTGCCATCAATATAAATCTTGCTACGCCTAAATTCGAGATAAATAATAAAGCAATAATCGCAAGCGCAATTAATCCAATTACAGTATCGGCTATAGAAATATTCTTAAAAAATTGAACTTTTACTTTCGCAGTTTTTGGTATTACTCTCATATTATGCACCTAGTCCTTCTTATCTTCGTTATTGTTGTTTAGGCTATTATTGATAGCGTTACTAACTATTGAGTTTTCTTTCTTTTCTTGGGCCTTAGCTGCTCCATCTCCGCCTACGCCTGGAATAATTCCGCCGCCGCCTTTTCCTTCTTCTTTGTTTCCAGATATTGCAGAAACAATCTTATTTGCGACCCTATCACCAAGTTGCGAATTACTAGCAGCGCGCATCTGTTCTTTACGATCCATCATTTCGTAAGCCTGTGATCTTTGCACTTTGCTCATCTGACCATAATCCTTACCAGTCTTTAGTCCCAATCTACTTGCAATTGCGGAACCAAAACCATGTTGCTTAGTGTCTCTTCCAAAATTATAAGCAGATCTTGCAGCGCTAAATGGAGATTTTAGTATTCCGCCAGCTATGCCTGCAGCCCCTCTCATTTGAGCCATTGCGATTGCGTTGTCTCTCAATTCATTCGAGCCTGCTCCTTGTGCGATTAGGTTTCCAACTAATGCCATAATACGTTGCATAGATACCGCGCCACCAATTATGAACGCCAGCTTCATCAAGTTATTTAAGAAGCCATTGTTAAAGAACACCAGTCCATCACTTGTAATAGCCCCAATTACTAATGTGTAAATATTAAGTGCAATAATACAACCGTATCCTGTTAGGAATTTTACTAAGAATTGATCTCTCCATAATTTGAAATGTTGTCCATCATCAAATACTGATGTTGACAATGAAATTGGTGAGAATATAAATAGTATAACGATTGCAATTGCCCTATCTACGAACATCAATAATAGTTGAGCTAAGCATACTAAAATACATGCGCCGCCAATCCAACTAAAGAAATAGTCATAATCTGTTAAATCTAAGAATTTCTTTACTGATCCTGTACTTGTGTAATCAAAACTTGGGTCCAAATAGAAATCTTCTGGAACTCCACTCTTTCTTGCATCTTGTCCAAATGCTCCTGCTAAGAATCTACCAATGCCATCTGGGCTTCCACCTGTCGTAGACATATATAAAGCTTGCATAATGACATTTGTAAAATAAATAAATATAGCAAGTGCAACTGGAATAAATATGAAAGTTAATAATGTTTTCCCAACCTTTACCGCAGCTTGTGCTGGAGTCACATTAGTCTTTTCACTAGTTATAGCTCTAATGATTGCAGCTACACCAAATATGCAGGTTAAAATAACACCTATCAACGCTGCAGCCACAAATCCTAATGTTACATTTTTGTTCTGCAATAAAAATGTTATAAAATCAGTCTCTACTCCTTGGTATTTTATTGGCTCAATTCCGCAAAGCATATTTGCGCAGGACATCAACCCATCAATAATCCTATAAATTGATTTAGATATACCATATAAAAATTTCCAAAACCAATCAAACATATCTTTTCTCCTTAAAGCTTTCTAACTAACAAGTCTATAAAGGTAAATGGACAACTTGGTAATGTGCTCACATTATGCCCAGAGTTATTCTCTATTCTTATATACAATAGTCCATCATCGCCGGTATGCAAGTTTTCATCGTCATAGCCTTCTTGCCTAAAATTACTCAATATAAAACTCCCCCATTCGTCTTTTGTAAGACTTACAGTCGCGTAACTGATTCTATCGATAGGTGCAGGATCGTCATATACAATCTCTACCTCAACTGGCTCATCATCAATAATGATTGTTTCCGTATCTGGAGAATGTAGATATTTTATCTTCTTTGGAGCTGCAGCTTCGTTTTGGAAATAGAAGGCATTTATATGCATATCACAATCTATATCCGCTTTGACAAATAAAGCTACACTTTCTAATACCATTGCTCTTTCAAATGGAAGAATAATATATACATACTCTTTGGTTTGAACTACATATTCATCTTTATCCCAATCCATATTATCAACGGTTTCTTCATTTAATAATGAATTTTTAACATCATAACTTAGTTTCGCTCCTATGTATTGGCCATCTTTTTTATCCTCAAATAGCCCCTCTACAGCTCCAAAAGAGTTGTAATATTCTTCATAGTCGTTGTCCTCGCTAAATGTTCCTAGGTCAGTTGCGCATCCTGTTGAAAAAACAATCAATGCAAGAATCAACACTATACTAAATAAACATGATATTTTTTTAGTTAGTGCCATTTTCATTGTTTGCTATTAAGTTACAGGATATTCGTAATTGATGTACCAGTTTGTAAATATGCTTACAGCGATTTGTAACGCAATTAACAACACGAAGATTAACACGAAACCTATAATGGCATTCTTTAATCCATTCTTTGCTTTTTCATGTTCTTGTGGGTCATCTGCTTTCGCATATTTAACACCTAGAGCAATGCACCATAAGGCGCCCAATGCTCCTACTACGCCTAGCAATACAGGAACTAAAACTCCTAGTACGTCTAGTAATGGCTTAACGATTTGGTTAAGATCCTTTGTTGATACAGCTAAAAGTACATTAAACATAAACTTTTCTCCTTTTTTGTATTATTTCCAAGTTTCCTTGGTTATTGCCTTATGAATCTGTCTTTAGTCCTGTATGATATACAAGACCGATTGCAACACCGATAACAGCTGCTAAGCAAAGAATAATAATAAATATACTTGCTGCAGTATTTGCGATGCTCTTACGTGTAAAGTTGTATTCTACTGTTGCACCTTGAATATTTGTTACAACAATACGATAATCTCCTCCTGTTGTAATTTCTGGAGTATCTGAAGATAAAGTAACTTCAAGTTTTTGAACTAATGATCCATTTTTGTACACTTCTACAACATCTCCAACTTTCAAGCCTTTAACGGTTACATTCTTTGCTGTTACTCCGCCATCCTCTACACCATCTAATGTAGCCTTTGGAGGCGTGTTATCTATTTCAACAGAGAATTGGAATGAAGATGTAAATTCTTTACCAAGAACGATTACCGCATAATCTCCATTTTCTGTTAACTCTATATAGTCTCCCTTTGTCTCAATTTGTGTTCTTTGTCCTTGCTTGTTCGTATACCAAACTTCACTGATTGTATAATCATATGGAGCTGTATATTCAAAGTGAGAAAGTGAATTGTTAATTACATAGAATTCAGAATATGATTGATTTCCAACGATATCTTCAACAATAACTTCCCAATGTCCTGTTGTCGCGAAAGACTTAACATCGAAGGAATCAACTTTTTCTCCATTTTTAAAGATGCTCTTTACTCTTGAATCATCTGTTGGTGTAAATGCTACAGTTGTATTATTAACAACTCCGCCTTGAATGACAGGTTGATTTGTTGTTGAATCTATCATTTGATAAGCATTTACGCTCTTATGTGTAATTGTATAAACATTTCTATTACCTGCAATATCTCTAATTGCAAATACATATACGCCATCTTTATAGAAGATATCTCCAGATGTATAAGGAACCGCTTCTCTATCATTTACTTGAACAGTTGCTTTTAATCCTTGTGCAAATGTAATAACCACGTTATCTTTAGTATAAAGATTTCCGTTAATGTCTTTTGTTGTCATTGCATCTGTAGAGAATTCAACATCTGCTCTATATAGAATTGCTTTAAAGCTTACTTTGTTACCATATTCATCTAGATAATCAATTTGATATTCAAACGAGCCATTCCCGCTTGATGCACTAAATTCTACTATCCATGGAGTTTCCAAGCTTACAACGTTTCCATTTACCTTGAAATCATAACGGATACTATTTGTTTCAAATTTCATAACATAATTTGAATAGAAATCAATTCTTACAGCATCGCTTAACTTATATTCTTCATAAGTATTTGGATTAGCAACAGTTTTTCTTGTTAATTCTAAAGCAGGAACATTGCTATAGTGTATTGTCTTTGTTGCTAAATCGCCGTTTAAGTTTCTAAATCTAACTTGATATGTTCCTGGTCCTTCAACACCAATTGCATCAATTAATGCTTCTGGATTATTGATTGGATTTTCTGAAATATTGTCATAAATAACTATTGGATTTCCTAGATTATAAATATAATCTACGTATTCAACACCCATTACTGGCTCAATTGTCAATAATGTATTTGTATATCCTTGTGTATGCAATAATGCTTCTTCGTTATAACCACTAATCCAAGCCTCATCAAATACAAATTCTGGATTTGTTCCAATATTGAAATAGAAGTACTCTGTAATTCCATTTGCAGCAATTACTTTAACGTTATACAAACCAAATTTGTCTAATTCTAATACGATTGTTCCATCTTTTGAAATGCCACTATACTCTTCACCATTTACTTCGAAATGAACATTTTGGCTATATACGATTAATTCGATCATAGCGTTTGAATAGATGACACTTGGATTTGTTTCGAACATTCTTATTGAACCATCTTGGTAAGTAACTTTTACTTCTGATACAAATGAATCAATTCTGCACAAAATGTATGCGTTTTGAGAATGATATTTATTAGTTACTAATACTGCATAGAAACCATATTCATCTCCGATAAAGTCTTTTACAAATTCGCCATCTTCATAAATCGTTTCATAATTATCAAAATATGGTAGGTTGGCATGTGCTACTTGAATCAATGTAATATCTTCTCCAACGCTTGTTGGATCATTTGGATCTATTGTTAATTCTTTTGCGATATAAATGAATGGAGATTCTGGTATAATTTCAATCTCTTCGCCTCCAGTTAATAACTTAACTGTTGGTACTTCTTTAGATAATTCAGCTAAATAATAACTTGGGAATACATTATTTCCTACATAGAAAGATGATTCTACATGTATCAAAGTATCTACACACTCAATCTTATAGCATGCATTTGAATTATCATCAAACATTGCAGAAATCACATAATGATCTGTTGTGATTACGTTATACCATCTATTTTTCTTAATATTGTCATCGTTCAAAGATAGATAGAATCCTGTTGCTTGAACATAATCACCTGTCTTTTGTTCAATTAGAATATCTCCTTCGCCTTCTACAAGTTCTATTACACAATAATATCTTCCGTATGTTATAGTTTTTCCATCAAATTCAAAGACATATGTATTCTTTTCTTGTCCATCGTCAACTAAGAACGAAGTTCTTCCTGCATATTTTGTTGTAATATCAACTTCCCCATTTCCATATTCTAATTCACTATCTTTCAATTCTGAATCGTCGATTTGAGCATCAGAGATTGGGTCTTTTGTATTAACAAATGTAAATGTTCCTGTATTTCCTAATGAGTCAATAGCAGTAATTACATAAGTTCCATATCCATTTAATATTAATTGTCCTTCTGCATCCAAAACTGCTGTTACAGGTTGTCCGTTTCTTGTAACAGTATATGCTTTAATGTCTGATGGATCTTTTAATTCAATAATAATATGGTTACCATTAATTACATTTCCGTTGAAGAATGGAATTGTTATAGTAGAACCAACTGCATATGCTAATGTATCTACGGTTAAAATATCTCCTTCTGCTTTATGCGTTAAATCCAAATTATCTACTGAAGAAGTTTTTACTACTTTTCCTTCTTCATCATATTCAACGTAAACGCTATATGAAGTTCCTACGAATGTAGCTTTAAATTCTGGAGCATCTGTATCTAACTTACAAATATACATATGATCGTTTTCTGGATAATCAGCAAACCATGTTCTCATTCTCCAGCTTGTCAATGTCGTAATAGATATTACTCCTGCAGTTTCAGAATATGTATAATCTGTTGGTCCAAGATCCAAAATCTCAAATTTAATATCACTATCTCCATAATTTGTATTAAACATTATACGAATTAAAGTAGATGTGTAAACATTAGAGATTCTTGAGCTTGTTGTGTCATCTCTAATAATCATATTTACTGGCTTATCTTTATCGTACTTAGAATAGCTTCCAGATGCATTTAGGTAGTACCATGTAATCTCTGGAGATGCAAATTCAAATTCTTTTGTTGTTGTAACAGTATTACCATAAATATCTGAAACGATAATTCTATAGATACCTGGATCTTTATAAAGTTTGCTTTCAACGAATTCAGATGAAATCAAAACTTCATTTAAATATACTTCATAAGAATAGATTTCACTCTCTTCTCTATTTAAAACCTTGATATAAATACCAGAGTTTGTAGAATTTTCTGTTGCTGTTACTTCAAGAGCAGTTGTAGATAATAATATTGTATAAATTGCCATATTACCAGAACGATCGCCAACTTGAATATAGTAATTTGCACTATCTAATACATAGCCATCATTTTGTGTAATTTCGTCTTTATATAAAACTTTTCTTAATGTCTTTGATGGATAAGAATATATTGCTACATAACCATAAGGATCGATTTCGCTGTTTAATGATTTTAGAACAACGTTAGATCCAGATATTTTTGTTACTGTTCCATCAAGTATTGTCTCAACCCCATTTAAATCAATTGTTAATGTTGGAGTTGTTTTATCAAAATAAATATTGTATTGGCAAACACCTTGAGAGCCATATTCTCTTAGATAATAGATACCACTTGCCTTGCTTCCAAACATTTCTGATAATGTTTTGCCTGCAGAAACTTCTAATTGCTCCCATGTTGCAGCTTCATAATACTTGTAATAAATGAATGAATTCTCATCTATAGTGAAGACAAGGTTTGTTGCTAATGCATATTCTTCTGTTCCAATCTTAACTTTATTTTGATATAAAGATTGATCTCCTGCATATGTAGGTTTTACTAAATATGTAGAACCAGCCATTGAAGTTTCTGCTTCTTCATAAACCACATGCATTTGATTTGGAGCTAAATATGGTGCAGATGTTTTTGTGTCTAATTGATCTTCTTCAACTAAGAACACCTCTTTACCTTCTGCTGTAATTCTATTTACGATTGTATTTAGCGCATCAGTTAAGTTTGCTGAAAGTCCATTAATATTGATACCTTCACTTGCAACTCCGTTTCCATAATAATAGAATGCCCATCCAAATGGTGAAGAAGAAGTAGTCCATGTTACTCTCTTATATCTGATCCACAATTGACCTTCTTGTGCCACCATTGTTTCGCCTGCAGCTTTAGCATAAATTGTTGAACCAGTATTGCTATTCAACAAAGTAGCCATATTTGCAGTCAAAGCAACTAGTTGCATGTCTTGATATTCCATGAACTTAACATACTTTTTAGATTCTGTTACGCTTGAGAATGATGGAGTTGATGATCCGCCGTCATATTTTCCTGATACATCATTGTATGTAGAACCATATGTGTACGAATTAACAGCTGTTCCATCTTCATTTAGATAGTAGTATCTAACATCTTGAAGTTGATATACTTTATTTGTTAATACTAAATTACTGTTAATCTTATCGTAATTAGTAGTTCTATCATTCATTCCATTTGTTAAATATAATCTAATTGTTTTAGAAACAATATTTATTGGGCTCTCCGAATCGTCGCCTGTAATTCTTGGAACCAATTCATAGAAACCTGGATCTGATAGAGGTACAACTACAGTATCTACATCTGATACTGTTGCTTCATATTCATCTACGCCATTTACTAATACGCTAAATTTAGTTCCTGTAGTTAAAACCGTACCCGGAGCTAAATTAATTGTCATTTCAAATGAAGGATTACCTTCTGATATATCGTAAGCATCATATGAAGTTTCAATATCATCAATTAAAGTTCCTTGAACAGATGTATTTACTTCAAAATATGCTCTCTTGTCATAAACGACTCTAACTACATTTGAGGCAATCGTGTTATTTGCATTATCAGTAAGCATAAAACTAACATCAAAATACATTCTAATTTCATCGCCCATTAATCCTAGGATGAAATCATCAACAGGAACAGTTAAGTCTGACGAATCAATATTAGATTTGTATTGATATGTTATGTAAGTTTCGTTATCTATTAATCTTACTCTTTGGCCTAATGCCGCAACTGGATTACCATCTGCAACAAGAACAAGTTTATCCGTATGCATTTCATTGTTGCTATCTTTCCATTTAGCTACGAAAACTAATTCTTTTGTATCATTAGCTTGCAAAGTAGTATTAACATCTACCGTATAAAATTTTTGTTGTATGTCATTTGGTGATGGCATATTTTGTGTAATTGATGGTGGATCGCCATCTAATACATATGGGCCAAATGTCCTAGACTTCTTTAATCCGTATGGAGATACTGCCAATCCATGCAAATAATATGTGCCACTATCAATTTGTTCAGCTTCATTTTTAACTAAAGTTATATTGAAAGAGCCCGTATCTTCTTCTTTTAGAACATATGATTTTGCATATGAAGCAGGATCATCTTTTGCTGTTTTATCTGGAGATTTGCTCCACTCGTAATAAATAGTACCTTCATTTAACGCAATTTCACCATTATTATTAATTGATACTAGTAAGTTATAAATATTTCTAGCACTTGTTGATTGTTCCAAATCAGCACTCAATTGAGGTGTAATATTGTTAATTGGTCCATTTAAGAACTCAAAATATCTATTTTGATCTGTATTTTGCAACTTATTGTTTTGAACAATCTTATAAGAATCAAGATTGTATGACATATCGCCAATATCATTTGATGGCAATTGATATGTTATAGATTGAATGTTAGTTTTTGGAGCATCAATCTCGTATACCAATGTATCGCTATAGTTACCAGCAACATATACAGCTTGTTGAGAAAGTGAGCTGCTGTTGAATTTAATATCTAAAGTTCCCTTCTTTGATGAATATACTGGTTCACTGAAACGAATGTAGAATCTCAACTTGCCTGTGAGTTGCAACATAGAATCATCAACATATTGACCTACAATTGTTGGACAAGTATCGTCGATAAGCGACATAAATGCCCAGATATCTTTTGCTTCAATATCTACTTCTCTGTTTTTGTTGTAGATTGCAACGCCAGCATCAAATACACCATTATATGGGTTAATCTTATAGAATATTGAATTATATAGTGAGTTCTTACTTGCATACCAAGCATCACTTTCTTGTATCCAATACAATCTCTTATAAGTTGATTTAATTTTATAAGACTGAACATCTACATAATCGCTATCCTCTTTATAAGGGTTCTTGCCTTTTGTAACACTATACATTACACGGCCATCAATTCTATCTGCATCATCTATAGCATGTGGTTCACAACTTAGAAACAAATATAATCCTGGCGTATCACTATCATCGTCATATTTTGACATAAATTCTTTATTACCAGCATATACTTTAATATCTGTTGATGAGTGTACGCTAGAGTTATCAATAACTCTAACTAAATAAGATGCATATAAATTTGCGAAATTATTCTTATAATAAACATTATTCCAAATGGCTGTTGTATCATTTTCAAACGAAATCTTCCCGTTTTTCCATGACTTCCATCTTTCTTTACCATCGATGTTGTTGTCTCCCTTGTGGTAATATGCTTGCAATGTTTTATAATCGTTTATGTAAGCAACTTCACCGCCACCAAGGCCACTTGATGTAAGCCCTGTCGTAGCAGAGACTTTATTTTCGTATGTTAATGAACATACACAATCTTTTTTAGCAGCAAGAACTGTCGCATTTTCAGCAGAATCAATAATTATTCTAAAGCTTCTACCAAATATTGTATTGCTTTGATCTTTATCGTTATATATTCTTAATACTTCTCTATTGCCAGCTGTATTCAAGCACTTAAGTGCAATTTTATACACGCTCTTACCAGATGGTTCTATCTTTATAGATACAGTATTAGTAATATTCTCATAATCTATTCCAGGGATAGCAGAAATACTTTCAGTATGATATGTAACATTAACTACAGCGCCTGCTACACCTTCTGCAGATAATTCAACATATATTAAGCCTGAGGCATTTGCTTCTGCCTTTTGTTGTTCAAAAAATACTACATTATCACTCTCATCCGCAAAAGCACTTGAACGCGAATTATCTAATGAAATAATAAATGGAACCATAATCAATACAAGAAGTATTAATGCGACAAATTGAATATATTTAAATCTATATTTCTTATTTACCATTATTTACCTCCTTAGGTATTGTTATTTCGCCCTTTGCAATCTTTGTGCAAAAATCCATGAATGTTAATGTAGGATCTTCTTTTTGTGCTTCCTCAAATAATTTCATAATTGTTTCTTGCGAAATTTCCTCTTTTGGAGCCTTTTGCTCCTCGTCTTGTTTAGCTAAAGCTTCTCCTGCTTTTGACTTTGCTAAATTAGATTTCTTTGAGTCTTTGATTAAACGCTCATTTCTCTTTGTTATATCGTAATAAATAGCATTTTCATCAAAGCCTCTTTCTTGAATGCCAGTCAAATCCATAGCTCCTGTTTGATACAAAGGAACTTTGAATGATGGTGTGAAATAAGTCTTTAATGGATAGTTACCAAATGTAACTATAATGCTATGTCCAATATCGCCTGGATGATTTAATCTTTGCAATTCAGATGGATAAATCAAAGGTCTTACTTGCAATGATGTAGAATAATTTGTTTCGCTAGATGCAGTTCCTGATGTAGACGTTGTAGCTACAGTAATGTTTCCGCATAGCTCACTATATTCTTTACAAGTAGCAACATCGTTTGAACCAATGAACATCTTAATACCACAGTTGCCTTTAATAATGTCGGCAATTGTTTCACCATAAACATTGTTTAATTGTGCATATGATTGAACAATCATCGTGAACCAAATCTTTCTTGAACGTCCAACAGTAATAAACTTATCGAACTTTTCAATCTTTGGCATATTACCAAATTCATCCATAATGAAATATACATTTCTTGGCAATGCCAAATCTTCTCTTGCTGAAGCAATCTTAATTAATGTCTTATAGATATTCAAAATAAATACCGCTGCAAGATTATGTCTTGTATCTTTTTCATCTGGAATCTTTAAGAACAACGCTGTCTTTGCGTTAGCTAAAGAAGCAGAATTGAAATCTGATTCACTCGTAAGCGCGCATATACCCGCGTCATTAAACAATACTAATTTATCGTACACGATAGACATGTATGATGCACGTGTAGTAGGTGCAGCATCACAAACTTGCTTAGATAACGAATACGCCTTAGATAATGGGCTTCTTCCTGCAAAATATCTTCTTAATTCAATATAGTCGTCTGTTGAATTTTGCAATATCTTAGCCATATTGAAGAAGTTATATTTTTCTTTAGTCATTTCGTTTTGTGGATCTTCGGCATCTTCCAACATTGCAAGCAATGTTGCTAAAATGATTGATCTTGCACCCTTTTCCCATAATGGATCTTTATCGTTTTCAATTGGAACAAGGATTGAAACCAAATCATTCAAATCTTCGTAAATCTCATCATATATTTTCTTTTTGTAAAGCTTAACCGCCGTGATTAATTTGTCATATTCAACATAAGCTTTACCCTCAAATTCATACCACTCTTTTGCCATTATATAGTTTTCATCTGGGTCTAACACCAATCCAGATTTTGTAGCATCATCTTTTCTCTTATACGCTTTTTTATGCGCATTAATATAATCTTCATATGAATTCCAAATTGTTTCAAGTGGATTCCAACGATAAGAAGAATATGTGTCTCTTAAGTCAATTACCTTAACATCATATCCTCTCGCCTCTAGGTATTTAGAGTGCAAAGAGAACAATTCGCCCTTAGGGTCAGTAATAACCATTGAGCTACCTGCTTTTGTAGAAGCCAACAATTGAATCATAGGAGAAACGAAAGTAGTTGTCTTACCAGAACCAGTAGAACCAATTACAATTGAATGACATGGAGAATTGAATCCAACTTCCATATCTTTTCCTTTTGAATCAAGTTTTGCTACAACTGGAATACCATCTTTATCTATATCTTTTAATTGACTATAGTTGTATATCTTAAATAATTTTCTCTTTTCAGCATCTGTCATCCATCTTGAATTTTCAAGATTAGAATTACTTACTTGCTTTAGTTTACCTTTTCCAAAGATCCCATCTTTTGTAAAAATTGTAATAAAGTCTTTATTAATGAAGCTATATCCAAATAATAATAGAATAAATATAGCAATACCAATTAGATAGAACTTCCAAGAGATCGTCATAACGTCCAAAGATCCTAACCAATCTACTTCAGTTAACTTGAATTCACATTCTACTAACGTAAATACTAAATAGCTTAGGAAAATATCTATTACGACAAGAGAAGATAATATAAACAAAACTTCATGGAATCTACCTGTAGTAAATTTATGAGATGCTAAAACACAAGATAGAGCAACAAAGAAGAATAAGAAAAATCCTTCCCATCTTAAATATGGCAATATTGTAAATGCGCCTTGAGCATTATGGAAGAAATCTTTAGCAACCATCACAGGAATAGTGATTAGGTTACTAACCAAAAATGAAACTGCTACCGCTATAAGAAAATAATGGCTCTTTTTCACTTACTTCCCTCCTTATATCCCTTGGCTATCTATACGTCATATGTATATAGTCCTGTTGCTGTAGACAATATAACGCTGTTATTTTCATCTTCATTAACAAAGCTAAACTCAATTTCGTATGTATAAGTTGTTCCGTCAACAAATGCTTCATCATTTGCTAACACACTCTCATTTGGCTTATATAAAACCCAATATTTTATCGCGTATTTGTCTGTATCAAGACCGCTAATTGCCAATCCTGTACGAACATTGTTTTCATAAATAAAATTAAATCTATCTGGAGTAACTTCTTTAGCTACTGGTTTATCATCTTCCATTTCCCAAATTATTACGTGTTCTTTAACCTTATTAATAATTAGGTACGCGCTCATGCTTGCGACGTCTACTGTCTCGTTTTCGCTTACTGCATTAAAGTTAGCAATAATCTCATATTCGCCTACATATACTTGACCGTTATTTTCATATGAAACATTTACTGTTTGAGGAAGATTTCCTTGAATCTCAACATAGTGTGTTTTTCTATCGAAGTTTACAGTTGAGCTTTCGAATGTAATACTATTTTGAATTGGAATAACTCTCTTTCCAACAATCAATTTTGCTTCCATTGGTTCTATTGGCAAATAATTTGTTGTATTACCAGTAAATGTAGCAACCATTGTATATTCGCCTGCATCTGCATTGCTAGATACAACATGCCCATCTTTATCTAAACATTTAAATGTGGCACTTACGCCATCTGGCAAAACTGTTCCTGGAGCAAATGCTGGAGTATAAGATTGTCCATTATATGTTTTTTCGTAATCTTCAAAAACAACCTTAGACATATCATATGAAGCCTTTTCAATTGTTAAATAAGCTTCTTTATCTTCTATCTTGCGGTAATTTTCATTAGAATCTGTAAAACGCGCTACGAATTTATATCTTCCAACGTTTACAGCACTATTAATCTTTATAGAACTTGATTCATTGTAAATTGAGTAACTTACATCTACACCTTCTGGAGCATTTTGTACTCTAATATAAATAGGTTCGCCTGTATAAGTTGCTGTAGTATCTGCAAATTCAATTTGAGATTCGTCTCTTTGTGCTGGCTCAATAATCAATTTTGTTCTTAATGTCTTTGATTCCACACCTTCTTTTGTTAAAACACAAACTACATCATATTCACCAACATTTGTAAATGCGTTGCCATATACATAATCAGCCATCGCGCCTTCTGGAAGTTCTTTGTTTAATTCAACTTTGTGAACTTGACCATCATAAGTACATGTATAACCATTTAGTTGATAGATATCATCAAAAGTTTTTCTAACAACAGAAATCTTCATTGTTGTTGAATATCTGCCGCCATAGATAACCTTAACGTCTTGATCACCATATTTGAAAAATTTTAATCTTTCAACTTCTGGAATCATATCTTCGCTTAAAGCCACTTCTTCACTTGTGCCATTTGCATAATGAATAACTACGCTTTTGTCTTCATATGAAAACTCGCCCATAGGAACAACTATGTCCCCATCGGCTTTAACTTCTATGCTTTGTATAGCTGAAATATTCTTACAACCTATTAAAAGTAAAACGGCGCAAACAAGTACAACTAACAAAAGTAAAAACTCTAGTCTTCTCTTTCCCATATGCGCCCCCTTAAAGTATTAATTTCGAGTATGAAATCGACCTATAATACAATTTTATTCTATTAAAATATTAAAAATAGGTCAATATTGAATACCTACATATATAATACTCGCGTATGTGCAACAAAAGTGCCACATTGCAATATTTTGCGTTTTTTAGGCAAAAAAGAAGCAGGTAAAACCTGCTTCTTTGATATCGTATCCGAAATAAGGAAATTATCTCTTTGAGAATTGTGGAGCACGTCTTGCTTTCTTTAAACCGTACTTCTTTCTTTCCTTTGCTCTTGGGTCTCTTGTTAAGAAACCAGCTTTCTTTAAATCAGCCTTTGTATCAGCATCTGCTAAAACTAATGCTCTAGAGATACCATGTCTGATAGCACCAGCTTGTCCTGTGAAACCGCCACCCTTAACGTTAACGATTACATCATATTTAGCTGTGTTGCCTGTTAATTCAAGTGGTTGCTTTACGATGTACTTTAATGTATCTAAACCAAAGTATTCGTCAAGTGTCTTCTTGTTGATTGTAATATTTCCTGATCCTTCTGGAAGCAATCTAACTCTAGCGATTGCTTTCTTTCTTCTTCCTGTTCCTAGGAATTGGATCTTCTTTGATGTCTTTTTCTTAGCTACCATAAATTACCTCCGATTAGAACTTTAGTTCAACTGGCTTTTGAGCCTCGTGATTGTGCTCAGAACCTGCATAGCAATGCAATTTCTTTAGCATTTGTCTTCCTAAAGCATTCTTTGGAAGCATACCCTTAACAGCTAATTCAACAGCATATTCTGGCTTTGTTGCCATTAATGTCTTGTATTGAATCTTCTTTAAACCACCGATATAACCAGTGTAATGTGTATGATATTTATCTTCTAATTTGTTTCCTGTTAAAACTACCTTGTCGCAGTTAATAACGATAACATAATCACCTGTATCTACGTTAGGTGTAAATGTTGGCTTATTCTTACCTCTTAGGACAGCAGCAACGTTTGAAGCTAATCTACCTAAAACTAGGTCAGTAGCGTCTACAACATACCATTTTCTTTCGATGTCCTCAGGTTTTGCCATATATGTCTTCATGGTTTTGAACCCTCCAATTTAATCATTTTTGTTTTTGTAATGATTCGCGGCGTACACTCATAGGGGCTAAGTTTATCTATCGTGTACTCATCACAATTGCCTAAACATTTTATAAAATATGTTTTTCTATGTCAAACACTTTGCGCATATTTTCTTTATTAATTACACGCTATAATTAACGCTATATAAGTATAATCCACAACCATCCAATGTCTTTCCTGCTTTTTGGTGGTTTTTCGATTCAAGAATCTTTGCCATATCTTGAACATCAAATCTTCCTCGTCCAATATCTACCAAAGTACCAGCAATTGATCTCACCATGTTATGCAAAAAGCCATTACCTTCTAGATAAATATCCAGCTCTTTTCCGCCATCTAAAACATCAATGTGTGCATCATAAATCGTTCTAACATTTGATTTAATTTGTGGATTTTCAACGCAAAATGCACTAAAGTCATGCTCGCCAATAATAGCCTTAATTGCTTCGTTCATTTTATCCACATTTAAATCATAAGAACAGATATAAAAATACTTCCTTTTTAGAGGCTCATTTGTCTTTGACAAATAAATCTTATAAATATATGTCTTTTTCTTTGACGAATATCTAGCATGAAATTCGTCATCTTTCAACTCAACATTTAGGATATCAATTGACTTTGGAAGAAGCGAATTTAAAGAATATTTGAACTTGCCTAAATCCCCTATTTCCTTTTGTGTATCAAAGTGCGCAACTTGTCCAATTGCATGAACACCAGCATCAGTTCTGCCAGATGCACAAATTGTTATATCTTCTTGCAAAATCGTATGTAGTGCTTTTTCAATTTCACCTTGAATTGTAACTAAATCATTTTGCCTTTGAAATCCAAAAAAATCGCTGCCGTCATAAGATATCGTCATCAAGTATCTCATATCTTATGCTCCCATTATTAAATTGAATATATATGTGTCTACGTATGCGCCACCAAATGCGTATGCATCTACACAAACTGCAGCCACAAATAAAGCAACTATAATTAACCCGATATAATCTCTAAGTGAAAACTTCAACACTTTCATTTTTGTTCTTTTGTCTGAAGCATTATAGCATCTAGCGTCAAGCGCATCTGCAAGTTCGTCTGCACGTCTAAACGCTGAAACAAATAAAGGAATTAAGATAGGAAGCATTGCTTTTACTCTCTTAAAGAAGTTTCCTGTATCTAGCTCTGCGCCTCTTGCTTTTTGAGCATTCATTATTTTATTTGTTTCCTCAACTAAAGTTGGGATAAATCTTAAAGCAATACTCATAATGATTGCTATATCATGAACTGGAACTTTTATAAATTTTAGAGGATATAGAAGTGATTCAATACCATCTGTTAATTCAGTTGCTGTTGTTGTGAATGTCAACATTGAAGCGCCCATAACTAACATCGTTAATCTAAATAGCATCTTTATTGCATAATCTATACCTTGCCATGTAATAGTTATCTTCCACCACGATGCAATTACTTCGCCCTCTTTATAAAATAATAGGTTAATCGTAAGCGTAAATATTAATAAAAATATAACTGCTCTTATACTTCTTAGCACTACTTTTAGCGGAACTTTTGAAATTGCAACAGTTGAAAACAACCAAATTGCAACTAATAAATATCCTAAGTACGATTTAACCAAAAAGATTGTAACCATATAAATTATGGTGATTAAAATCTTATTTCTTGGATCCATTTTATGAATCAAAGAATCAGTTGGATAATATTGGCCAAATGCAAATCTACCGCCCATTATTCAAACACCTCATCTTTATTCAAATTAAAATTGAATCCGCTCTTTTTTAAGTCTTCAGCCTTAAGGTTTGTATTATGCTTTGCATTATACAATCTAACAACTTCTTTTATTAAATCACTAACTGTGACAACATCGTTCTCAATTGCAACACCTCTTGCTTTTAAATCGTTTGCAATCTTTACTGCAAGTGGAATATCTAGCCCCATTTCAACCAATTCGTTTTGATGTTTAAACAATTCGCTCATTGGCATATCAAATGCAACACCGCCGTGATTAAATACAATTAATCTTGTGGCGAATCTTGTAATTTCATCAATATCGTGAGAAATAACAATGACAGTTGGAGAACAATTCTTTTTTAGATGTGTGATTAATTGCAATATTTGCTCTTTACCACTAGGATCAAGTCCGGCAGTTGGCTCATCTAGTATCAAAACTTTTGGTTTCATTGCGATGATACCAGCAATTGCAACTCTTCTCTTTTGGCCACCAGATAGTTCAAATGGCGCTCTATCTTTAACGCTATCAAAATCCAAGCCAACAAGTTCTATTGCTTCTTTTACTCTTGATGCGATTTCTTCATCGCTTAAGCCTAAGTTCTTTGGGCCAAAAGCAACATCTTTATATACTGTATCTTCAAATAATTGATATTCAGGATATT
>CAMOQV010000017.1 GCA_946623205.1 uncultured Clostridia bacterium
TTCCAAATCTTGTTGATGAAGTTTCTAGCTGATTCTGTCTTTTCGTCGATATATCTTGTATCGCTACCTGGAGCAATACCTTGTGTTAATGAATATCTTAATGAGTCTGCACCATATTGATCGATGATTTGTAGTGGGTCAATACCATTGCCTAAAGATTTAGACATCTTTCTACCATACTTATCTCTAACGATACCATGAATTAATACTTCTGGGAATGGTACTTCGCCCATGTGTTCAATTCCTGAGAAAATCATTCTAGCAACCCAGAAGAAGATAATATCGTAAGCTGTAACTAGCAATGAGTTTGGATAGAAGTACTTCAAATCTTCTGTCTTTTCTGGATAGCCTAATGTTGAGAATGGCCATAGAGCTGATGAGAACCATGTATCTAATACATCCTCATCTTGTCTAAAGTGCTTGCATCCACACTTTGGACATACTGTTGGAGCTTCTTCAGCAACAACCATTTCACCGCATTCTTCGCAATAGTATGCTGGAATTCTATGTCCCCACCATAGTTGTCTTGAGATACACCAATCTTTAATGTTTTCCATCCAGTTGAAATAAATCTTTGAGAATCTTTGTGGGATGAATACAGTTTTCTTATCTCTAACAGCCTTGATAGCTGGCTTTGCAAGTGGCTCCATCTTAACGAACCATTGTTGAGAAACGATTGGTTCAACATTTGAATGACATCTATAGCATTGACCAACATTGTGTGTATAGTCTTCAATAGAAACCATATAGCCTTGATCTTGCAAATCTTTGCAAACGATATCTCTTGCCTTTTCTCTTGAAATTCCGTTATATTTACCAGTCTTTTCATTTAATGAACCATCATCGTTCATAACTCTAATAACTTCAAGATTATGTCTTAAACCTACTTCGAAGTCGTTAGGATCGTGAGCTGGAGTAATCTTAACAGCACCAGAACCAAAGTCCATTTCAACATATTCATCAGCAATAACTGGAATTGTTCTATCTGTCAAAGGTAGAATCAATTGCTTGCCGATCATATCTTTATATCTTTCATCCTTTGGATTTACAGCAACGGCAGTATCACCAAACAATGTTTCTGGTCTTGTTGTAGCTACAACGATTTCACCTGTACCATCTTTTAGTGGATATCTAATGTTCCACAAATGGCTTGGTTGTTCTTCATATTCAACTTCTGCATCAGAAAGCGCTGTCTTACAGCAAGGACACCAGTTGATAATTCTTGCGCCTTTGTAGATAAGACCTTTGTTGTATAACTTAACAAATACGTTTTTAACAGCCCTTGAACATCTTTCATCCATTGTGAAAGCTTCTCTTGACCAATCGCAAGAAGTACCTAATCTCTTTAATTGTTCTACAATTCTTCCACCATATTGCTCTTTCCAAGCCCAAGCTCTCTTTAAGAAACCATCTCTACCGATGTCTTCCTTTGTTATACCTTCAGACTTCATCTTCTCTACAATCTTAACTTCTGTAGCGATTGAAGCATGGTCTGTACCAGGCAACCAAAGTGTAGAATAACCTTGCATTCTCTTAAATCTAACGATAACGTCTTGAATTGTATCGTTTAGTGCGTGGCCCATATGTAATTGGCCCGTAATGTTTGGAGGTGGAATAACGATTGTGAATGGGTCTTTCTTCTTGTCTACCTTAGCTGTGAAATAACCATTCTTTAACCAATCTTGGTATATTCTTCCTTCAAATTCTTGTGGATTATAAGTTTTCTCCATGTTCATATTTATCTATCTCCGTCTTGTTTATCTTATTTAACTACGGCCGCAATTATACAGCCTGCTACTATTAGAACGTATCCTGAAATTCTCAATACGCCCGCAAAGAATGTATCGCTCTTTTGCCATCTTTGGGCAAGTTCTTGCACCTTTGCTATATTATTTATAGGGTTTGCTATAACAGCTAGGATTATTCCTAATGCTATGATAACTAGCCCTGTTATTACTAGCGGATTTTTAATTTTATCTGTACTGAAGTGAATCCAGTCGAAAAGCCCGCAAAGTAAATACATTAATTGTTTTCCTTATTCTCTTCTTGAGGAAGTGGATTTCCATGTTCATCTAATGTTTCCAAAATTCCACTTGCTCTTAATTCTTTTAATCTATTGCTGTAGATGATGTAATACTGAATTACTGCATACATTTGCAAAGCGCATGCAATTAATAACACGACCATACAAGCATAATAAATAATATCTAGTGCCACTTGAGGCACGACGAATAAACCAAACACATTATCTAATCCTAACAAGAATGTTAGAATGATTCCTGCAAAGTTAGTAGCAGCTCCTGCTTTTCCAACTTTGTTTGCCATTTGTTCAATTTGTCTTTTTGATGCTTTCATAAAATATCTTGATGTAAAAGCCATACTAGATTCTTTAGCGATCAAAACACCTACGAAAACCCAAATGAACCATACATTATCTACCCACTTTGTTTTAACCAAAGCGACCATTAATATAGCAAAACATTGCATAAGCTTATCGGCAATTGGATCTAAAATCTTACCGATATCTGTTACCATGTTATACTTTCTAGCAACTTTGCCATCTATGATATCTGTAACTTCCGCAAAGATGAATACAAAGAAAGAAACCAAAAGCCATGTGCTTCTCTCTACTGCATCTTCTGCGTTATAGCAAATACACATAAAAGCAATAAAAATTGGAAGACAGATGAACCTTATGTAAGTTAAAATATTTGGAATTGTAAATAAGTCTTCTTTTCTAAATTGCATACTTTACTCCTTGCGCGTAATTAAACGCTCGTAAAAAAGATTATAGCACGCGTATTTTATATAAACAAGGAAAAAGCAAACAAAATAGTGCTGGAGTAACTTGTAAAAGTGAATTCTAATAATGAAATTGATTTTACTAGCAAAATAAGGTTTTGCAAAAATAAATATTAAGCTTCTTTCGAATGATATTTTGGCGTTTCTTTTTTGTCTTCTTTTTCTCTAGTTTTAATCTTATCTAACATTCTTGTGTTTGAAATTAAACTAGCAGGTTTTATATAATCATTTCTCAATTTGTTGTTTTTATTAACAACAATTTCTAAATCGCAATCTAATGCATCTAATATCTTCGATATTTTTGAAATTGTAGGATTTCCTTGCCCTTTTTCTAATTTTGAGATATCTGCTTGATCAATATGAGACATTTTTGACAAATCAACTTGCGTTATTCCACGCTTTTCTCTAGCTTTTGCTATTTGAACCCCGATTGCCTGATTTAGAGTAGGTTTAATTTTCCCTACTATTTCTCCATCTTCATAAATGCTCATTGCATCAAAATCTAATTCATCATCCCATATAATACCAAATCCACCTGGATCCAACTTGCCATTAATGAATAATACTCTATCTTCTCTTAGTCTTACCAACTGTGGATACTTGTTAAACATTTTAGACATGTCATATCTAACGACCTTTCCATCTTGGAATGTCATTTCTAATTTAACATCGTCTAAAAATCTAACATCTACCGCATATATCGTCATATTATTCCAATCCTTACTATAATCATATGGTATATATGCCATAATTGCAAGCGATATTATTTCTTGTGACGAGCGAACAAATATTAAACAGTTTCGCCTTAATTATCTTTTTTAAATCCGCAAACAAAATAATCCAAATAAAGTCCGCATCTGCTAATTTTATTGCTTTTGCGGACTTTACTTAATTATTCAACCGATATCCCAAACTTTTGGGGCAAGTTGCTATTTTGGATTGTTTATTATGCTTTAATTCTTATTGTAATTGAACCTGTTTCTGTTGATATTTTGCAGATTCCGCCAACTCCAGATAGTGGTACATTTACATGGCCTGTATCTGAATGAGCATCAAAGATTTTTGTTGTTAACAAAGTTCCTGATACATCTCCTGTTGAAGTTTCAATTGTTAGTGTTTGTGCATCGCAATCTTCTAGTGTTACATCCCCTGTTGATGCCTTAATCGCAATACTATCTACGATAACTACATTGTCAAGAGTGATGCTTCCTGTTGAAGAATTAGCTGTTAATGTATTTGCGGTTACGTTCTTTGCAGATATCTTTCCTGTTGAAACTCTTAATGTACAAGCTTGTGTAACGTTTACGTTATCTAAAGATAATGCACCTGTTGACATCCAAACTCTTAAGCTCTTTGGAGTAATATTCTTAACCGAAACACTACCTGTCGATGCTTCAATGTCTAAATCTCCTTTTACATTAGAAGCTAGAGTTAAGGCACCTGTAGATAATTTGATTGTTCCAACATTGAATGAGAATTCATTTGGTACTAAGATTGAGCCTGTTGATCCAGAAATGTTCAATGTATCATATTCGCCTTGTGGCATATATACAGTTACCTTCATATTTCTAACATCAAAGTTAAACCAATTTTCATACCATGCACTATTATCTGTTTGCACAATTTTAAGTGTGCCTTCTTCTACTTTAACTGTGTTATATACCTTTTCTGTTTCTTCACAAACAACCTTTTTAGTTCCATCTGTTGTTGGTACAAATTCTAAAGCTTCTGCACCGATATCTATAGAAATGTTAGTAAATTCGTCTGTTAATTCATATGTATTTGTTATTATTGGAGTTGGCTCTCTATTTACAACAGCATATGCAATAATACCACCGCCAGCTGCCAATAAAATTATGCCTAAAATTAGTGTAATTATTAATCCTTTTTTCATAGCTTAGTTACTCCCCTTTTTGATAATTTTTGCCTTGATCTTTGTAACGATTCTCTTAGAAACTCTGAATGTTCCTTTCGTCATTACAACGCATACGTTGTAGAACGCGAATACACCACCTAATGATGCAACTGCGATACCTAATGGCAAGTAGTTCGTTACGCCATCTGAGTATGCGGCGAAGAATGCGATTAGTCCTGCAATGAAGCTTGCACCGAATGCACACTCTATTGCATATGCAGCGATATCAAATATCCAAATTAAAAGATATCCAACTGCGCATAGCAAAATGCCCGTTACAGCTAATGGGAACCATAGTGGGAATCCTAAAACTAGTAACACTATTTCCCAAGTTTTAATTTGTCTTTTTGGTTTAACTTTTTCTTTGATAAGCTTTACGATGTGTGTATCTTTAGCGATGTCGTTTACGATATCATCAACACTACCAATTTGAGCTACAGCTTCCTCTTCTTCTAAACCTTCATCGATTCGATCTTCAATCATTTCAGCATAGAAATCTACACGATTGTCAATTTCATCTTTAGGCAAACCTGCTAAATTTCTTCTTAGTTCTCTTAAAAATTCTTCCTTTTTCATAGTACACGTTCCTCTGCAATAAATGAATAAACCTTCATTAGTTCTGTTAATTCCTCTTTAAACTCCTCTATTCTTTCTAATCCACGTCTTGTGATGTGGTAATATTTTCTAAGTCTGCCTTCGAACTCAACAGATCTAACAACTAACATGTTCCCTTCTTCTAGCCTCTTTAAAATCGTGTATAGCGTAGATTCAGATAATTCTAGAACAGGCTTTAAGTCCTTAATGATTTTGTAACCATACGAATCTTTATTCTTTATGGCAACCAGAACACAAACATCTAAAACTCCTCTTCTTAATTGTGCATCCATTTCATACCTCACCTTTCGTAATACATCATATCACGAGGTATATGGGCTGTCAAGAGGTTTACACGAAATTTTCCAGTGATTATCGGATTAATTTTTAAATTGACTCTCCCGTTAATTCTTCTAAATATTTAGCAAATAATTGCTTATTATATTTAAAGCCAGGAATAATTTTAGAAACATCTTGTTTGTTATAAACAAAATAAATAATCAAAGCGAAAATAGCATATTCGCTTCTCCAATTGAAATTTCTTTTTGTATAAACAGCATTTAAATTATGAACAAATCTAAGCGTATCGATATACAACTCTTCCCCTCTTACAATTGTGAATGCAAATGCTCTAACAATAGCATTCATAACAGCAACTGGTAAATCGTAAATATCTAGCATTGTATCTGCAACATAGAACTTGCCATAAGTTACAACCTTTACTTTATTATGAGTTAAAATTTGGTAATGAGCAATACACTCACGAACAACATCTGGGAGGTCATCAACAAGCATCAAAAGCCTGCCTATTTCATGTTGCAATTTATTTGCTTTTTCTCTTAATTCTTTAGATAATTTTCCAGAAGCTGCAACATACACTTTTTCTACTACAGCAACAGCCAAATCTGGAGCTCTATTTAATGAAATCCACTTAAGCTTGGCAATAAAATTGCCAATATCCATCGTAGCCCATGAAATTGCGCTCACGCCTTCTTGTTCTAAAAACATGCAAAATTCATTAACATATTGAGTTGTTAATTCAACAATATTTCCATAAAGCGGAGACACTAAAAGTGGCTTTTCAATTCCATAATTTATGTAGTTAATTAAATGTCTTGCTTCGCACAAATCGCCATACAAACCATTCAATTCAGAAAATATGCTTTTTGCCTTTTTCTTATCTCCAATATTGAAATACAACATTCCCAAATAGATGTTTAAAGTGTATGAATCTGTGAAATTTTTCATTCTTGGTTTTAAAAATTCCAAAGCTTCGTCAAACATTCTAAATTGCAAATATAGCGCCATGATTCTATCAAAAGGCATAACTTCGTCAAGCTCTCTTTCGTTGAAATATTTCAAGCAACTCAAAAGCCCGCCCTTGTCCTTCATATTGGCCATAATTTCGCATTTTAGGATATGCATAGGATAATCATCCTCATACTCCGAAATTATGCTGTTTACGAACTCTAGAGCCTCTCTATTGTAGCCCATCAGCATCATAGCTACACCTTTGGTGTAATATGCGATTGCTTTTTCCGTTTTTTTGACATTCAATTTAACGGCTTTATTAGCAAAATCTATAGCCCCTGCATAGTCTTGCTTTGCTGCAGCTTCATACATTTTTGTTATCAAATCTTGGAACTTAGTTTGAGAACTTATAACTGTAAATATAGATTGTTTTTTAGGCTCTTTAATTTGCTTTAATAAATCTCCGCCCAAAAATGTATCTACAGCTTCTTCTGTAATTTCTTCAATTGGAACTTCTTCCCCATCGATAATCAATGTATCATTTGGAGTCTTTTCCAAAAATGACATGAAATCTTTCTTTCTTTTATTTAAAAACTTCTCGCACTTTTTGTAATAATATTGAGCTTGATCGTTTAAAAACAAAGCTTGATAGTTATACATAACTAAAGATAGAGCTTCTTTATCTTCTGGATAATCATATAAAACGCTAAATAAAACATCTGTTGCATAGCCATGCTTACTTCTCATAGATAAAGCTCTTGAGAAATCTTTTTTATATGACGCTAATTGTTTTGGATTTAATGTTGGATCTTTTATAGCTGAAGATAAATACTGTAGCGCAGAAACGACATCGCCAGCCACTAGCGCTTCGTCCGCTAGCTTTTTAAAATCTTTTGCCGTTACTGGTATATTTACTCGCTTCATTTATTAAAAATACTATCTATATCTTCTTTTAGGTATTGGTACTTTTTGTTGCAGAATTGACATCCTACTTCAATCTTACCATTTTCTTTAATTATATCTTCTAATTCGTCTCTTCCTAATGTCATTAACATTTGAGAAACTTTTTCTTTTGAACAAGAACAAATATATTTTGGATTTACATCATCTAATTGCTTCATTGGGAAATGGCCAAAGTAATAATCTATAACGCCTTGTGTTCCCTTTTCTTCTACAATTGATGCAATATTTTTTAATTGAGATACAATATCTTCCAAAATAACAATAACTTCTTCTGTGCAATTTGGCATTGGTTGAACGATAATTCCTGCACTCTTTAAGCACTTACCGTTTTTAACATCTACATCTAAAGATATAGCTGATGGTAATTGTTCAGATTTTGTGAAGTAATAAGCAAAGTCCATTGAAAGATTTCCTGTAACCAATTCACAAAGCCCATTATATGGCTCCTTAAGGCCAAAATCTTTAATTACATTAATATATCCATCTCTTCCTACAACGCTTGCTGGATCGCCCATAGCGCTTGGATTTTGGATATATCCACGAACAGCTGCGCCTGCATCTGCAGAAACAACCATCTTTCCACCATTACCTTTGCCATCCACAATAATAGTTAACTTGTTATCTGAAGCTTTAAATCCAGATGAAATAAATGCGCCTATTGTCAAAACTTGACCTAAAGCTTTAGCCGCATCATCAGAAAGATTATGGTAATTTATAGCTGTTTGTACAATCTCTGTTGTATCTAAAACATCTACTATTGCTTTACCATCAAATAACAATGCTCTTTTTATAGTGTCCATCTTATTTCCTCTTTGCTATAAACAACAATCTTTGTGAATCGTCCTTAACATCTTTAAAAGTTGTTCCATCGAATACCGAGTATTCATAGTCATTATTAAGAATTTTCTTAATAGCCTCTAAAGAATGTACAAATTGTGTTTGATTGTCGTCAATTCGTTTATATGTATCGCCTTTTATCTTTTCAAAG
Organism: uncultured Clostridia bacterium; assembly: GCA_946623205.1. Lineage (GTDB taxonomy): Bacteria > Bacillota > Clostridia > Christensenellales > UBA3700 > UBA3700. The sequence goes on from CAMOQV010000017.1 coordinate 8,514, forward strand.
AAAGATACTTGCATATTTACTTTATCGTTTTCTAATTTATTTGACCAAATATATGTAGCCTTATTTGTATCTTCACAAAATGTGTTATTTCCTAAAACTTTTTCTAGCTTATATTGTGATGAGATATCAAAAATAAGATAGCCATTTGGTTTTAATTTTTTTGAAATGTTGTTAATTGATTTTTCTAAATCAGAATCGTTAACATAGTTAAAACCATCACAAACGCAAGTAACAAAATCTACTTTATGAGGAAGATCAAATTCTTGAAGTGATGCTTGTATGTATATGATATTTTGAAAACTCTTTCTTGATTTATCTCTAGCAACATTTAGCATGTCTTGGCTTAGATCCATTCCAATCATTTTGCACTTTTGTTTTGCAAGACGGATTGTCATTTCACCTGTGCCACAACATAAATCTACGCCCTCGCCCTTTACATAGCCTTTTATGAAATCAAGGTATGCATCATAATTAAAATCCTTCATTAAAGAATCGTAATACTTAGCAAGGATTGAGTAGGCTTCCATAATTATTTTTTACGCTTTTTATAGCTTGGTCTATTTTGCTTTTGTTGTTGAGCTTTTTGTTGCTTTTGTTGAGCTCTAACTTCTTTCATTTGTTGCTTTTTAGCTTCTTCTTGTCCACGATTGTATAGATAGTAGATGTAGTTATCTGAATAGAATTGTGAATATGCAATATTGATTAATGCATAGAATACTATTCCATAAATCATCAAAATAGCAGCTATCCATAGTGGTGCTTTTGGAATAAAGTTAAGTGCCATAGGAGCAGCAACAAAAATTGTTACTAGCATAATTTGCAATGGAGAAATGCATAAGATAATTCCAGCATTCTTTAAGCAAATTGCAAAGTTCTTATACCACTTAGTATCATATCTATATGTTACTAACATTGGAACTAATATCATTGAATACATAGCAGCAACTAAACCTAAAATACCCATGAATATTAATAATACCCACCATCCAGCATTTGCAGCTTGTCCCATTGCATATGCCATACGAACCTCTAATAGTGCAACTGTAAATCCTGTAGCGATTGCGCCAAGAACAGTAAATACGATTAAGAATTTATACCAGTGTCTTTTAATACCTAAGAAGAAATGCTTTAATGTTTTGCATTCAACTTCCCAAAGCATATTTCTCATACAGTTATAAACACCAGCCATTCCAATTGATGCGAACATTACACATGGAATGATATATGCTGCTGAATAAAGAATTCTTGCTCCATATATTCTTTGAATTGCTTCATTAATAACAGATTGATCTGTTGCTCCATATCCGATTCCTAAAGAACCCGTAAAAGCATATTCTGCTAAAATGCCCTTTTCTACAACATTTGGTACGATATACAAAAATAAAACAAATAATGGTAACCAAAATAAAGCGCCCATTAAGTTTATTAACAATGATTGTAGAGCGTGAGATGAAAGTGTTGAAAAGACTTGTTTGAATCTTCCTTTATAGTTTCTATCTCTATCTATAGGACTTAAATCTGAAGTTAGCGTTAACTTGCTAGCCAATGTTTGTACATAACTCATATCTTGTCTCCGAAAAAATTATTCAATAAAGATAATACACTATTTTTGGATTTTTAACAATTCACTTAATATAATTATTAATTATTATTTCTATCCTCAATAAAATGTGACCTAAAACGAAGTATTATTTTGGTAAATCATTATTATTTATGTTTAATTGCTTTACATATTTTGCGTATGTGTGTTAATATTTGCTCAGTTTATAGAGGCGCGGTAATTATCAGTAATTAGAATTAGACTGCAAGAAGCCCTAACGAAAGGAGTTATCGCCGAAGTTAAATTAAATCTTGTTATTAATTTAGCTGGTTGAAAAGGAAAAGATCCTCTCGACTGTCATCGTGATGATGGAGTGCTTTAAGCTATCTTTTGTGCGGTTCCTCTATATACTGCACTTTTTTTGTATATAAACATTTTGTCAAAAGGAGACATAAAAATGAAAAGATATAATATTGCCGTTGTAGGCGCAACAGGAATGGTAGGAAACAAGTTCCTTGAAGTTCTAACAGAAAAACAATTACCAGTAGACAACTATTACCTATTTGCTTCAGCAAAGAGCGCAGGTAAGGTTATTAACTTTATGGGCAAAGACCATACTGTTATCGAGCTAACAGATGAAAATGTTGCAAAACTTGAAGGTAAATGCGACATCGCTCTATTTAGTGCTGGTGGTGCTACATCTAAACAATATGCACCAGTTTTTGTTAAACACGGCATTTTAGTTATCGACAACTCAGCTCAATGGAGAATGGATCCAGATGTTCCACTAGTAGTTCCAGAAGTAAATCCACAAGATATCGATTGGAACCATGGTATTATCGCAAATCCAAACTGCTCTACTATTCAAGCTATGCTACCTTTAAAGGCATTAAACGATGCTTTTGGTATCAAGAGAGTTGTATATAGCACATATCAAGCTGTTTCTGGCGCTGGTGTTGCTGGATACAATGATTTATTAGAAGGATTAAAAGCATTTGTAAATGGTACAGAATATCAAACAAAGAAATTCCCATACCAAATCGCTAACAACTGCTTACCTCACATTGATATCTTCATGGAAAACGGATATACAAAAGAAGAAATGAAGATGATTTGGGAAACAAAGAAGATTCTTGGCGACCAATCAATCAAAGTTACAGCTACAACAGTTAGAGTTCCAGTATTAAACTCTCACTCTGAATCAATTAACATTGAATTCAAAAAGCCAGCTACAAAAGAAGGTATCATCGCTGCCCTAAAGACACAAGAACACATTATCATCATGGATGATCCTGCTAACAATGTTTACCCAATGCCAATTTTATCTACAGGACATGACGAAGTTTTTGTTGGACGTATCCGTATGGATGACACAGTAGATAGCGGATGCAATCTATGGGTATGCGCAGACAATATTCGTAAAGGTGCCGCTTCAAATGCAGTACAAATTGCTGAATATATGATTAATAACAACAAAATCTAAGAGGTAAATTATGTTCAAAGGAACAGGTACAGCTTTAATCACTCCATTTACAGAAGACGGAATTGATTTTGAAGCTTTTGAAAAATTATTAGAAACGCAAATCGAAAACGGCATTGACTGTTTATTGATTGCTGGAACTACAGGTGAACCACCTACAATGACAAAAGAAGAAAAGGACGAGGTTATCAAGTTTGGTATCAAAACTATTAACCACAGAGTTCCAGTTATTGTTGGTACAGGTACAAACTGCACTAGAACTTCTATTGAAAATTCAATCGAAGCTGCAAAGATGGGTGCTGATGGCGTACTAGTTGTAACTCCTTATTACAACAAGTGCACACAAAACGGTTTATATTTGCACTACAAAGCAATTGCTGAAGCATCTCCAGTTCCAGTTATTGCATACAATGTTCCTCCAAGAACAGGTGTTAACATTCTTCCAGAAACTTTAAAGAGAATGACTGACATCAAAAACGTTCAAGGTATTAAGGATGCTTGCGGAAAAGCAGATCAAATCATTGAAATGGCTAAGGCAGTTAAAGGTTCTCAAATTAACTACTACTCTGGCGATGATGAAATGATTATCGAAGCTATGCAAGCTGGTGGTGCTGGATTATTCTCAGTAGCATCAAACATCCTTCCAAAAGAAACTGCTTCTATTGTTAAGGCTTGCCAAGCAAATGACTATGCAAAAGCTCAAGCTATATTTGAAAAATATAAAGCTCTATTTGCTGGTCTATTCTACGAAGTTAACCCAATCCCTGTTAAATATGCAGCATCAAGAATGGGTATCTGCAAGAATATTTTAAGAATGCCTTTAACTCCAATGAGTGATGAAAAGGCTTTAAAGCTTGAAGGCTTAATGAAAGAACTAAACATTATATAGGTGAAATATGAATATATTGATTTACGGAATTGGCGGAAAAATGGGAAAGATGCTAATCGATGGATTAGAAAAAGATACTGAAGCTACTCTTATTGGTGGCGTAGATAAGTTTGCTGATCCTTCAAAGTTTGACGTTCCTGTTTTCAAATCTGCTAGCGAAATCAACGTTAAAGTTGATGCCCTAATAGATTTTTCTAGAGCTGACGCCTTAGATGATATCTTAGCATACGCTCTAAAGAATAAAGTTCCTTGTGTTATCTGCACTACTGGATATTCACAAGAACAACTAGCTCAAATCAATGAAGCATCTAAGATTATTCCAATCTTTAGATCTAGCAACATGAGTTTAGGTATAAATCTTCTTATTGATTTATGCAGAAAGGCATCTCAACTTCTTGGCGAAGATTGCGATATAGAAATCGTTGAACAACACCACAATCAAAAGGTAGATGCTCCATCGGGAACAGCTATTGCCATTGCTGATGCTATTAACGAAGAATATCAAAATCAAAAAGAATTTGTTTATGGAAGACATGAAACAAACAAAAAACGTGAGAAGAAAGAAATTGGAATCCATGCTGTTCGTGGTGGCACAATAGTTGGAAAGCACGATGTTCTATTTATTTCTCAAGATGAAGTTGTAACAATTGCTCATGAAGCTCAATCAAGAGCTGTATTTGCTAGAGGTGCTATAAGAGCTGCTAAGTACTTAACTACTCTTACAAAACCTGGCATGTACAATATGCAAGATCTAGTTAAATCAATCTAATTAAACATCTAACAATAAATTGAAGCGAGGTCATCCCTCGCTTCTTTTATGCTCTATAAATTAGTTGCTTCTATACTTTTTCTTTAAATAATCTTTTAAGCTTTTAATCTTATGTCTAGTAAACAACTTGTCAAAGTCATCCAACATATCCATCGCTTTTGCGAGCTTCATTAATGATGCCAATGAGATCTCTCCAATCTCTTCAAATCTTCTTAATGAAGCATAAGATACATTCGCTTCTTTGGCTAATGCAGCGCGAGACATATTCATCTCTTTTCTTCTTTCTACAAAACGATTAACCAAATCACATGTAACTGTGTCTATAGTTCTAATATCTACAAAATCTGATAATGGGAATCTTTCTTCCATACAAATATTATAATAAAAATAATCGCAAAGTTAAATAGCACAAGATTTGCTCATATATTAGCAAATTTGCGCCATTTTCGCCTATTTTTGCTCATATATTAGCATTTTTAATAATTATATTGGAATTCTAATTTTTCGAAACAATTTTTGCTACTTCTTCTCTAGCTTTGTTATATCTTTCTTCTAGTTCTAAAACAGCTTGTTTATTATCTTCGAACATTTTATCTAAGTCGCAATCTAAAACAACGCGCCCATTTAAGACTCTTATTTGAAAATTATCTACAGCTTTGAGAGTTAGGACCTCTTTCCAGATAAATTCGCTCTTTGAGGTCTTTTCTTGGCTCACACCATTAATCTCATATTTATATGTTACTTTGTAATAATTGATTTTTCCTGCAGAAACGTTTGAATAATGCGATACATATTGCGCTTTTACAATTTGGCCTTCTTTTTTTGTCTTTATCTTTAGATATTGCTCAATTGCGAAATATATAGTAGCGACAATACCTAAAAATCCAACTAAAGCAATAGCGCCATTTATAACGTAAGCAGCAACAGATGTATCTTCTTTGAAGAAGTAATAATATACAAAAAGACCGCCCCCTACTGCTAAGCCTAATAAGCCTAAAAGTAGAGGACGTAAAATAACTGATTTAGTATTTTCGATCTTCATTATTCTTGAACGTATACCAATCTATTACAGTTTGGACACTTTCCATATTTATCTTCAATAATCTTTTGGTAAGCAGCTGGATCTAATTCCATACCACAACCACCACAGTTTGTAGCTGTTAATTTAACAACAACTCTTGTCTTACCAACTGCAGCTTTTGTTTGTTCATATAACGCAACATCAGAATCAGACATAGCTTCTTTTAATGCCTTAATCTTTTCATTTATAACATCAAACTTTTGCTTTGTTTGAAGTGACATATCTTCAAATTGTGGACGTAATGCATTTCTTTCAGCATCGAACTTTTTATATTCCCCTGCCACTTGAGATACTTTTCTAAACAATGATTGTAAAGCAGCTTTTGTTCCATCTGTCTTTGCGATTAGATTTTGAACTTCTTTTCTGCAGTTATCTATTGTTGCCTTTTCGTCATCAAGTTCTTCTGTTTCAATTCCATCATAATCTGAATCAGCAATTTCCTTTGCTTCTTCAGCCAAGTCTTCAACTTGTTTAGATAAAGCTACTAAAGCTTGTTGATAATCATCAGCTTGTCTTAGTATATCTTGGATTAAATTTTTAGCAGCAGTTCTATTGTCCTTAACTCTTTGATATTTCTTATTAATCTCAGAATCTTCAAACTCCTTGCTAATTTTGTTTGCCTCAATATACAAATCTTGTAACTCTAAAATCTTTGCTATGTTCATATATAAACTCCTTCTTATGCGTTATAAGGATTAACATCTTTTGTGCTTTTTACTACTTTAATGCCTATATCTTTTAACCAATTAGCAAATATATCTTTGCATAGGATTTCACTATTAAAGTGCCCTGTTTCGATTAGGCATATATCATAATATTGCATTTTTAATGCTAATGACAACTTATTTTCACCGCCGATTAGTACATCGACATTCTTATCTTTTAGTTCTTCAACTAAAGCATCGTCTCTTCCGCCAGATCCACAAGATACGGCAACCGTCTTTAATTCTCTATCTAAATTGCCAACCGTTCTTATATTTGTATCTTTCAAAATCTTGCCGATTTCTTTAGCTTTTTCTTTTAATGTTTTTGGCTCTTTAAAGTAACCTATTCTTGAGCAAGTACCATATCCTTCTTGAACTTCAATTCCCAAAACTTCACAAAGCTTATCATTTAATCCGCCCTCTACTGCATCTAAATTTGTATGTGCACTATAAAGCGTAATTTCATTATCGTGAGCATGTTGAACAAGGCTTTGAGTAAACTCGTCAAAATAATCACCAAAAATAACGGGATGGTGAGAGATGATTAAATTGCATCCTTGTTCTATAGCTTCATCTATTACTTCATGAGTAACATTTTCTGAAACCAAAACGCCTACTATTTCTGCATCACGATTGCCTACATTAAATCCTGAAGAATCAAAATCTAATTGTAGATTCAATGGCGCATGCTTTTCGATTACTTTAAATATCTTTTTTGCTTCCACAAAGTTCCCCTTCGATTATCCTTACACATCTTTCGCATTCATCCAATCTTTCTGGTGGAATGTCTAAGGCTAATATCTTATAGTACTTCTCTTTTAAGGCATTCAATAAGCCTACATAATCCTCGTTAGAGATATTATCTCTACCAAGCAATACTTCTTTTTCGCTCAAACTATCTTTACCAACTTTAGCTACGATAAGATTATAAAAATGATCATCAACATGAACTGCATAATCTTTTTCAATCTTAAAGCTATTTTGCAAATATAGTCTTAGAGCTTGTACATCATGATGTGGACATAGCACTAATTTTTTAATTCCCTTTGGTGCGTTAGATAGAATCTTTATGATTTCATATCCGCCCATGCCTGCTATGCATACAACATCTGCCTCATTATCTTTTACGACACTAAGACCGTCGCCACATCTAAATTCTACGTTTTGAATGTTCGCTTTATTGATAAGCTTTACACACTTATCCAATGACTTTTGACTTATATCTGTTGCGATTACTTTATTAACCTTCCCTCGCTTTATTGCTTCAAAAGTTACTTTTCCATGATCGCAGCCAACATCAACAAGCGTGTCGCCATCAATTTCGTTTACTATTGATTCTAAACGTTTATCAATATTCATAAGAATCTTCGTCTAAAAAGTCCTTTAACTTCTTTGCACGTCCTGGGTGACGTAACTTACGAAGTGCCTTTGCTTCAATTTGTCTGATTCTTTCTCTTGTTACGTTGAACTCTCTACCAACTTCTTCCAAAGTCTTTGGCTTACCATCATCAAGACCATATCTACGTCTAATAACTTCGTTTTCTCTAGGAGTTAATGTTGCCAATACTTCATTTAATTTATCGTTTAGCATTGTTGCTTCAGATAATGCTGATGGAGATGGTGTATCGTTATCTTCGATAAAGTCGATCATCTTAGAATCTTCTTCTTCACCGATTGGCTTTTCCAAAGATACTGGATCTTGAGAGATCTTTTGAATTTCGTTAATCTTTTCTACAGGAACTCCCATCTTTTCTGCAATTTCGTCTGGAGTTGGTTCTCTACCCAATTCTTGTAATAATTGTCTAGAAACTCTACCAGCTTTATTGATAGTTTCAACCATATGAACTGGAATACGAATAGTTCTAGCTTGGTCAGCAATAGCACGAGTGATAGATTGTTTAATCCACCATGTAGCATATGTAGAGAATTTGAATCCTTTTGTATAATCAAACTTTTCTACAGCCTTCATCAAGCCCATATTACCTTCTTGAATTAAATCCAAGAATTGCATTCCCTTGTTTACGTACTTTTTAGCAATAGAAACAACCAATCTTAAGTTTGCTTCGATTAATCTCTTTCTAGCTTTCATACCTTGGTTATAAACAGCTTGATATGCTTCTCTAGCTTCTTTAGATAAATCTGGATTTTCTAGTGCTTCTTTAGCAGCTTGTGCATCGCCCATTTGAACAGCAAGTTTTGTTTCTTCTTCTGAACTCAAAAGTGCAACTTGTCCAATTTGCTTTAAATAAATCTTTACCGAATCATCAATTGTTGTTTCTGATCCAATATCATCTAGCAAGCTTTTTTCATACTCGCTCATTGAAGTATCTTCAATTAGGTAGCCGTCTCTTTTTAGAATAGTGCTAACTGTAACTCTATCATCAACAGATAGACCTAGTGCTTCTAGATCATCTATAGAGATTACAGAATCTTTAGCCTTTTTCTTTAATTCTTCAGCGGCATTATTTAATACTTCTTCTTCTGTTAAATTATCCATTTAAACCTCCCGTTTTCCCTTGTTTAATAGATTTTATGTATTTGTTAATATCATCAATTTGAACAACTAGATCATTTAACTCAGATTGGTTCTTTACTGATTCTAGTTGTAAAGAAAGTTGAGTTCTCTTCTCTTCAAAGAATGTAACTAAAACTAACTTTCTTGCGTCTTTAAAATACTGCTTTGCTGCAGCATCCCCAATTGCCATAGCTGCATTTGTTATTTCTGCAACTTCTGGATTTGTTTCTCTATATTCTTCCAAATCTTCAAGCGTTAGTTCACCTTCGTGAACTCTAAAGTTATCATATAACTCTCTTAGATTTGGATTTGTTATACATTCTGCATATTCATCATCAACAGTTACACCATCTACACCGCCATATGCTGCATAGATAATATATCTTAAAGCTTTTGTATAATTGTCGTTTTCAAGCTTCGTTGATACCTTTGGCGGAGCTATTTGTTGCCCTTTTTGTACAGATGCAAATAAATCAAACAAAACTGAACTATTGATACCAGATTTTGATTGAATATAATTTATCAACGGTTCAGCTTGTGCCTTTGATTGGATATCTTTTATGCATTCAATTGCCTTAGTTGCAAATTCTCCTCTTTCTTCTGGAGATTTGAAATTGTAATCTTTAGCAACATTATTAATCTTGTATTCATACATTGGGATTGCCGTTGCGTAGATTTTATCTTTCATAGCTTGAGCACCAAACTTGTTTATGAATTCATCTGGGTCTTTTGCTTGATTCTTATCCAAAACAACAACCTTAACGTCTAAGTCTTCCTTTCTTAGAATATCTACACCTCTTAGCATTCCATTTTGACCTGCTGCATCGCCATCGTACATGAAATAAACCTTCTTTGCATATCTCTTAATTAAATGTGCTTGCTCTGGCGTTAACGCAGTTCCCATAGAAGCTACAGCATTTTGTATGCCTGCTTGATATAAAGAAATAACATCTAAGTGTCCTTCTACTAAAACAACATCGTTTACATTACGTAGAGTTTTAACTACATGTTGTCCAAATAATTCATTTGATTTGTGGAATATAAAAGATTCTTTTGAATTGTAATATTTAGCAACTCCATCTGGAACTTTCCCTATAACTCTTCCCGCAAAAGCAACAACATTTTTTGTGCTGTTTATAACTGGGATTACAAATCTTCCATTTTGAGGATCGTATGCTCCAACTTTTGCTGTTGGATATGCAACTTGAGCCTCTGCCATTTCTTCGTATGTATATCCTTTAGATTTTAAAAAGTTTGGTAATTCAAATTTATCTATTGAATATCCAAGACCAAATTTAGTAATTGTATCTTGTGTAAATCCTCTTGATGCTAAATAGTCTCTTGCAACCTTTCCCTTTTCGCTCATTAAATTATTATGGTAATGAAGAGCTGCATCACGCATTAAGGCATGTAATCTATCTCTTTTCTTTTTAGCTTCTTTAATGGAATTATCTGATTTAAAGGTTGGGATTTCCATATTATATTTTTTAGCTAAAATCTCAACTGCGCCTTTAAAGTCTGTCTTTTCAATTTCTTCAATGAATTTTATAGCGTCACCTTTTTCATGACAGCCATAGCAATAATATGTATTTGTTGATGGATACATACAAAAAGAAGGAGTCTTTTCAACATGCAATGGACAGCACGCAAAATAGTAAGCACCTTTACGTGTTACTTGTGTATATTGCGATACAATATCTACTATATCTGCTTTCTGTTTTAACTCATCTAAGAATCTCGAATACTCGTCCATTGAAACCCTCTCAATATATTATACGCACACAATAAAGGTATTTCCTAAAAATTAGCAAATAAAGTTTCAAAAACGACCTCATTTGTCCCAAAATTAGGACAGTTTAAGCCCATTTCGTTTTTTGTAATTGACTATACCATATTTAGCCCCTAAAATGAAGGTATGAGAAATTACAAAGATTACGTAAATGAAGTTGAAAAATTAACATT
>CAMOQV010000018.1 GCA_946623205.1 uncultured Clostridia bacterium
ACAATCTTGAATGAACGCTTTGTAGCATATGCTAACAAGCCGCCAACTTTCTTTTCAGCAACTCTCATATTTGTGCACTCTGGGTGATCTCTGAATAGGTGAATAGCGTCGAACTTACATCTTGTTGTACAGATACCACAACCAATACACTTGTTAGGGTCAACAACTGATGCACCACAAGATAAACAACGACCTGTTTCGATTTTTACTTGTTCTTCTGTCAATGTAAGCTTAGCATCTCTGAATGACTTCTTAACATCGATAGATGGATCTAGTGGTTCTTCTTGACGTCCAGCATTATCGTAATCTGGGAATTTAATATCTTCTTTATCAAGAGGAGTGAAGTTTCTTCTATCCTTACCAATTGTTGGGTGAGCATTAGGTTGAACATGTCTATGTAGAGAATCTGCAACTTCATGTCCAGCTGCAATAGCATCGATAACAAACTTAGGTCCTGTGTAAACGTCACCGCCTACGAATATATCTGGATCATCTGTTTGATATGTTAACTTATCTGCAACAGGGTAGTTGCCATGCCAGAATTTAACCTTAGTACCTTCAAGCATCTTACCCCATTCAATAGCTTGTCCAATAGCGAATACGATCTTATCAGCCTTAACTTCGATAGTATCGTTTTCATCATATTTAGGAGCGAACTTATGATCGGCATCAAATACAGATACGCACTTCTTGAAGATGATACCTGTAACATTGCCCTTATCATCGATAAGAACTTCTTTTGGTCCCCAAGAGTTGTTAATCTTGATGTTTTCTTCTAATGTTTCTTCAATCTCAATCTTGCTTGCTGGCATTTCTTCTCTGCTTTCAAGAGAGAACATTGATACTTCTTTAGCACCAAGTCTTTGAGCTGTTCTAGCACAGTCAACAGCAACGTTACCACCGCCGACAACTACAACATTGCCTGTGAATCTTTGATTTTGAGATTGAGTTTCAAATGCATTTCTTAAGTAATCTACAGCAATCTCTGTACCTTTAGCTGTATCGTTTGGAACATTTGGACGTCTTCCACCTTGACAGCCAATAGCAATATAGAATGCTTTGTAGCCTTGCTTTTTCAATTCATCGATTGTGATATCTTTGCCAACTTCAACTCCGCACTTAATTTCAGCACCAAGTGTCTTTATTACATCGATTTCAGCATCGATAACATCTTTTTCTAGTTTGTATGTTGGAATACCATATCTTAACATACCACCAGGTTGAGCGTTCTTTTCGAACACAGTTACGCTATATCCCATAACGCCTAGATAGTATGCTGCAGAAAGTCCTGCTGGACCTGCACCGATAATAGCAATCTTTTCATCGAACTTGCCATATACAGAAGGAACGATCTTTTTTGGAATGAATCTATGCTTTTGAGCGATTTCTCTATCGGCAACGAATTTCTTAACTGCGTCGATAGAAACGGCCTTATCAATAGATCCACGAGTACAAGCTTCTTCACAACGCTTGTTACATACACGTCCACAAACTGCTGGGAATGGGTTTTCCTTCTTGATTAACTCTAAAGCTTCGTCATACTTTCCTTCATGAGCTTTCTTTAGATAAGCTTGAACTGGAACGTGTGCAGGGCAGGCTGTCTTACATGGAGCTGTACCTGTTGGCCATGTGTTATGCATTCTTGCTGTATCTCTGTAGTTTTCATCCCAAGCATATCTACCCCAGTTAATCTTATCTGGAAGTACTGCCTTTGGATATTCTTGTTGTGAACCATCTTTCTTGCAAAGCTTTTGGCCTAATTTAACGGCGCCAGCTGGACAAGATTCAACACAGTAACCACAAGCTACACAGTTCTTTGGATCAACTTTAGCAGTGAATGAAGAACGAGATAGGTTTGGAGTGTTGAATAGAAGAGAAGTTCTAAGTGCGTTACAAATCTTAACGTTACAGTTACAAATATCGAAAATCTTATCGTAACCATCAATGTTTGTAATTTGGTGTACATATCCATTGTCTTCAGCTTTTTGTAAAACTTCTAAAGCTTCTTCTTTTGTACAATAGTGAGCACGGCCTGTTTCTACAGCATAGTCAGCCATATCACCAACTTGGATACACCAATCGTCTTCATTATCTGCACAGCCATCGCCTGTAACTCTTCTAGAAGCACGACATGAACAAATACCTAGAGAGATATGTCCATCGTATTTCTTTAGCCAATATGAAATTCTTTCATATTTAACTGATTCATTGTTAAAATCTACAGCCTTTTCAACTGGGATAACGTGCATACCAATACCATCTCCGCCTGGAGGAACCATTTCTGTTACACCAGCAAGTGGGATGAATGTCATTCTTTCAAAGAATGAAGTAACTGCTGGGTTCTTTAGAATTCTACTTTGAGAAGAGTTCATTAACTCGGCAGAACCTGGAACGAAGAAGCACAAACGATATCTTTTAATCTTTGGTGCATTTGGAATAGGGCCATCGTCGTTGTAGTTGTCGCCGTAGTCGTATTCAAGAATACCAACAACAGCCATGTCGTCTAATAACTTTTGGAAATCGACAGGGTTGTATTCTGGATTCATTTTTAATAATTCTTCAAATAAATAAAATTTTCTTAACTTCATTTTGTTAAGAACTTTAACCATTGGTGGAGTTAATACCTCTTTTAACCCCCAGTATTCAGGGTCGTTAGATGTAACGCCTTTTAATTTGTGAGGCACTACGTCAGTGATTTTTCTACAAAGTTTCGCTAATTCTTTGTCGTAATCTTTTTCGCCTTGATACTTTGAAATAACTTTTTTTGATTGCTCTGGCATGATCAATCCTCCTTGTATGATTTAATTGTGTTTAAGAAGAACGTGCTCAATTCTTCTATACCTTCTTTTGTCTTGTTTGAAATAGGAATAATTTTCGCATTTTTATTCCTAAATAATATATTGTCTTTGCACTTATCTAAATCGAATGTGAAATATTTAAGCGCATCGATTTTACTAATAATAACTAAATCGCATTTTTGGAAAATAAGAGGATACTTTAATGGTTTATCATCTCCTTCAGATGTAGATAAAATCATAATATCCATAGTAGCACCTGTGTCATATTCAGCAGGGCATACTAAATTTCCTACATTTTCTAAAAAGATTAAGTCGTATTTTTTGTAATCTACAGCTTCTAAACCTTCTCTTGTCATATCCGCATCAAGATGGCACATTCCGCCTGTGTGCAATTGAATAGAATCAACACCAGTATTTTTGACAATAGATTTAGCATCAACATCTGAATCGATGTCTGCTTCCATTACTGCGATTTTAACCTTGTCTTTGATTGAATTGATTATTGAAGTAAGAGTCGATGTTTTGCCAGCACCAGGTGATGACATTACGTTGACTAATAGAACTTTGTCTTTGCGTAAATCAGCACGCAAAATGTCAGCGCGTGCGTCGTTGTCAGCAAAAACAGATTTTTCCAATAATATTGTTCGAACTTGTCCCATAGTATTACTATTATATCATAATAATAGACTTATAGAACATTTTGTTCGATTTTCCCTATGAAATGACAAAAAAGAGAGACTGCTCGGCAAAAAGCTGGCAATCAATATAAAAGATTATTCAGAGTGAGTCCACATTGCATGAACAATAATTACGTTATTGTCATTTAATACGCTATAAACGAGTCTATGTTTAATATTAATTCTTCTAGAGTAATAATCTTTTAAATCTCCAACCAACTTTTCATAAGATGGTGGAGTTTGAAATGGATTAATTGCAATTAAATTTAGCAACTTCTTAGCATTTGCATCCAGCCCAGCTTTTTTTAAGAGTTTTTTGTCTTTCTCTGCTTGTTTTGTAAAACGGATTTCCCACATAATTACCATTCCTCATTAGGGTTGTAAATTGGCATAGAATTAATGTCTTCCTTTTCACCTTCTTTAATTTTCTTTAACAAGCCTGGTTGTGAAGACAGATTAATAGTTTCAAGCATTGCATTGTAGTCACTTTCTGAAATAATTACAGCATTGCCCTTTTTGGAACTTACAGTAATAGGCTCATTGTACTCTATAACAGTGTCGATAGAATTGAATAAGTCTTTTCTTAATAGAGAAACATTTGTAATCTTCATAATCGTTACCTCCACTAATGATATAGCATAAAACGTGTACGCAATCAAGTACAGTGGTACATATTATTGTACGCTATAATATTTCGCTATATGAACCAAGGAAAGCGAATTCTACAGCCTCGGAATCAAGCTCAGCAATTAAGTTTTGAACTTCCTTAGATTTAATATTGCAATCTAAATCGAAATAGAAAATGAATTCAAAAGGAGAATTTGCTATAGGACGGGATTCAAGCTTTGTCATATTTATACCTAGGTTATAGAACTTGCTCAATAGTTTATATAAAGATCCTGGTGTATTTGGTAGTGTAGTTACAATACTAACTTTGTTAGCATTATCATAAGTTTTAATTTCTTTTGCAATTAATATGAATCTTGTGTAGTTATCATTTGAATCTTGAATTGAAGAATCTAAAATCTTTAGGTCATATAGCTCAGCACATTCTTGAGAAGATATAGCAGCGACATCTTTTCTGCCACTTTCTTTAACCATTCTTGCAGCAACTGCTGTGTTTTCACAAGGAGTAATCTTTATATCTTTATATGACTCTAGATATTTTTTGCATTGCGCAAGAGCTTGCTCGTGAGAATATACTTCTTTTATGTCTTCAATTTTCGAATCTACATTAGCGACTAAATTGTGCTTAATTTGCATCTTTAGACTCTTAACAATGTAGAATTTATGTTCTCTCATTAAGTCATAAACAGGATTAACTGAACCTGCGTATGAGTTTTCAATTGGCAAAACGCCATATTGGCAGAAACCTTTTTCTACAGCTTGGAATACGTTTTCGAAATTCTTGAAATAAGAAATATCTGCAATCTCGAAGAATTTTTTTGCAGCAATTGATGAATAAGCACCTTTAATACCTTGGCATGCAACTTTAGCAGAAATTGGGAATTGTTCTTCGTTTTTAATAGCAGTATTTATGGCTTTAATTAAATCTGTTGATATATTATTTGAAGAAATCTCGTATGCTTTAGATGTTTCAAATAATGTTTCATATATCTTTTTAAGATATAATTGTTTTTCTCTTGGTAGGTTGTTAGTAACTTTTAAAAGAGTTTCTTGGTTTTCTTCGTGCTCATCATAGCCATGCTTTTTTGCGTCAATAATTTCATCTACTAAATCCATACGTTTAAGATATAAATCTTTTAGGGATTCGTCAATTGATGCTAGTTTTTGTTTTAATTCTTCGTTCTCCATATTTATCTCCTTGTATAAAAAAATGACCTTGTATTTTGCTACAAGGTCTATTTGTTATTGTTGTTTTGCGTTTTAGTCAAAGAAAATAGAGGCTGTAGCTATTCGCAGCTTTTTGTAAACCATCCTCTAAAGTTAAAGACTAAATTTTTTGTCATATTTTTTCCTTTGATGGCATAATTCTACAACTTGCTTATTTTGTTTGTCAATACGGATTTTGAATTTTTTTCTTTGCAATAATAGAGAATTATTATAGAATAATAGCATAAAAATACATTGTGAGGTGTAGCAATGAATCAAAACGAAGTATTAGAGTTTATTGAAGAAAATGGAGTTAAGTTTGTAAAGCTTGCATTTTGTGATGCTCTTGGTAATTTAAAGAACGTCTCAATATTCGCAACCGAGCTTAAGGATGTTTTCGAAAAAGGAATGGCAATTGATGAGGAAGCATTTGATGGAATCGCATCTTATGAAAGAGGCGATATAAGACTATATCCAGATCCAGAGACAATGCAAGTTCTTCCATGGAGACCACAGCATGGCGCAGTTATAAGAATGTATAGCCATTTAAAGCATTTGGATGGGACAATCGCTGAATGTGATGGAAGAGAGTTGTTAAGAAAGGCGCAAGAAAATTTAGCAAAGCTTGGCTATTCTTGCACAATTGGAAGCAACTGCGACTTTTATCTATTTGAATTAGATGAAAAGGGTGTACCAACACATACGCCTTATGATATGGCAGGTTATTTGGATGCAGCACCTTTAGATAAAGGTGAGAATGTTAGAAGAGAAATATGTTTTACTTTGGAGCGCCAAGGATTAAAGCCAACTTCTTCACATCATGAAAAAGGACCAGGCCAAAACGAAATTAGATTTAATTACAATGATGCACTTTATGCGGCGGATGATTTTATGACATTTAAATCAACTGTTAAATCTATTGCTGCAGGTTCTGGATTATATGCATCATTCTTGCCAAAGCCAATTGAAAATGAAGAAGGAAGCGCACTTATGATTAATGTTCTTCTTAAGAAGGGCAATAAAGAATGCACATCTGATAGCGAAGAAACAAAGCATTTCTTGGCAGGTATATTAAATAGAATTAAAGATATGACTCTATTCTTGAATCCTACACCAAATTCATACGATAGATTCGCATTTGAAAAATCTCCAAAATACATTGGCTGGGCAGATCAAAAGTTCCGCCAAGTTATGAGAGTTTCTAAATATAAGGCAGCAATTTATTCTGCAGACCCATCTTGTAATCCATATGTAGCATTTGCTCTATTGTTATTTGCAGGGGCAGAGGGATTAGAAAAGAAGATGGAATTAAATAATCAAGTTAAAGAATTAATCGTAGATACTTCTAAATACGAAACACTACCATTATCTTTAATCGATGCTATAAATGTTGCAAAGGATAGTGACTTTATAAATAAAGTTATGCCAGCTCAACATTTGGCTCAATTTATTGCATATAAAAACAATGAATTCGAAAAATATAATGCATCTGAAAATAAAGCAGAATTTATAAACGAGAAATATTTCGGGAGAATCTAGATGCCAAATATTTTATTTGTGTCTAAAGGCGATATCGACATTGAGTTTGTACAGCTTTTCAAAGAAGCTGGATATTCGCTTTATGGCCAAGTAAAATCAGCTTCTGAAGCAAGACGAATTCTAGATTCAAAAGATATTGAAACAGTTATTATAAACGCTCCGCTTATGGATGAGTTTGGCCATGATTTAGCGCTATCGCTAGATGAGAAGTCTTTTGTGAATGTAATTATAATCGCAGGCGCTAACATTGCAGATAGTATAGAGCAAAGAATGTATGGAACAAGTGTAATTACAATTCCAAAGCCTGTTTCAAGAAGACAATTATTTAAGACATTATCTTTTGTGAGAGCTCAATCTCAAAAAATTAGTAGATTGTTTGATGAAAATCAAAAGCTTCAAGATAGACTAGAAGAATTCAAGTTAGTATCTAGAGCAAAGATGTTGTTAATAGAGAAAAATAAAATGAGTGAAGAGGCTGCACATAAACACATAGATAAGACTGCAAAAGATCAACGTAGAACAAAAAGAGATGTAGCAAAATCTATTATAGATATGTATAGTTAGATTAATAAATTCTATCTATTTCAATAACAAAAAATACCGGAGTTTTATAATCAGAAAGAACCTTTGAAAGATGAGATATAATCTCATCTTTTGTTGTTTTATCCTCAAATGGCATAACAACATCAAAGATAACGTTTGTATGGGTAGTTCCAAAAACAACTCTAAAGTCGTGGAACTTGTAATTTTCATTTAACTCTTTTAGACCTTCTTTTACTTTATCGTGAAGATATGTGACTTCTTCGTTGTCCATAACAATTGGGTCCATATGAATAGAAATATGAACTTTGAATTCTTCTGCGATATCATGTTCAATAATGTCTATTAAATCGTGTGAATCAAGTATGTTTGAATTAGCGTCAACTTCAACGTGCAACATTATATATTGGGCACCTGGTCCATAACTGTGAACTAATACATCATGAACGCCTAAAACACCTTTATAAGATAAAATCTTATCTACTATTTGTTGAACAAATTGAGGATCTGCTTTTTCACCAAGTAGAGGATTTATAATATCTTTAATCATAAAGCAAGTAGAAATAATAATGTATATAGATAAAATAAGACCAAATATACCATCAATGCTTATGTTGGTATTATCTATAAATGCGATAATTATTGCGCTAACTAAAACTGCAGATGTAGATAGAATATCGTTTAAACTATCTTTTGATGCAGCCTTTAGAGTTTGAGAATTAATACTCTTTGAAAAATCCAAATATACAAACATTTGAAGTAGCTTTAGAACTATTGAAAAGGCTAGTACAATATATGTATATATTGTGACTGTTGTGATTTCAGGAGAGATAATTTTCTCAATTGAGGACTTGCCAAGTAGCACGCCTACAGCGAAAATGACGATTCCGATTATAAGCCCAGTGATGTATTCATATCGAGCATGTCCATAAGGGTGCTCTGAATCTGCAGGTTTTGCAGCCATCTTAAATCCAAATATAGTAACGATGGATGTGCCTGCGTCAGATAAGTTGTTTACTGCATCTGCAATGATTGCAATAGAATTGCCAATAACGCCAATAAGAATCTTCCCAACAAATAGAATTGCGTTAGAAATAATACCAAATACACCGGCAACTATACCGTATGCCAAACGTACATTTGGATCTTCTGTGTTTTGATAATTTTTTATAAACAACTTCTTCAATAATTTCATTAACAAAAGTATAGCACTCAAAATTATTAAGTTCAACAACAAGCACATTTACTCAAAATGTTTTATTTGATATAATCAAAATATGGAAAAAATAGCATTAAAAGTTTATGCAAAAATCAATTTAATGTTAAACATAAAGGGGATCTTAGAGGACGGCTATCATTCGTTGGATATGGTTATGGGATCAATTAGCCTTTATGATGAGATTATTGCACAAAAATCCTTAGAAAATGAAGTATATATGGATGGTGTTAAGCAGGATGAAAAAAATACTGCTTATAAAGCCTTAGAAGTTTTAACTTTAGCCTATGGCTACAAACTAAAAGTCGAGATAAAAAAGGGCATACCATTTAGCGCAGGCGTTGGGGGATCTTCAGCAGATGCTGCAGGCGTATTTGTAGCTTATTCAAAATTGTATGGAATAGACATTGAATTTATGACAAAGATTGCTTTATCTATTGGAAGCGACGTTGTATATATGATGAAGGGTGGACCTGCAAGAGTTAGATGTAAAGGCGAAATGGTATCTCCAATTGACGAATATAAAGAACTTAATATGGTTATACTTCAAAAGGAAGTAGGCGCATCAACAAAAGATGTATATGCAAATTACGACAAATTAGGAAGAATTGTAGATAACGAATTTGATATAGGTGGTCAACTAATATACAACGTGTTGCAAGTTCCAGCAATTAATCTTTGCCCAAGTATAAAAGAAGCAATGAATGAATTGTATAAACACACAGACAAGGTGTTTATGACGGGAAGCGGTTCTGCAGTTTTAGGAATATTTGGTTCAAAAGACGAAGCAAAAACTGCATTAGATAAGATTCAAGGCGACTATATTTTCAAAAATGTTGTTAATACTATGCCTTATGGCATAGAAGTTGTAAACGAGTGGCTATGAGGATTTAGCTTAAAAATCCGCTCAAAAATGCAAAAAAATATATAAAATATTGTGCGCGTTTTGTTTGAATATTATATAACTAGGTGCTACAATAAACATAGAGTTTATAACTTGATCGAGAGGATTTAATGGATTTACCCGCGAATAGCATAAGATATTTGATGACAAAAAAGAGCTTGAATGGCCCAACTTATGCACTTTTAGATTTAGACAAAATTAACACATATATATATTGGAGGCAACAATGAAACCATATTATGAGTCTGTTTTCAAGTTTGAGAAAGATTTATCAGACATGGCTATCCTTGCAATGGATGGCGCAAAAGAATTAGGTGATAAGGTAGACTATTATTTGACAACATGGTACAACAACGAAATGAAGGCCCATGGTTTAACAAACACTAAAGACACTTTCTTAGTAAAGAGTTCATGCCCAAGATTCACAACTGGTGATGGTAAGGGTATGGTAGCAGAAACAATTAGAGGTAAGGACCTTTACATCATTTGCGATGTTGGCAACTATTCTTTAACATACAATATGTTTGGTACACCAAACCGTATGTCACCTGATGATCACTATGCAGACTTAAAGCGTTTAATCGGCGCTGTTGGCGGAAAGGCTAAGAAGATTACAGTTGTAATGCCACTTCTATATGGCGGAAGACAACATAGACGTGTTACAAGAGAATCTCTAGATTGTTCTCAAATGTTACACGAATTAAATACAATCGGAGTTTCAGATATTATTACATTTGATGCTCACGATCCAAGAGTTCAAAATGCTGAACCATTGATGGGATTTGATAACTTCTTCCCAACATACCAAATTCTAAAGGCACTTCTAAAGAAATATCCAGATTTAAATATGGGTAAAGATAACTTCATGATTGTTTCTCCAGATGAAGGTGCTATGGGTAGAAACATCTACTATGCATCAGTTCTTGGTGTAGATTTAGGTATGTTCTATAAGCGTCGTGACTATGCTAACGTAGTTAACGGAAGAAACCCAATCGTTGCTCATGAATATATTGGTAACGATGTAAAAGATAAGACAATCTTTGTTGCTGACGATATCTTAGCTACAGGTGATAGCTTATTGAAGTTATGTTCAGAATTAAAAGAAAGAGGATGCGGAAAGATCTTCCTATGTGCAACATTTGCTTTATTCACAGAAGGTTTAGATAAGTTCCGTAAGGCATATGAACAAGGTTTGTTTACAGCTGTGTTGAGCACAAACCTAACATATTCTTATCAAGAAATGCTTGATGAGCCATGGTTTATCCAAGCTGATATGTCTAAATATATTGCATATATCATTTCTGCTTGTGACCAAAACTTATCATTATCACCACTTCTTGATCCACATGATAAGATCAATGAATTGATTGAAAAATATAAGAACGCTCAACCACAACAAATGACATTAAACATTGATGGAGATAAATAACAATGCAAATTAAATGGCTAGGACATTCTTGCTTTAAGCTTACAGAGTCAACTGGCACTTCAATAGTAACAGATCCATATGATAGCTACGTAGGCTTCAAAATGGAACCTGTTAGTGCAGATATTGTTACGATATCACACAATCACAAAGACCATTCCGCTGTTAGTAATGTAACTGGTAATCCACAAATTATTAATAGCATTGGTGTATGGGAAATTAGTGGTGTTGGCATTACAACATTACATAGTTACCATGATAATGATAACGGGGCAAAAAGAGGGGATAACAACATTTTCTTATACAGAATGGATGGCATAGATATATGCCACATGGGAGATATAGGTCAAGAAATGAATGTAAATCTTGGCGAATCTATCGGTTCTGTAAATGTATTATTAATACCGGTTGGTGGAAATTATACAATTGATGCTGAACAAGCTAAAGAGTATGTAGATTTCTTAATGCCAGATGTAGTAATACCAATGCACTATAAAACAGAAAATAGCGAACTAGATATAGATGGTGTTGACAAATTCATCGATTTATTTGATGAAGAACAAATAGTGTATATTGATGGAGACACAGTTGAACTAGATAGAGAAAAGTTCGATGGCGAATCTACAAAAGTATACGTATTTTCTGATAAAAAGTTTTAATTAAATTATAATGGGGCGCAGTTAGCGCCCCGAACAATAAATTCCAACTTAAAATAGGTAATATAATGAAAGAACAATTCTCACAAAGAGTACTCGACTCAATGAGTATGTTTAAACTAAGAGATGTAGCTCGAAAATTGAATATAGACAATCCAGAGACAATATCTCAAGATGAACTAAAAAACTTAATATTAAACGCAAGCCAACCGAAGGTTGAAGAGGAAAAATCTATGTTTACAAGAGAAGATTTAGAAAAACTAACATTAGCTCAATTAAAAGCTATTGCTGAAAGCGAAGGCATTAAAGCGAAAAAGAAAGATGATATCATTAACGCTTTAATTGAGCTTGATGCTAAAAAGGTAGAAGAATCTAAAAAGGAGATTAAACAAGATATTGTTGATTCTGTTCCAGAAGCAACAGTAGATTTGCCAATTGAACAAGAAGAACAAAAGCCAGAAAAGAAAGAAGAATTTGAAGTAAAAGAAGGCGTTTTGGATGTTCATCAAGATGGCTACGGATTCTTGAGAGCAGAAAATTGCGAATATGGTTTAAAGGATGCATATATTTCTGCAAAGCTTATTAGATCTTTAGGATTAAGACCTGGTGATTATATTGTTGCTACAGCAAAAAAGAACAATGAATCTAATAAGCCATCAGGTGTTGTAAGTGTAGAAAGTGTAAATGGACAGCCAACAGCTAGCGCTCGTATTAGACCAAATTTTGATACATTAGTTCCAATCTTCCCAAATGAAAGATTAACTCTAGAGACAGGTAAAAATAGCGATTTCGCTATTAGATGTATTGATTTAATTGCTCCAATTGGTAAGGGCCAAAGAGCTATGATCGTATCACCTCCAAAGGCTGGTAAAACAACACTTCTAAAGAAAGTTGCTAATGCAATCTCTAAAAACTATCCAGAAGTTGAATTATACGTTCTTCTTATCGATGAAAGACCAGAAGAAGTTACAGATATGCAAAGAAGCATCAAAGGTGAAGTAATTTATTCTACATTCGATGAAACTCCAGAACATCACTGCAAGGCTGCTGAACTTTTAATCGAAAGAGCAAAAAGAAGCGTAGAGTTAGGAAGAGATGTCGTAGTAATTATGGACTCTCTAACAAGACTTGCAAGAGCTTATAACTTAACAATCCCACCTACAGGTAGAACATTATCTGGTGGTATGGATCCAGGAGCTTTACACCCACCAAAGAAATTCTTCGGTAGTGCAAGAAATATTGAAAATGGCGGAAGCTTAACAATTATCGCTACAGCACTTGTAGATACAGGAAGTAGAATGGATGATGTTATTTACGAAGAGTTCAAGGGAACTGGTAATATGGAAATCCATCTAGATAGAAAGTTAAGTGAAAGAAGAATCTTCCCAGCTATTGATTTGAATAAATCAAGCACAAGAAGAGAAGATCTTTTGCTATCTCAAAAAGAATTACAAGGTGCATTTGCTATTAGAAAGATGTTATCTAATGGTGATACAAATGATACAACAGAACAACTTATCAATATGATTGTTAATACAGAGAACAATGATTCATTCATTAACATCATTATGAAGAAAGTTGAACTTTTAGAAAAAGAAGGTTTCTCATTTAGAAAACCAACTCTATAAAAACTAGATAATCATTAAAGAAGGGATAGCATTTTGCTATCCCTGAATTTTTTTTATACAACTGTTACTGACTTTGCAAGGTTTCTTGGTTTATCTGGATTTATTCCTAAGTGGAATGATGTAGATAAAGATAGAAGTTGCATTGGAATAATAGATAAAATTGGGTATAGAAGTGGATCATCCAACTTTGGTAAGAATAGAGAAATATCACAACCAATTTCGCCTACAGCAGATATTCCAATTGTTTTTGCATGTCTTGCTTTGATTTCGCTAACAGATACTGTTAATTTTTGCTTATCTTTTTCATTTGTTGCTAGAGCAATTACTGTACAATCTTTATCCATTAGAGCAATTGTTCCATGCTTTAATTCGCCGGCTGGATATGCTTCAGCCATTTTATATGTAATTTCCTTGAACTTCAAAGCACCTTCCATAGCAGATAATTCATCAATACCTTTACCGATAAAGAATAGATTATCCTTTGCCATAGATTCAGTAAATATTGAGTGAGTAGAAAGCATAGCAGCTTCTTGAGAAAGCTTCTTAATAACTTCCTTATCAACCTTGATGCCTGCAAGTTCGTTTGCTAGAAGATATAACATTAAAAGTTGGCTGTTATATGATTTAGTAGCAGCAACTGCAATCTCTGGACCAGCTTCCAAAATTAGAGCATAATCTGTTTGGAATGTAATTGAGCTATTAGCAACATTTGTAATAGATAATGTCTTTGCACCTAATGCTTTACTTCTATTAACGGCTGCTAAAGTATCTGCAGTTTCACCGCTTTGGCTAATAAAGATAGCAAATGTCTTATCTGAAATAAATCTAGCTCTATCATATTCGCTTCCGATGTATGCTTCAACTGGCTTATGTGCAAGAATTTCAATAACTTCTTTACCGTATAAGCCTGCATGATATGCTGTACCACAAGCCACAATAGCGATTCTCTCAGCCTTTTTGATGTCTTCTATACATTCTTTCTTGATTGTTGAATAGAATGAATCATAAGTGTTTAATAAAGCTTGTGGGATTTCGTCGATTTCAGCTTGCATATAGCAAGGGCAAATCTTTGGTGGTTTGCAGCTAATATCTATTAGTTGCTTTTTAATCTTTACACCATTTTTATAAACTGTAACTGAATCCTTTGCTAAAATGGCTGTTTCATCATCGCTTAAAACGATACCTTTTTTAGCGTGGTCAGCAAGTGCTAACATATCTGAGGCAATGTAATTGCCATCATATCCAATACCGATTGTTAGAGCAGCGTTTTTCTTGTGACAATATATTTTGTCGTCACCTTTTCTAATTGCCAAGAAAGAAGATGAACCTTCAATTCTATTAGCAACATTTTCAACCGCTGTTACCATATCGCTTTGATCTTCAAGCGCTAAAAGGTGAGCGATGATTTCGCTGTCTGTATCTG
Organism: uncultured Clostridia bacterium; assembly: GCA_946623205.1. Taxonomy (GTDB): domain Bacteria; phylum Bacillota; class Clostridia; order Christensenellales; family UBA3700; genus UBA3700. The sequence goes on from CAMOQV010000018.1 coordinate 14,641, forward strand.
ATTGGAATGTAATTCCTCTTGATGTAATTTCTTTTTTAAGAATATCGCAGTTTTCAATAATGCCGTTGTGAACAATGGCAATTGTACCATCGAATGAAAGGTGTGGATGAGCGTTTCTAGATGTTGGAGCTCCGTGAGTTGCCCAACGTGTATGTCCAATACCTATTTTAGAAAAAGAAGTTGGAATCAAATCAGATAATTGAGAAACTCTTCCTGATTTTTTGACAATTGTAATGTTATCTCCACCAAGAGCAACACCAGCGCTATCATAACCTCTATACTCTAAAGTAGATAATCCCTCAATGATTATATCTTTAGCATATTCTGTTCCTGTATAACCTATAATTCCACACATAAAGTGCCTCCATATCGTCCATAAAATGACAAAAAAAGTCTACCAAGTTGATGGTAGACTGTCAAATATATGCAAACTACTTTTTAAAATTTTACTTTCCGCTTTGAATGTCAAAAGACAATTCTTGCTCAATTCCATTTATAGTATATCTTATACTAATAATAGTTTTTGTAATATATTCAGCTTCTAATATTTCGATTTCATCTTCTTTGAAGATGTTTCTTAAATTGTCTAAACTTCTTTCGTTATAAGTTGAAATATCATCAGATATGAATAATACTCCACCAAATAATTTGTTGATGTCAGCGATAAGCAATCTTTGGTCTTCAGTTAGTTCAATATTGTAATCTCTTAAGAAGAATACGTCTGGATCATTTACGAAAGCTCTACCATTTAAGTGACGTCTAAAGATTGTGTCATTTAGAGTGTTAATTGTAGAGACTCTTTCTCTATGAATACGCTTATCAATAAAGCTTTCATTCCACTTAAGATTTACATCGCAGCCAATTCTACAGAAATCAACCTTACCAAATGCAGGGCCTAGAGGAACGCCACAACCTAATATTAACTTGTTGCCAACGCAATCTCTTAAAAAGTCCATTGCTTCGCACATAATTTGTCCACGAGATTTGTTTTGTCTTGGGATTTGGCAAACAGCATATAAGAAGTCTAATTTAACCATATCGAAATCCCATTCATTTAAAACAACATCAAAGACATGCTTCAAATAATCTTGAACTTCTGGTTTTAGAATGTCTAATACATAAAATCCATTAATAGCGTCCCAGTTTAAGCCGCCCTTAACATATTTGCCTTTTTCATCCTTTAATAACCAATCTTTATGTTCTTTATATACATTAGATGCTTTTAAACAAGCAAATGGAGCAAGCCATAATCCAGCTTTAATTCCTTGAGCATGGATGTTTTTGGTTAATTCTTTCATGTCACCAAATTGTTTTTTAACGCTTAGCCAATCTCCAACGTTTGTTTGGTAGCCATCATCAATTTGGAAGAACATAGGATGAATATCTTTTTCTTTGAAACTCTTTAAATCGTTATCTATGTTTTGTCTTGTTACTTTTGTATAGTAGTTATACCAAGATGTATAACCAGTAGCAGATTTTAATCTCAATCCTGGTAGGTTTTGAAGAGAGAAGTATCTATCAAATACTTCATCGTATTCGCCTTCAAAATATCCAATATTAAATACTTCATATGGATTAGAGATTGTAACGCCATCTAAATCCTTAGAAATAATTACAGAATTGTTCTTTGTGTTGAATTTAACAATAGTGTAGCCATTACGTTCTGTCATTGAGCCATACAAATATAATTTGTTGTAATCTCTAATATATCCGTATGTATAGCCGTGGAAGATTCCGCGAGGAGGATATTTTAAGAAGTTTTCATCTCCGTAAGCTTTTAAAACTGGTAGAACGCATTTTGCAAATAAAGATGTGCGTTGTAGCTTTTCATCAATTGCGAATTCTCTTGTATCTGTCCAAGATTGATAGCCGTTTACAAAGATCTTGCTCTCTGGAGTATATAAATGAGTGCATGTCATTGAGATTTGAATGTTTGAAATATCGCATTTAGGATAAAGCGTAGCTTTTAAAACTTCTTCTTTTTCAGTTAAAACAATTTCGAAATGATCACTTTTTAGTCTATCTGCGGTATATTGTTGGCCGTTTACTGTGTAAGAAATATTAAAATCAAAACTCTTTTTCATAAATAACTCTCCTTGCCCCTTGCAAAAATATTATAACATAATAAATATTTATAAAATGTAAAAGGTTGATTAAAGAAAAATGCCGATAAATTGAGGGCTTTTCAAAATCGGGCGGTTTTTTGGAGATTTTAGGTATATTAATGTACATTAAAAAATGCTACAATGAATAGGCAAATAAAAAATTGGAGGTGCCCATTATGGCAAAATATGTATGTTCAGTTTGTGGTTACACAGTAGAGGCTGATGAAGCTCCAGAAAAGTGCCCAGTTTGTAAAGCTCCAAAAGAAAAATTCAATAAGATTGAAGAAGGAAAAGATTTGGTTTTTGCAGACGAGCATAAAGTAGGTTCAGCTCAAGGTTTGGACCCAGAAATTGTTGCAGGATTAAGAGATAATTTTAATGGTGAATGTTCTGAAGTTGGTATGTACCTTGCAATGGCAAGACAAGCCGATAGAGAAGGATATCCAGAAATTGCAGAAGCTTTCAAAAGATATGCATTTGAAGAGGCAGATCATGCTTCAAGATTTGCAGAGCTATTAGGCGAAGTTTTAACTACTTCTACAGAAAAGAATCTAAAGATGAGAGTTGATGCAGAACATGGTGCATGTCAAGGTAAGTTGGATCTTGCTAAGAAAGCTAAAGCTTTAGGCTATGATGCAGTTCATGATACTGTTCACGAAATGGCAAAAGATGAAGCTAGACATGGCTGTGGATTCAAAGGTCTATACGATAGATTCTTTAAATAATTAGGTAAATGCTTTTTTCATAATTAATATATAAGGAAGGAATCGTAAGGTTCCTTTCTTTTTCTGTGCACAATAATTTTACAATTATTAATAGTAATTTATTTGACATATATATAGTGTAAGAATATAATCGTGCTATAGTTTAGTAAAAGTAAACTCAAAGTTTAATGTTGCTAAACTCGATTTTGAGGAGGCCGAAGGTGGAAATAGGTATCAAAATTAAGGCTCTAAGATTAAAGAATAATCTTACTCAAGAAGAATTAGCAGATAGATGCGATTTAACAAAAGGCTATATCAGTCAATTGGAAAATGACTTAGTTAATCCTTCAGTAGAAACTTTAAGTGATATCCTAGTAGCATTAGGCACAGATTTAGGAAATTTTTTCCAAAATGAAGAGAGCGGACCAATCGTTTTCAAGAAGAAGGACTACGTTTCAAAAGATTATGGGGATAGCGTTACAACATGGTTAGTTCCATCTGCTCAAAAAAATGAGATGGAACCTATTTTATTGACGCTAAACGAAAAGGGCGCTAAGGAAGTAGATATGCCACACGAAGGTGAAGAGTTTGGGTATGTGTTAACTGGAAAAGTTAAGTTAACGATTGGTAAAAAGTCATTCTCTGTATCTGAAGGCGAGACATTCTACTATAAAGCAGATAAAAAGCATTCATTAGAAAATTTGTTGGGTACACAATCTGTAGTTCTATGGATTTCATGCCCACCTAATTTTTAATAGGAGTTTATATGGGTTTCATTCAAAGTATTAAAGACAAGTTTATTAAAAAGCCAGTCGTTGTTTCTGAACCACAAGTTCAACCAAACGTCGTAGTTCGTGCTCCAAAGAAGGGAGACAATATTATTGAAATTAAAGGCATCACAAAGGTGTTTGATGGAGTTACCGTAATTGACAACATTTCGTTGGGAATTAAAAGAGGTCAATTTGTAACATTACTTGGACCATCTGGATGCGGTAAGACAACATTGCTTAGAATGATTGCGGGTTTTGAAACTCCAACTGAAGGTGAAATATATATTGAAGGACAGCCAATAACAGCGATCCCTCCACATAAGCGTCCTGTTAATACTGTTTTCCAAAAGTATGCTTTATTCCCACATTTAAATGTATTTAAAAATATTGCGTATGGTTTAAAGTTAAAGAAAATTCCAGATCCACAAGCAAAGAATGGATATAGAAAATATACAAAGGCAGAAATTACAGAGAAGGTTAATAATGCTTTAAAACTAGTTGGTCTTGATGACTATGGCTATAGAGATGTTAATTCGCTATCTGGTGGACAACAACAAAGAGTAGCCATCGCTCGTGCCATTGTTTGTGAACCTAAGGTTCTATTATTAGATGAGCCTCTTGGCGCATTGGACTTAAAGATGAGAAAAGAGATGCAAATCGAATTAAAGAAGATGCATCAAA
>CAMOQV010000019.1 GCA_946623205.1 uncultured Clostridia bacterium
ATAAAGTAATAAATCAAAGTGAGGCAAATATGGTAGATATTCGTTCAGAATCAATAGACAGATTATTCGAAACAATACTAAAGCTAGATAACGTTGATGAATGTTATAAATTCTTTGAAGATCTTTGCACAATTAAAGAAATTCAAGATATGTCACAAAGACTTGATGCAGCAATTTTGTTGGATAGTGGAGAGAATTATCAAAATGTTTCTAAGAAGATTGGTATTTCTTCTGCAACTATTTCACGTGTTTCAAAGTGTTTAAATTATTCAAATGGATATAAACTTGCACTTCAAAAGATTAAGGAGGGCAAATAATGTATATCGATGATTCAGTATTAAATAATGACGAAAAGATTATTTTTAATCTTCGTTCTATATATTCAAATGCAGGATATTCTCAATTTAAGATGTCTAAATTTGAAGAATACGATATGTATGTAGCAAACAAAGATTTTTTGATTTCAGATAATATCATTACATTTACAGATACAAATGGTAAATTAATGGCCTTAAAACCAGACGTTACTTTATCTATTATCAAAGGATTTAAAGAAAAAGAAGGCTTTGTTCAAAAGCTATACTACAATGAAAACGTATATAGAATTTCTAAAGGAACTAATGCATTTAAAGAAATAATGCAAGTAGGTCTTGAATGTATTGGAGATATTAAAGAGGAAGATATTGCTCAAGTATTATTATTAGCTGCTAAATCTTTAAAGAGCATCTCTAAAAAGGCTGTTTTGGATATTTCAAATGTATCTTTAATTGCAGAAGTATTAGATAAGGTAGATTCTTCTATCAAAACAGAAATATTAAAGTGCATTGGCGAAAAGAACACATTCGAATTACAAAAAGTTTGCAAAGAGAATAATGTAGATGAAAATACAGCATCTCTTCTAAAATCTTTAGTTTCTTTATATGGAAAGCCATCAAAGGTTATTCCTCAATTAAAGGAATTATTCACATCAGATAATGCAAAGCAAGCAATTGCACAATTTGAAAGCATTGCTTTGTTGTTTGAAAAAGAAAACTTAGGAGATATGTTAAATATTGATTTTTCAGTTGTTAATACTATTAAGTATTATAACGGTATCGTATTTAAAGGATTTATCGAATCTGTTCCAAATGGAGTTTTATCTGGTGGTCAATATGATAAGCTTCTTCAAAAATTAGGAAAGAAGGCAAAAGCAATCGGGTTTGCTGTATATCTAGATCAACTAGAAGATATTGATGTTATAGGAGGTAACAACTAATGGAATTTTTAAATGTTGCCTTACCAAAGGGAAGACTTGGTGAAAAAGTATATGCCATGTTTGAAAAAGCTGGCTTTGAATGCCCATCTATTAAAGAGAACAATAGAAAATTAATATTTGAAAACGAAGAAAGAATGGTTAGATATTTCTGGGTTAAGCCATCAGATGTAGCTATCTATGTAGAAAGAGGCGCTGCAGATATTGGTGTTGCTGGAAAAGATATTCTTTTAGAATATGAACCAGATATTTATGAACTTTTAGATTTAAATATTGGTAAATGTAGAATGGCAGTTGCTGCTCCAAAAGGATTTAAAGATAACAAGAAAAAGACACTAAAGGTTGCAACAAAATTTTCAAATATAGCAAAAGACTACTACACAAAGATGGGTAGAGATATAGATATTATTCACCTAAACGGTTCTATTGAGATTGCTCCAATTTTAGGATTATCTGATGTTATTGTAGATATCGTTGAAACAGGAACAACACTAAAAGAGAACAATCTTGAAGTTATTGAAACAATCGTTCCAATTTCAGCAAGATTTATCGCAAACAAAACAAGCTTTAAGTTCAAAGGTGAACAAATTGAAAAATTAGTAAATGAATTATCAAATCAAATCGAGGTTGAAAATGATTAAGATATTAAAATACGGAGAAGTTAAAAACGAAGAAATCTTTTCAAGATGCGAAGGCTTATCTAAAGTAGATACTATCGTTACAGATATTATCAATAATGTTAAAGCAAATGGAGATAAAGCACTTTTAGAATATGAAGAGAAGTTCGACAAAGTTAAACTTAATAGTTTAATGGTTACAAAAGAAGAAATTGATGAAGCATTAAAATTGGTTGATCCAAAGTTTATCAAGGTCTTAGAACTTGCTGCAAATAATATCCGTGAATATCATGAAAAACAATTAAGAAAAGGATTTGAAATTAAAAAAGAAAATGGAGTAGTTATTGGACAAAAGGTAACACCAATCGAAAAGGCTGGTTTATATGTACCAGGTGGTAAAGCTGCATATCCTTCTACTGTTTTGATGGATTCTATTCCAGCAAAGATTGCAGGATGTAAAAGTGTAGTTATGGTAACACCTCCAAATAAAGAAGGGAAAATATCTCCAGTTATTTTAGCTGCTGCATATGTAGCTAAAATCGACAAGATATATAAAGTAGGCGGAGCACAAGCAATTGCTGCTTTAGCATACGGAACAGAATCAATCGAGAAGGTTGATAAAATAGTCGGACCAGGTAACGCTTTTGTAGCTGAGGCTAAAAAGCAGGTATATGGCAAAGTATCTATAGATATGATTGCAGGTCCTAGCGAAATACTTGTTGTTTCTGATTCTAAATCTAATCCAAAATATGTGGCTGCAGATTTACTATCTCAAGCAGAGCATGACCAAATGGCCAGTGCAGTATTAGTTACGGATTCTATGGAACTTGCGATAAATGTCCAAAAAGAAATTGAGGAACAATTATCAAAGCTAGATAGAGAAGAAATCGCACGCGTATCTATAGATACAAATGGAAAAATTATCGTTGCTGATGATTTAAAGACAGTTATTGATATTGCAAACGAAATAGCTCCAGAACACTTAGAATTGTGTGTGGATGATCCATTTGAATATCTAGATAAAATTCAAAATGCTGGTTCAATCTTCATGGGAAGAAATTGTCCAGAAGCACTAGGCGATTATCTTGCTGGTCCAAATCACACATTACCAACATCTGGTACAGCAAAATTCTCAAGCCCATTATCTTGTGATGATTTTGTTAAAAAGACTCAATACACATATTACACAAAAGAAGCTTTGGGAAAAGTGAAGGATGATATAGCTTACTTTGCAACACTTGAAGGATTAACAGGACACGCAAAGAGCGCAACAATTAGATTTGAGGACTAATATGAGTAAATTTTTTAGTGAAAAATACAAAGATTTAATTCCTTATGTTCCAGGCGAGCAACCAAAGGACATGAAGTATGTTAAATTGAATACTAACGAATCTCCATTTGAGCCATCTAAAAAAGCTCAAGAATATGCATTATCAGCTGCAAAGCAATTGGAATTATATCCAGATCCAGATTGCACCTTATTAAGAGAGAAGATGGCAGCATTGTATGGCATAGATAAAGATGAGATTGTTATTGTTAATGGTTCAGATGAAATATTGAATTTTGCATTTATGGCATATTGTGATAATAAAACACCTGCTGCATTTGCAGATATAACATATGGATTCTATCCAGTGTTTGCAAAGATAAATAACGTTCCATATGTTGAGATTCCATTAAATGAAAATTTTGAGATAGATATTGATGACTATATTGGAATTAATAAGACAATATTTATTGCGAATCCAAATGCGCCAACAGGAATTGCTTTATCTTTAGATAAAATTGAAAAGATCATTGCATCAAATCCAAATAATATTGTAGTTGTTGATGAAGCTTATGTAGATTTCGGTGGAGAAAGTGCAGTTAAGTTAATTAATAAATATGATAATCTTTTGGTTACTCAAACATTCTCAAAGTCTCGTTCAATGGCTGGCGCTAGATTGGGTATGGGCTTTGCTAATAAGAAAATCATTCAAGATATGAATACTATTCGTTATTCTACAAACCCATATAATATCAATCGAATGACAATGGCTGCAGGTATTGGTACAATTGAAGACAATAATTATACTATTAATAATTGCAAAACAATTATTGAGAATAGAGAATATACTATACAAGAACTAGCTAAACTTGGTTTTGAAACATTACCATCAAAAGCAAATTTTGTATTTACAAAGAATAATAAATTCTCTGGAGAATATCTATACAAAAAGCTAAAAGAAAATGGTGTACTTGTTAGATATTTCAATAAAGAAAGACTAAATCAATATCTTCGTATTACAATTGGTTCTAAAGAAGAAATGGATATACTAATTAATAAATTAATTAAAATCATGGAGGAAGCAAAATGAGAAACGCAAAAGTTGCAAGAACAACAAAAGAAACAGATATCAAATTAAGCCTTGAGTTAGACGGCAAAGGCGAATCAAACATTGATACAGGATGTGGCTTTTTAGATCACATGCTAACACTTCTTGCTAAACATGCGCGTTTTGATTTAGACGTATATTGCAAGGGCGATACAAATGTTGACTATCACCACACTGTTGAAGATATCGGAATAGCACTTGGAGAAGCTTTCAATCAAGCTATTGGCGATAAGAAGGGAATTACACGTTATGGTGACACAATTCTTCCTATGGATGAAGCTTTAATTATGACAGCTATAGATATCTCTGGAAGAGGCTATTTGGGCTTTGATTTGCCACTTAGAGCTAAAAAGGTTGGAGATTTCGATACAGAACTTGTTGAAGAATTCTGGCTTGGCTTTGTAAGAAAAGCAAATATGGCATTGCACATCAAAAAACTAGCAGGCACTAATACTCACCACATAATTGAAGGTGCATATAAATCAGTTGGCCAATCTTTAAGAAAGGCTGTAAAAATTGACGAAGCATTTAAGGATGAAATTCCATCAACAAAAGGAGTATTGTAATGATAACTATCATTGATTACGGTGTTGGTAATCTATTTTCTCTAAAGAGTTCATTTGCTGCATTGGGAGCTGAGGTTCAAGTAACATCTGATCCTGAGGCAATTTTGAGCGCAACAAAGATAATCTTGCCTGGAGTTGGAGCCTTTGAAGACGCTTCTAATAAATTACACGCAACAGGCCTTGATGAGGTTTTGAAAAAGTGCGCAGAAAAAGGAACTCCAATTATGGGTATTTGTCTTGGTATGCAAATGCTATTTGATAAAAGCTATGAAAATGGATGCTTTAATGGGCTTGGATTAATAAAAGGTGAAGTTAGAGCAATTAAGGAAGTAATACCTGCAGATTTAAAGATTCCACAAATTGGTTGGAATGCTTTAGATATCAAAAAGGAAAGTCCAATTTTCAAATACATTAAAAATGGCGACTATGTTTATTTCGTGCATTCATATTACGCAACTAATTGCGATGAAAGCGTTATAGCAACAACAAACTATGGTGCACCTTTAACTGCAGCTGTTCAATATAAGAATGTTTACGGATGTCAATTCCACCCAGAAAAGAGTGGCGATGTTGGACTAAGAATACTTAAGGCATTTATTGAGGCATAAGATGAAGATATTTCCTGCAATAGATTTATATGATAAAAAAGCAGTTCGACTATTTAAAGGCGACTATGCTCAAATGACTATATATTCTGAAAATCCAATAGAAGTTGCTAAGACTTTCAAATCATTAGGAGCTGAGCAAATTCACCTTGTAGATTTAGAGGGTGCTAAAGATGGAACAACTCCAAATATTGATGTCATTAAAAACATTAAAAAAGAAACAGGATTGTTCTGCGAAATTGGTGGCGGAATAAGAACAATTGAAACAATTGAAACTTATATAAATGCTGGATTAGATAGAGTTATTTTAGGAACTGCAGCCGTTGAAAATGAAGAGCTTTTAAAAGAAGCAATTAAAAGATTTGGCGACAAAATTGCAGTTGGTGTTGACCTAAAAGATGGATATGTTGCGACTAAAGGTTGGATTGAAAAGTCAAAACTTGAAGCATTCGATTTTTGTCAAAAAATCCAAGACATGGGCGTAAAAACAATTATTTGTACTGATATTTCTAAAGATGGAGCCATGCAAGGACCAAACATAGAATTGTACAAAAAACTATCTGAAAAGTTCAGCTTTGATATTATGGCATCTGGTGGCGTATCTAAAATTGATGATATCAAACGCTTAGCTTCAATAAATTTATATGGAGCAATTGTTGGAAAAGCTTACTATGTAGGCGCAGTTGATTTAAAAGAAGCAATTGAGGTAAGTAAATGATTACAAAGAGAATTATACCTTGCTTAGATGTTAAAAATGGTAGAGTTGTAAAAGGAGTTAACTTCAAAAATGTTAACGATGTTTCATCTCCAGTTGAACTTGCTAAGTATTATAGTGAATGTGGAGCTGATGAATTAGTATTTTATGATATTTCTGCATCAGTTGAAGAAAGATCTCTATTTACAGATATCCTTTGTGAAACAGCAAAGTCAGTATTTATTCCACTAACAGTTGGTGGTGGTATTAATACTGTTAATGATTTTGATAGAGTATTAAAATGCGGTGCAGATAAGGTATCTGTAAATTCTGGTGCTATTAAAAATCCAAACCTTGTTTATGAGGCTGCAAAACTATATGGTAACCAATGTGTTGTTATTTCTGCAGACGTTAAAAGAGTTAATGGCGTATTCAAGGTATTTGCAAAAGGCGGAAGAGTAGAAACAGATTTAGAAGCGATTTCTTGGATCAAAAGATGCGTAGATAATGGAGCTGGAGAAGTAGTTCTAAATTCTATAGATACAGATGGCGTTAAAAAAGGTTTCGATTTAGAAATGCTAGATGCTGTTTGTAACGCAGTTTCTGTTCCAGTAATTGCATCTGGTGGTGCTGGAAAAATTGAAGATTTTATTGAACTATTCAAAAAACTACCAAAGGTAGATGCTGGTCTTGCTGCTTCAATATTCCATTTCAAAGAAGTAGAAATTAAAAAACTAAAAGAAGAATTAAGAAAGAACAATATAGAAGTTCGTTTGTGAGGTAATTATGTTAAATATTGATGAATTAAAATTTGATGAAAAAGGATTAATCCCAGCTATCGTTATTGATGCAAAGTCTAAAAAATTATTGACTTTAGCTTATATGAACAAAGAGAGTTTAAAGATTTCTATGGAAAAGGGATTGACATGCTTTTGGTCAAGATCTAGACAAGAATTATGGCTAAAGGGAGAAACAAGTGGTAATTACCAACACATCGTTTCAATTACTGCTGATTGTGATAAAGATGCTCTTGAAATCTTAGTAGAAAAAGATGGACCTGCTTGTCACTTAGGCAACGAATCTTGCTTTGCAGATAATGTTGTTTATCAATCAGAAGATTTGCACGAGTTTTCTTTAGAGGGATTATTAAAGTTGATCGAAGGTAGAAAAATAGAAAAGAAAGAAGGTTCTTATACAACATATCTATTTGAAAAAGGATTAGATAAGATTCTAAAGAAGGTTGGAGAAGAATCAACAGAAGTTATCGTTGCAGCAAAGAACAATGATAAAGCAGAAACAATTTATGAAATTTCAGATTTAACATATCACGTTTTAGTTTTGATGATCCAAATGGGCATCTCAATTGAAGATATTCACGATGAACTTGCATCTCGTCATGTTATTGACCACAAAGTTAAGCAAGAGAAGATGACAAAATAATATCGATTTACACGAATTTAGGCACGCTCAGTTTTGGGCGTGCTTCTTATTTGCGCGCAAAACGCGCATTGAAAATATATATATATTTATGATAAGATATTTCTAGTATGGACACATTATTTGATTTTGCTACAAAGAATCTTGCTCCGCTTGCGGAAAGAATGAGACCAACAACTCTAGATGAATTTGTTGGGCAAGAGCATATAGTAGGCGAAAACACTTTACTTAGACGTGCTATAAAAACTGGCACGCTTGGCAGTTGTATTTTCTATGGTGGCCCAGGGTGTGGTAAAACAACACTTGCCAACATTATTGCAAACACCACATCTTCAGACTTTATAAAATTAAATGCAGTATCTTCTGGTGTACAAGATGCTAAAAAGGCTATTGATGATGCTACTAGAAATCTTCAATTATATGGAAGAAAAACATATTTACTTTTGGATGAATGTCATAGATGGAATAAAGCTCAATCAGATTGCGTTTTAGAAGCAATAGAAAAAGGGAACATTATTTTCATTGGTTCAACAACAGAAAATCCTTATTCATCAATGACAAAGGCTATTGTTTCAAGATGTAGAATCTTTGAATTTAAAAGAATTTCAGATGCAGATATCATCAAAGTTTTGAAAAGAGCGCTTCAAGACAAAAAGCGTGGCCTTGGCAATTATGATACTGATGTTTCGGAAGAAGCTTTAAAGCATATGGCCTTTGCCGCTGCTGGTGATGTAAGAAACGCACTAAATTCTCTAGAACTTGCAGTTTTAAGTACAGATCCAGGCCCAGATAAGATTATTCACGTAGATTTAGAAGTAGCTTCTCAATCATCTCAACGTCAAGTTTTAACAATCGACGAATCTTTGTATTACGATATGATATCAGCATTTATTAAATCTATGCGTGGTTCAGATGCGGATGCTGCTGTATATTGGGCAGAAAGATTGATTGATTCAGGATGCGATCCAATGCTTATTGCAAGAAGAATAGTTATTCATTCTGTAGAAGACGTTGGACTTGCTGACCCAAGAGCTTTAGTTGTTGCAACATCAGCAATGACAGCTTTCCAAAATATTGGACTTCCAGAAGGTAAGAAGATTTTGCTTGAAGCTGCTATATATGTAGCTGAAGCTCCTAAATCTCCATCTGTTGAATATGCAGAAATGAAAGCAGAAGAATTAGTAAAAAACACTATGAATGGACCAGTTCCTTTATATTTACAAGATCCAAACTATAAAACAGAAAAGGTTTCTGGATATAAATATCCTCATTCATATGGTGGATGGGTTGAGCAACAATATCTACCAGATAACATTAAAGATGAAAAAATTTATGAGCCATCTAGTAATGGTGAAGAGAAATACCTTATTAGGGCTAAGGTTATAAAACAAAATAAAGTAGAAAACAAAAAAAGAGAGGACTAAAATTATGGCATTAATGCAAATTTCTCACTTATCAAAAAGATATAAGAATTCTCAAAAATTAGCAGTTGAGGATATATCTTTTGATGTAAATGAAGGGGAAGTATTCGGTTTCCTTGGACCAAACGGTGCAGGTAAATCAACAACAATCAAGTGTATTACAGGTATTCTACCAATCACAGAAGGTAGCATTTCAATTTGCGGACATTCTATAGTAGATGACCCAATCAATGCGAAATTAAACATTGGATTCGTTCCAGATAACCACCAAATGTATGAACAACTAACAGCTCGTGAATACATTAACTTTATGGCAGATATTTATCACGTTGGAAAAGAAGATAGAAAGATTAGAGCAGATAAGATGCTTGAACTATTCGATTTAGCTTCAGTTGTAGATAATCAAATTTCTACATTCTCACATGGTATGAAACAAAAGGTCTGCGTAATCGGCGCATTAGTTCATAATCCAAAGCTATGGATTTTGGATGAACCTTTAACAGGTCTAGATCCTAAATCTTCATACGAATTAAAGCAACTTATGAAAGAGCATTGCAAAGAAGGTAATTCAGTATTCTTCTCATCTCACATGCTAGAAGTTGTTGAAAAGGTTTGCGATAGAATTTCTATTATCAATAACGGCAAATTGGTTATGACAGGCGATTTGGATGAAATCAAATCTAAATCTTCAGATTCATCTTTGGAAGAAATCTTCCTATCTATTACAGGCGTTAAAGAAGATGAGTCAGCATTTGAAATTTCAAATGATAAAGAGAAAGTAGAGGACGTGTTTAAAAATGGGGAAATTAAATAACTTATTAACTTTAACGAAGTTTAATCTACGTTATTTCTTGTTCCCAAGATTTGAAAACAAGAAAGCCAAGATTAAATATATCGTTGCGATGTCAGTATTGGGCCTTGTATTTTTAATCCCAATTGGGGGACTTGTAGCTGGCTTGTATTTTTTGATTACTGCAACACAAAATGTTGAAGCAACAAGAGACTTGTTATCAACATTATTTGCGTTGTCTCAATTAGTAACGTTGTTCTTTGGTATTTCAACATATCTTCAAGTTATGTATCTTGCTAAAGATAAAAACATCTTAGCAACTCTTCCAGTTTCTAGCGCAGAAGTATTTATTTCTAAAATAATTACTGTTACTGCTATGGAGCTATTAGTTGAAGTAGCTTTGGTGTTACCAACAACAATTGTTACAGCTGTAGCTTTGGCTAAAATTGGTTATTCATTGACTGTATGGTATTTTGCTCTAATTCCAGTAGCAATAATTACATTGCCACTTTTGGTTATTTTACTAATATCAGTATTTTCATTCCCACTAATGAAATTCTATACTTTCTTAAAGAAGCATCAAACAGTGGGCGCAATTATAATCGTTGCTTTAATCGTCGGACTTATGTTAGCGATTTACATTCCTTTATATACAAATTTAGGCAATTCAGATACGAACATTCCTGTAGATGAGAATGGTAATCCGATAGAGTATACGGAAGAAGAACAGGCTCAAATGCAGCAAGAAACATGGGAAAACACATTGAATAACATAGGTGTAATTGGTAAATATTCATTCCATACACTAGCTTTAGCTAAAGCAATGTTTAATGAATCTGCTGGTCTAAATTTACTTATTTATCTTGGAATTACTCTAGCTACATTTGCTGTAGGAATAGTTCTTTCAATATTCTTGTATCGTTCGACAGTTCAATCATTAGAAGAGAATATTAGCATAAATGTTAAGGGATCATATGAAGAAACGTCATTGATGAAGTCTTTGATGTTAAGAGATTTTAAAACGACTACTAGAGATATGAGTAAGTTTATTAACTTCTTGATGGCTTATGTAATGGGACCTGCTATGACGTTCGTTATGATTTTCATTATGTCAATGAACTCAAAAGGTGCTGACGAAAGTTCTATGGTATATATCAATGCATTCTCTAAAGGCTTTGCTTTAGGCTACACATTGTTTATGGTAGGGGGCGCAAATGCTGCTGCATCTGTTGGTTTCTCACTTGAAGGAAAGAGTTTCTCTATTTTAAAGACTTTACCAGTTAAAGGCTTAGATATATTTAAAGCAAAACTACGTGTTTTGGATATAGCTTCATGTTGTAGTGTAACAGTTTGTATGATTATTGCAGCTATTATGACTAAGTTCAATGTCATCGATATCTTCGGCTATTTGATTGCTGCAGTTATTACAGTTGTATCAATGAACGCATATTGCTTACATAGAGATTTAAAGAATCCAAAGTTAGATTGGAATATCATAAAAGACATTACAAAGAACAACATGTCTACATTAGTTCCACTTGCAGTAACACTTCCAATTGCAATATTGTCATTTGCTATGCCATTTGTAGGAATATTCATTCCAAATCAATATTTAGCATCTACAGTTATTTGGGGTGTAATGATTATAGCTGCAGTAATTTATTACTTTGCTTTAAGACGTGGAGTATTTACAAAAGTAGATAGAATGTTTGAAGAGGTAGAAGCATAATGAAACATTTAAGTATCGATCTTGGAGATGTAAGAATTGGCCTTGCTATGTCAGATTCAATGGGAATCATCGCAAACGGCCTTGAAACTTACCAAAGAAAGTTCATTTATAAGGATGTAGAGTATATCGCAAAGATAGCCATGGATAATGGCGTTAAATGCGTAGTTATGGGACTTCCTATAAATATGAATGGCACAAGTGGTGAAAGAGTAGAAAAAGCAAAAGAGTTTGCAAATCTTTTGGATGAAAAATTTAAAGAGAATAACTACGAGTGCAAAATTGATTACCAAGATGAGAGATTAACAACTGTTACTTCTGAAAGAGTTTTAATTGAAGCTGGAGTAAGAAGAGAAAATAGAAAGAAGGTAATAGATAAGGTTGCCGCAACAATTATTCTTCAAACTTATCTAGATTGCCATCCAGGAAGGTAATGATATTAAATAGAAGATTTATCAAAATAGGGTTAGTTTTAATTGCGCTATTTATGCTTGCAATATCCCTTGTTTTGGTAAATTCTTCTAATTCTGTTTACGCAGATCCAGATCCTGAACCAATTCCTATTCGTACAGTAAATGTATATCACGATACATTTGAAGATTTATCTCCAGATGTTTATTCTTTTGATGAGGGAACTCCTTTACATGCTCAAATTGAAAGTATTGTATCTTCAAACCATTATCTTTTTAAAAATAGAGACGATGAATATGTATCTTTAGATACAATAGTTATCGAAGATTTAGATTTGGTAAGAATAATGGCACCATCTTATGTCTTATCAAACGATAAGAATTCGCAAACTAAAACTGTATATTATTTATTTCCATATGGGACGTTGTTTTCTCCAGTTGTTGAAGAGGGATATCATTTTAGCGGATGGTATTATGGTGGTAAAGAAATTAAAAACGATACTATCGTTACGGAACAAAAAGACCATATGTTGACACAACAATCTCAACCAAACAAATACACAATTACTTTAGATAAGCAAAACGGAGAAGAGATTGCAAATGTTACCGTTTCGTATAAAGAGGTTCCAACAATTGAAACTCCAACTAAACTTGGGTATATGTTTGTCAATTGGGTTTATAACGGAGATAATTTTGATACAACAAAGCCTTATGATATTACAAGCGATATAACAATAAAGGCAACTTGGCTGCCAAATACTTATTCTGTTAATTATTTGATTGATGGAAAAAAATCTACAAAGGTTGTTTCGTATGATCAAGAAAATGTTTCTTTATCTACAGATGAATTAGAAGCGTTTAAACAAGACAATATCGTATTTGGATTAGTTTATAAAAAAGAAGATGCAACGCTTGATTTGTTTGTTAATTCTTCTTTGACGTTAGCAAAATGGACATATACAAAAGACTTCGATGTAAATGTGTTATATATGTCAAAAAAAGAAGAATATGATCAAAAGATGATTATTCCAAATCTATATAAATCTGATTTATATGTAGAGTTAGATTCGCAAAAGATAGAAGAGCAATTAGAAATAACGACTATTGGATATCATACTTTTGTCGTTAAAAATGCACTAGATGAGATTACATTTGAAAAGAAAATATTAATCAAAGAAGATTTAGGAATAGATAATAATGAAACATATACATCGCCAATTTCTTTAAATATTGTAGATGCTAAAATATTGGTTGATGGCGAAGAGATAGATCAAAACAAATTTAGAATCGATAAAAACGGCGTACATACTATTACTGTATTAGGCGCAGATGGATATGAAAACACATATCAAATTACATATAATAATCCAAATATTATCAAAGCGATTTGGGTGGCAGGGGCATCGCTTGTAGTTTTAATAGGTGGAATAATTTTATTTATATTCGGAAGAAGGAAGGTAGTATCTTATGCAAACTCTGATTGAGAATAGTGCCTTTTCTTTAATGATTGTATTTTTAGTCCTTGCTTCTGCGTTGTCAATATACAACATAACTGTTGAATGTATATTTAGATTAAGACGCAAAATTACATATAAGACTTATTCGTATTACGAACAATTATATTTATATAACACAAATTATATAAACATATCGTTGATTGGAATAATCTGGGGATTATCTTTAATATTATTTGGCTTGTTTATTTGGGATAGAGTAGTTAGATTGTATACAATCGCTTTATTGCCTGTGGATTTAGTCATGGGGATATTCTTGTATTATGAATTAACAAGAAAGAAATACAATAACCACGACATTATTACATTTGATCCATACTATAGGGATTTATATAGGATTGAAAAATCTAAAAACTCTGTTTTAAGAAAAATAAATAAGGTTGAAGAAGAATTCAATAAATTAGCTTTAGAATTAATGGCGACATTTAGAGAATTCAATGCAATTTTACCAAATGATGAAAAAGAAAAAGAATTCCAAGACTATATAGATAAGTGTAATAAAGAGTTCTCTAAAAATAGAGATGAGCTTATTGATTATAATAACAAAGTTATTAAGCAATTTAATGCTGATTTAAATGACTATCTAACAATGGGGCTTGCAACAGATTATGAGATTCCTGAGTTCCATACAATTGATGTCCAACAAATGTTTGGATATATTGCTCAATTTAAAAAGACGTTTGAAGCTTATGTTTCTCAATATTCAAAGCAAAGTCTAAAGAAGGGTAATTTATCTAATTCTCAAATGGAAGCGATCTTTAATATTGCGATAAAAATGAATACTAAATTCTCAGACGAAGATATGAGCGCAATCCTTGAGACTATAAATAAAAAGTCGACGAAAAAAGAAGAGATTGTTTCGTTTATGTTATCTAATAGCCTAATATCTGAAAAGGTGATTCACGATGCTATTGTTCTAAAAGATTGGTCTTGGTGTGCATTTGAGGATTTGATTTTCACACAAAATAGAAAACAAATCATAGATTTGTACTTGGATATTATTGAAAATAATGCAATCAATTCTTGTAACAAACTTTTGAATATGAATACTTTTGACCAAACAGACATATTAACAAAAGTTTTAACATCAACAGGAACAACTAATTCTTGTACTCAAGTTATTAAATTTAGAATAATCGTTCATTCAAATGACCAAAAATTTGACGATGAAGCTACAAGATATGAAAATATGGCGATATCTATAAGAAATTATTCAATGTCGCTACCAAATGATTCAAATAGAAACTGGATTATGACTATTTGCAATGATAGTTCATTCTATGAAAATAAAGAAGATATAGTAGATGTGTATAACAAAATCTATAAGAAGTTAAAAGATACTTATGCATATCTAAATACAGTTTTGATTTGTTATTATGAAGGCGTATTAGCAAACAACGATTATTTAGATAATGCAAAAATAACAAATCTATATCTTGAGAATCTATTAACACTTAATGCTTCATCACTAAAAGTATTTGCATTAATGGTTTGTGCGCTTGTTTTAACGGTCGATAAGGACAAAAGAAACCTAAAGCTTGCGATGGATGGTCTTAGACATGATCCACTTGGTAAAGAGGCTTTAGCGAACGCAAAGACTGAATATGAAGCAGGTAAGTTTGTATTAAAAGAATTGTTGAAGACTAAATTAGATAAAGTAATACCTATTGTAAATAGAGTTGAATCAAAGCGAATGTCTCTAAATAAAATAAAGGAGTTAGCAGCATAAGATGAATCCAAGATTATTAATTACTATGATTTTAGATAATTCAGCAGCATTTCAAGGCGAAAAGTTTGATAAATTCAAATTAGCTTTTGAAAATATGCTTGCGAAATTTAATGAAGCTAATCCTAAAAATATTGACTTAGAAATCATTGCATATGATGAGTTCTCACCAATAGTTTTAAAGACATTTAAAGAAAAAGAGTTTAAGGCAAAACCATTAGAGCCATTCAAGATGCCATTTTTAGGCAAATCGATTGATCAAGGCATAAAAGATTTAAAGGCACTTTGTGAGTATTATGACGAAAAGGGTGTTCAAATGTATAAGCCTTGGGTATTTGTTATAACAAATGCATATTCTTTTGATGATTTAGATAAACCGGTTGCGGATATGAAGGCATTCTTTATGTCTCAAAAGGTTTTATATATGCCATTTATCTTATCTCAAAGAAAGATTCCGCAAAATGTTGAAGCGCTTCAAAAAGTTAAAGCATTTATGAGAATAAAAGAAGGAGCATATGAAGAATTCTTTAATTGGTTTTTCAATATGGCAACAAAAAGAGCAAATACAGATATAGAAACATCTGTTAAATTTGATAGAGCAGATTTTGAGGAGTGGGCAGTATTATGATTCTAACTAAATGGAGACATGCTCAAGGTTTAATGATAGGAAACGATCATATTGAATCGAAAACTCCTTGCCAGGATAATTTATTCTATGCCGCAAAAAATGGAATACATGTAATAGCGGTATCTGACGGCGCTGGCTCAAAGCAAAAGTCTCAATTTGGCTCCGAAATTGCCACAAAGACGGTCTGCAATTATTTAATCGAAGAATTTGACAACATATATCTATCTTTTGAATCTTATGGCAAATCTAAAGACGAAATTAAAGAATCTAGAAGATTAGCAAAAGAGTCAATCTTTAACATAGTTAAAAAAAGCATTCTAGAAAAGGCACAAGAATTGCAAGTAGATTTTGACGAGCTTGCTTGTACATTATTATTTGTTGCTAAAAAAGATGAAAAATATATTTGTGGTCATATTGGTGATGGTGTTATTTGTGCGTTATACAATTCTGGCGAATCAGAAACGCTAAAGGTATTATCTCACCCAGAAAATGGTGAACAAATAAATATTACATTCTTTATGACCGATCCAGATGCTGTTGATCACTTTAGAGTTAACACTTTTAAAGAAACAAATATAACAGGGTTGATGTTAATGAGTGATGGACCAGAAGAAGTTTTATATCATCCAATTAATGGTATGCACATAAACTGTCTAAAATTGTTCCATAATTTTAACCATCATACAGAGCAAGATTATAATGAAATATTAAATAATTTCTTAAAAAATCAAGTTGGAAAATACAGCTATGACGATTTAAGTATAAATATTTTATATTTATCTACCATAGATTCTGATGTGGATGCAGAAGAAGTTGTTAAAGATTTTGTAATGGATATTAAGAATCTAAAACAAATAGAAGATGTCTCATCTTATGCGAAATTTTTAGATGGGACAACTCAGTATAAAGACAAGGATGATTTATCATCGTATTGGGGATTTAAATGGCAAAAGTAAATAGACTTTATTACATCGATGAATCCGTATTTTCAACAGAGAAGTTTTATTCTTTGTTATATGTTTTAATCTCTGATGATAAAGTAGAGCCATATTTTGCTGTTGATTCTGAAATTCAAAATAATATTAATAATTATTTAAGCATGGGGTTATATGATGATGCATATAACATACAAACTTATTTATTCTTCTTTGCTAATAAGAAAAAGCTTGAATATGTAAATACAAATGGACTTTTAGATTTAGAAGACTTTATGCAAAAGAGCACAAAATACAATGAAGTATATGTGCTAACGCAACAAGAAAAAGTATATGAAGCATTTAAGGGATTAAAGACAAAAATCCCATCACTTAAAATCTTCAGCGTAAAGCATAGAAATCTTGTTGAATGGAAGATTGTAGAAAGAACAACATATAAAGCGTTCTTTGTAGAAAAAGATAACTTTATAAATAGTCTAGATATAGAGAAAATAGACTATGTCTATTCTCCAAAATATGGATATTTAAAACTGGATAAGCAAAAGGCAATGAGCGGTGGTGAAGGTATATGTTACAAAACATACAGAGGCTTCTTTGTAAAGCTATATAATCAAAACCATCTAAACTATGTAAATTTGAAGAAGTTGCAAACAATGTGCCAGATGGATATTTCTAACGATTTTATCTTATGGCCATTAGATATTGTGTACTATAACAACAATTTTGCCGGCTACGTTATGAAGGAATTGAAAGACGCAATAAATATCGATGATATGCGTGATCAAGGCTTTAGAGTTGGTGAAATGATGCCTTTAGATAGATATAAAATTTGTTTAAATTTCTTAAAACAAGTTGATTATCTACATAGAAAAAACATAT
>CAMOQV010000020.1 GCA_946623205.1 uncultured Clostridia bacterium
AGACCATATACAACATATCATGCTTATTCTGGAACTTCAGATTATGTTGAATATCCATATAGTGAGCTTCATTATTACACAAATGGAGAAAGTAAGCGTTCTTCATCATTTGATGATTTTAAATATAAAGAAAGAGAAGAAGAAGCTATCGTTTCTACATCTATAGAACTTGAGTTAGCTCTTGAAAAAGGATTAAAAGCAATCCCAGCGTCAGGTTCTAGCGCAGAAGTTGTTATGAATAAGGCAAAAGAAGTATTGCGCCAAATAATTGATGATGATATGTGCGATTATGAAAAAGTTTTAGCAATTTATGATTGGATGACATATAACGTTGTTTATGACAGAGGATTAACAACTTTATCTGCATCGTTAGATACGAGTTCATCGTTATATAGGTCGTTATATAAGAATTCTTCATTCTACGCAGAAGGTGTATTCTTGTATAACATTGCTGTATGTAACGGAATTGGCGCTGCATTCTCAATAATGTGCAATATTGAAGACATTCCTGCATATAAAGTAATGGGTAAGGTTAAGAGCGGAAGCCATACTTGGACAAAAGTATTTGTAAACAATGAATGGTTTGTATGCGATCCAACTTGGTCAAGTGCAAAAGATTCTGATGGTAATAAATTGTATGAAGTTATTTCTTATGACTTTTTCATGCTAAGTGAAGATGAATCAGCTGTATATGAAAATAGAACAGAATTTATAGATAAAGATGCATATATGGTATATGCCGGAAATACACAATTTGATTATTTTGCATCACAAACTTTTGTATACGAAAATGAGTTATATACAATGTATGTTGATGAATATCCAAACTTTGAAGCTTTGATTAAATATTACACTTCAAAATTGCATTCTGGTGAGACAATTCTAATCTCGTTTAAGATGCCAAAAATCAATACAGTGTTGCAAAATTCAGCAAACGCTGCATATAAATGGTTAATAGAACGCTTCTATGTAGATAACCCAACAATTCAATCAGCTTATATTATTTCCGTATACACAAGGTCTACTGCGAATTTAGTAAATGTTGATCCTTCATCTACAGATACCACTGGTGCTTCAATTAAATATTTTAACGATGTCGTTTATTTGAGGATAGAAGCCAAATGACGATAAAAGAAATAGAAAACAAACTTTATGAAAATAAAGATGATACTCGCGCTATATTTCAAGGTAAGTTGAGTAAAACTAGATATAAGATAGTTGGTAATACAACTCCATTTTTGAGAGAGTTTGCAAAAGAGATTTCAAAAGATTCAATAAAAGATGAAGTTTTAGATTATGATTCAGACATATTTGAATTCGTATTATTACAAGGCTTTGTAATTCAAAGAACAAATGATTTAGATAGGATGAAGAAGTTTGTTTATAAGATGGATGATTGGAGTGTTTGCGATTGTACACATCTAAAGAAAATGTCAAAAGAGCATTTGTGCCAATTGTATGAATGGATTAAATCAGATAAAGAATTCGTAACAAGATTTGCAATCATTTCGTATATGTGTGTCTTCCTTGGAAAGGGGGACCCAAATGAGGATGATAAATTCATTGAAGAAATATATAAAGTAAACCACCATGAATACTATGTTGATATGGCTATTGCGTGGTTTATCCAAAAGTTATATTCTATTAATATAGAAAAAGCAAATTTGATGCTTTCATCAAACAAAATAAACGAGTTTACAAAAAAGAAAGCTATATCTAAAATAAAGGATTCTCTAAGAGAGAGAAAAACAAGGGGTTAACAATGAAAAAAGCGCTTTTAGTTCTTATTGTTGTAATGGTAGTTATAACATCATTATTCGCATTTAGTGCATGTAATAGAGCGGATGGAAATATCGTCTCAATTAAAGATAGTGCAAGAGGCCAAGTTATGAAAGGCTTCGGAGCTTCTTCTGCGTGGTGGTCTCAAATAATTGGATTGGGAGAAAATAAAGAAGAAGTTGCAAAACTTTTGTATGGCGATGAAGGTATGGCGCTAAATATCTATAGATATAACATTGGCGGTGGTTCAAAAGATATCGTAGATAAATCAGTTACTGGTACATATGCTACATGCTGGGATAATGAAGCAGAATTAAGCGCAGCTAATTATTATTGGGAATTAGATAGATTAACAGAGTCTTTTTTAAAGGGTGAAGAGTATCACGGAAACTCTCATGCAGATCTATTAGCTTTTGTATCAAATGACGACAACTATGACTTTACAACAAGAGACGTTGGCGCTCAAGAAATGTTAAAAGCTTGCTATGCTCTTGGAAACATTGATGAAATCGTTTTGTTTGTTAACTCACCACATTATTTAATGACAGCTAACGGAATGTGCAGATCTGATGATGGCGCAGATAACGTAGATAATTTGCCAGAAGAGAACTATGACGTTTTTGCAATTTATCTAATGAAGATTCTAAAGCACTTTATAGATGAAGGATATCCAGTTAAATACTTAAGCCCAATTAACGAACCAAACTGGGACTGGTCAGATTGGAAACAAGAAGGATGCCATTATGAACCAGCTTCTATGGCTAATTGTTTAAACACTGTATATCTAAAGCTTGTTGAATTCAATGAAGCAAATGGTACAAACGTTCTTATTGATGGCTATGAATCAGGAAACTGGAGATGGAAAGGTTCAAGCAACAACCCATCATATAACCAAGCATATATTGAAGAAATTCAAAAGACAGATGCATATCTAACAATGGAATATTTGTCTTACCATTCATATTCAAATCCATACAATAGATCGGATAGAGAAGACTTTATGAAGAAGTCTAAAGATTATAACATTCAAGTTGGTATTTCAGAATATTGCCAAATGACAGCAGGTGTAGATCTAAATGAATTTGGCAATGCTCAATTACTAGCTTTAGTTATGGCTTACGACATGTCAATTCTAAAGTCAAATGAGTGGACTTGGTGGATTGGTGTATCTAACGAAAAGACATATAATTATGAAGATGGATTGATTTATACAAACTGGTGGTCAGATTATAATGATCCATTCTATACAAATTATTATGGAGATATTTATACAGGTGAAAAGGATTCAGTTCGCGTATCTCCAAGATTCTATACAATGAAGCATTATGCTCAATTTGTTGGCGCGGGAGATGTATATCTAGATTTAGATATCTCAAAGAAGAGTTCAAATTTAGGTATCCATGCTACACAACAAGATAGCAAACTATTCTACGCATTTGAAACGGCAGCTGGAGAAAAGATGCCTTATTCAGATAAGATCTATAATGCATTCTTGAAAGCAGATGGAACTGTTGTTATCGTATATACAAACGTTGTTGAAGATCCAATTACATGGAACATTGAAGATAAGTTCTCAAGCTTTGAGGCTTATACATCAACAGCTGGTAACTATTTCCAAAAGAGTGAAGGTAAGTTCAATGGTTCTTACCAATTCCCAGGTAATTCAATCGTAACATTAGTACTTCATCCATAATATATATAGTAATAAATAATAAATATATTCGGTCCTTAAATGAAAAATTTATGGGCCGAAATTTTTTTAAATTTTTTTTGAAAAACTGTTGACATTACATATTTTCCATTATATAATCATATCAACCTACTAGATAAGTAGGCAAAAGGAAGCAAAACAAATGGTAACAAATTTAATTAATGAAATAAGACATAATTTCCGTTGTGGACGAATGTGTAGACGATGTTGCGCATAATGCGCTGTATTTCAATTAACATTCAATAAAAAAATAAACATAAAAGGAGATTATAAAAATGAGTAACATTAATAAGAAATATAAATTTGAAACATTACAATTACACGTAGGACAAGAAAATGCTGATCCAGCTACAGACGCTAGAGCAGTACCAATATATTTAACATCATCATATGTATTCCATAATTCAAAGCACGCCGCAGATAGATTCGGTTTAAGAGATGCTGGAAACATTTATGGTAGATTAACAAATCCAACACAAGATGTATTAGAACAAAGAATTGCAGCCTTAGAGGGCGGTGTTGCAGCATTAGCAGTAGCTTCTGGTGCAGCAGCTGTTACATATGCAGTATTAGCATTAGCTGGTGCTGGAGATCATATTGTTGCATTAAACAACATCTATGGTGGAACATACAATTTGTTTGAACATACATTAAAAGATTTCGGTATTGATACAACATTTGTAAAACCAGATGATTTATCTAATATTGAAAATGCAATTAAGCCAAATACAAAGTTAGTATTTATTGAAACATTAGGTAACCCAAGATCAGAGGTTATAGATATTGAAGCAATTGCAAAGATTGCACATCAAAACAAGATTCCATTAGTTATTGATAACACATTCGGTACACCATATCTAATTAGACCAATTGAATACGGTGCAGATATTGTTGTTCATTCAGCTACTAAGTTCTTAATTGGACATGGTACAGGTCTTGGTGGCGTTATCGTAGATAGTGGTAAATTTGATTGGAAAGCTTCAGGCAAGTTTGCAAAGCTTGTTGATCCAAACCCATCATATCATGGTGTATCTTTCTATGATGCTGTAGGCCCAGCTGCTTTTGTAACATACATTAGAGCTATTCTACTTAGAGATACAGGTGCTGCAATATCACCAGTTAATGCATTCATCGCATTACAAGGTATTGAAACATTATCATTAAGAGTAGAAAGACATGTAGAGAATGCTTTAAAGGTTGTTAAGTTCTTAAACGAACATCCTCAAGTTGAAAAGGTAAATCACCCATCAGTGTCTACAAATGCAAAAGAACAAGCTTTATATGCTAAATACTTACCAAACGGTGGTGGATCAATCTTCACATTTGAGATTAAGGGCTCTGAAGCAAAGGCATTAGCTTTCATAGATAATTTGAAGATCTTCTCATTGCTTGCAAATGTAGCAGATGTTAAGTCTTTAGTTATCCATCCAGCTACAACAACTCACTCTCAATTAACAGATGAAGAACTAAACGAAGCTGGAATTTATAAGAACACAATTAGATTATCTATAGGTACAGAACATATTGATGACATAATTGATGATTTATCTAGTGCATTTGATGCAGTAAAAGATATAAAATAGAATACGGAGGATATAGAAAATGGCAAATATTTATACAGCAGCAGATCAATTAATCGGACGTACTCCATTATTAGAATTGACACACATCGAAAAGGAATTAAACTTAAAAGCAAAAATTATTGCTAAGTTAGAATATTTTAACCCAGCTGGTTCAGTTAAAGATAGAGTAGCAAAGTCTATCTTAGACGAAGCAGAGAAAGCTGGTAAATTAAATAAAGACACAACAATCATTGAGCCAACATCTGGTAATACTGGAATTGGACTTGCATCAGTTGCCGCAGCAAGAGGTTATAAACTAATTATCGTTATGCCTGAAACAATGTCTGTAGAGAGAAGACAATTAATTAAGGCATATGGAGCAGAGCTAGTTTTGACAGAAGGCGCTAAGGGTATGAAAGGGGCAATTGCCAAAGCCGAAGAATTGGCCTCACAAATCGATAATAGCATTATAGCTGGGCAATTTGTCAATCCAGCAAATCCAAAGGCTCACAGAGAGCATACGGGCCCAGAAATCTATGAAGACACTGATGGCAATGTAGATATCTTCGTTGCAGGTGTTGGAACAGGTGGTACAGTTACAGGTGTTGGTGAATACCTAAAATCTAAAAAGCCAAGTGTTAAGGTAGTAGCTGTAGAACCAGAATCATCTGCAGTATTATCTACAGGCGTAGCTGGTCCACATAAGATTCAAGGTATCGGTGCAGGATTTGTTCCAGATGTATTGAATACAAAAATCTATGATGAAATCATTCCAGTATCTAATGATGATGCATTTAAGAATGGTAAATTAGTAGGAAGAAAAGAAGGCGTTTTAGTTGGTATTTCATCAGGTGCCGCATTAACAGCAGCAATTAAGCTTGCTCAACGTGAAGAAAACGCTGGAAAGAATATTGTAGTATTATTGCCAGATACAGGAGATAGATATTTATCTACACCATTATTTGAGGATTAATTTGCAATTTATATAATAAAAATGATATAATTCACTTGCCCACCAGATTGATAGGCAAGTGAATTTTTTTGAGGTAAGGTTATGAAGATTTCTACAAGAGGAAGATACGCATTAAGAGTAATGATCGATTTAGCAGAGCATTTTAATGGAACATATATACCATTAAAGGAAATTGCTGAGCGTCAAGAGATTTCACAAAAGTATATAGAAGGCATTATGACAGATTTGTCTAAAAAACATTTTGTTGATGCACTTCATGGAAAGGGCGGTGGATACAAACTAAATAGAGATCCACAAGACTATTCTGTTAGAGATATCCTTTTAACAACAGAAGTTTCTTTAGAACCAATATCTTGTTTAGAGCAAGATGCTCCACCATGTCCAAGAGCTGCTACTTGCAGGACGTTAAATATGTGGAAAGGTTTTTCTAAACTTGTTAATGATTATTTTTCTGGAATTACATTGGCAGATTTAATTAATGCGCCACTTGAAGATAATTATATAATTTAACTATTTAATATCTTATTATTTCGTTGTAAAATTATAGAAAATAACGTGTTTTACTAAAATGAAACCAATAGTTGCGTAATTTCAAACTAGATTAGGTGGTTAGCAACCAAGTGCTACTGGTAAATTATAGGTGAACAGCAGGAGGTAAAGCGTTATGAATATAGAAATCGCAAACAGATTACAAAAGTTAAGAAAAGAAAATGGATATTCTCAAGAAGAACTTGCAGATAAGTTAGGGATATCTAGACAAGCCGTATCTAAATGGGAAAGAGCAGAATCTTCTCCAGATACAGACAATTTAATAGTATTAGCAAGGTTATATCATATATCTTTAGATGATCTTTTAAATGATAATGAATCTGATCAAGAAATTAGAGATAGAGTACAAGATAAAAGAATGTCTGATGATGGCGAAAAAGATACTGTTATATTAACTGACGACGAAGGTCAAACACTAAAGATTAAAGATGGTCATATTCATTGCTACAACGAAGATGGCTCAGAGCATAAAGTTGATAAAAAGCAAATGATTATCGTAAGTGTATTTGATGGCGTTATTGCTTTATTAACATTAATTGGATTCTTGGTTTGGGGAATGATGTTTGATGGATGGGAAATCTCTTGGACTCTTTGGGTATTAATGCCAGCTGTTATGAGTATTGGACAAGCAATTGCTAAAAAACAATTAACTCAATTTGTATGGCCATGCTTAGTAACGTTTATATATCTACTTTTAGGTATGAAATTTGGTTTGTGGCACCCATATTGGTTCTTATTTATTACAATTCCAATTTATTATATAATTACAGACCCAATCGACAAATATGTATTTAAAACAAAAAAAGAAAACGAATAATAATTAACCTTAATATAGATATAATAGACCTCCGAAGTGGACACTTTATGTAGAAACTTTGGAGGTTATTTTTATGGACACAAAAAGTAGATATATGCATTTTTTTTAAAATATTATATAATATTAGTTGAACTAACATATTTTAAGGAGGAAAAATATGGCAAATACTAAGGACAAGATTTGTATTATTGGAGGTGGCCCAGCTGGACTTGCATGTGCAATGTATCTAGAGAAAAAAGGCTACACAGACTACACGATTTATGAGAAGTTAAACAAGGTCGGTGGTAAGGCATATTCTCCAAAGATTAAAGTTAATGGAGAAGAGAGAGCATATGAAACTGGTGCTATCATGGGGGCAATAACATATCACGCAGTTTCTGAAATGGAAGCATTTGGTGGATATTATCATAAGGGACCAGATTTCAAGCCAGGTGAACCAAATATGAGAAGAGAATATCGTAGCTCATTCACTGGTGAAATTGTTGAACCATTTAACCCTAAGGCTAATTTCTCATTCAAAAAGATGATTGGTCTTATAAAACTTAAAAAGCAATTCAAGAAATTAAAAGAATTGATGGAAACAAAGTATGCAGGATATGATTGTTATGGTCATATTGGTGTTGCTGCAGGTAAGTACAGTGGTATTTCTAAGATTGTACCAAATCAAGAAGGAACAAATAAAGATCAAGCATTCCCTAATTATTTAAAGGGAGAAAACCCAAATCTTAAAGATTTAGCTTTGCCATTCAGTGAATTCTGTAAGTTAAATGGAGTAGAGGAAGTTCAAAGAATTTGGATTGGACCTTATACATCATTTGGTTATGGATATTTTGATGAAATTCCAGCTGCTTATGTTATGAAGTATCTAGATACAACAACTGCTGCTGAATTCGTTAAATTACAATTATGGACATGGCAAGATGGTACACAAGCTATCTATACACATGTTAATGAAAAATTAAAGCATCCAGCTGTACTTGAAACAGAAGTTGTTAAAGTTGATAGAGCTGATGGTAAAGTAAATGTAACAATCAAGGGTAAAGATGGAAAAGAAAAGACAGAAACATTTGATAAATTAATCGTAACAACTCCACTTGATTGGTTTGCAAACTATGCAGATGCTACAAAAGAAGAAAAAGAATTATTCTCAAAGATTGTTCATGAAAAATATGTAGATTTCATTGCAAGATTTGAAGAAGGTCAAGGACCAGTTATTTCAGGATATCTATTTGAAAATATGGAACCAGAAAGATTAGGCCACGCAATGGTATACTACCATAGATGGGAAGACATTGGTAAGAACTGTCCATGTACAGTTTACGCCTTAAGAAACCATACTGGCGATCCAGATGTTCCATATGAAAAGACACTTGAAATGATGAAAGATGATATCAACAAAGTATTGAAGTTCCCAATTAAGGAAGTTCTATATGCTCAAGAAAGCTACTACTGTCCACACGTAGGTCCAAAGGATTATGCTGATGGTTGGTATGATAAGCTAGAAGCAATTCAAGGCACAAAGAACACATATTATGCAGGTGAAATTATTTCATTCGGTGATATGGAAGATACTTGTGCAGCATCAAAAGATATTGTTGGAAGATTCTTCTAATATTTATTCTAACAAGTATGGTAGCGCGCTTTATCGGCGCGCTATTTTTTTTTGTGTCATTTTCGGTCTTTATTAAAAATAAATATCATTTTCGTTGACGAATATAATGCTTTGTAATAATATGAATATGAAATAAATTTCACAATTCAAACGAGAGCAGGATAGGAGACAATAAAATGGAAACGGAGAGAGGAAACAAGTTTATTGAATTACAAAACATTATCAAGACATTTGGGCAGGGAGATTCGCAAACGATAGCCGTAAACGACATCTCTTTTTCAATTAATAAAGGTGAAGTAGTTGTTTTATTAGGGCCATCAGGTTCAGGTAAAACAACTCTTTTAAATATTATCGGAGGAATTGAAATTGCAAACTCTGGAAAGATAAAAGTTGCAGATCACCAAGTAGATAATATGACAGACAAGAATGCAGTTGAATATAGAAGAGAACACTTGGGATATATTTTCCAAAGCTATAACTTAATTCCAAATCTAACTGTTAAAGAAAACATCGAAATTGGGGCATATCTTGCAAAGAACCCACTTAATGTGGATGAGTTATTAAAAGATTTAGGCCTAGAAAGACAAGCTAATAAATTGCCTATGTATTTATCTGGTGGACAACAACAAAGAACAGCAATAGGACGTGCTGTTGCTAAAAATCCAGATTTATTATTGTGCGATGAGCCAACAGGTGCTTTGGATTCACAAACATCTAAAGAAATATTGGTGCTATTAGAAAAGGTTAATAAAAAATATGGAACAACTATTTTGATGGTAACACATAATGAATTAATCTCTCAAATGGCAACAAGAATTATAAGAATGAAAGATGGTCAAATCATCGAAGATAAAGCAAATGACAACATTGTATCAGCAGAGGCTTTAGAACTATGAGAAATCCACTATATAAAAGGCTTAAAAGAGAATTCAAATCAGACATCGGTAAATATATCGTTATCTTTTTGTTTGTTACGATTATGGTTGGCTTGTGTTCCGGCTACATTGTAGGGAACGAATCAATGATTAAAAGCTTCTATGAGACACAAGAAACATTAAAAGTCGAGGATGGGCATTTTGAATCAATGACAGAGTTAAATGATTCAATAATTGAAGCTGCTCAAGATGGTTACAAATTGACCATATTTAATTTGTATTATAAGACAATAGACCATGAAGGACATAACATTAGAACTTATGCAAAAGAAGATAGAAAGGGCATAATAAATGATTATGAAGTAATGTTAGGTGCAGAACCAAATGCGCTAGATGAAATTGCTTTGGATAGAACATATTGCGATGCAAATGGCATAAAAGTTGGCGATACTTATGAGACAAACGAAGGCACATTTAAAGTTGTGGGAATAGTAGCGCTATCTGATTATTCTGCGTTATTTGAAGATAATGCTGATGCAATGATGAATGTAAAAAGCTTTTCTATTGCAATAGTAACAAAAGCTGCATTTGATAACATGGCTACAGATTCAAAGTACAATTATGCATATAAGTTCAATTCAAAATTAAGCGAAGATGAATTAGATAAAAAGAATGAAAAACTAATGACATATTTGTATTTAATAACAAATAAATCGTTAACATCATTTATTCCATATAAAGATAACCAAGCAATTCAATTTGCTATAGAAGATGTAGAAAATGATTTAGTATTTTTGGAAATATTCTTCTATCTAATTATGGTTGGCCTTGCTTTTGTATTTGCTATAACAACGAAAAATAAAATCGAACAAGAAGCAAAAACAATAGGAACACTAAAAGCTATGGGGTACACAAGATGGAATCTAATAGGGCACTATTTGTTGTTACCATCACTCGTTACGGTTGCGGGTGCAATAGCTGGAAATATTTGGGGATATACGAGCTTTAAAGATTTCACAACGTCTTTGTATTATAGATCATATTCATTTGGAACATTCCATACTTTCTTTAGTCCAAAGGCATTTATAATGACTACAATAATCCCATTAATTATTGTTTTACTAATTAGCTTTATTATTTTGGTAGTTAACCTACATGCTCCAACGAAAGTATTCTTGCAAGGAAAGACAAAGAAAAAGAAAAAAGCAACTCTTCGTCCATTGCCTGCAAAGTTGGGTATGATTAATAAAATGCAATTTAGAGTCATTGCCGCAAACAAAGGAACATATATTGCTATGTTTATAGGGCTTTTGTTTGCAAATCTAATATTAGTATTTGGCTTATGTTTAAATCCAATGCTAGATAGCTTTAAGAAGGAGATTCTAAATTCACAAGTTGCTCCATATGAATATGTATTGAAAGATAACTATAGCGTAGATAATCCTAATGCAGAGAAAATTAAAGTGACTTCATTATATGTAGGAATAGATACGGTGCAGGTTATCGGTGTTGAAAAATTTGGAAGCGAATCAAAATATTTGAAAGATATAGATTTAAAGCCAGGCGAGGTTGTTATATCTAAAGATTTGTATCAAAAATACAATATAAAGCAAGGTGGCACATTCGAGGCTAAGGAAGAATATTCAGATAAGGTTTATACATTAAAGGTATCTCAATTAAAAGATCAAGCTGGAGCCTTCTATGTATATATGGATATGGCTACATTTAAAGAATATTTTAAAGGTGCTCAAACGTTGAATGGATATTTATCTTCTGAAGAATTAACAGAGATTCCTCAAGATAGTATATATACGGTAATTACAATCAAAGATTTGCAAGCTGCATCTGATCAAATGTCACTTTCTATGGGAGATGTATTCACTTTATTTGATGCATTCGCAATTATTTTGTTTGTGCTTATCATTTATTTGTTGGCAAAAATAGTCGTAGAAAAGAGCGCTACTGCAATTGCTATGATGAAGATTCTTGGATTTAATCCAATCGAGATAACAAGAGCTTATAATCTATCTACAGGTATTGTTGTTGCGATATCAGAATTGATAGCAATTCCAGTAAGTTCACTTTTGTTAAGTGTATTATGGAAAGCCATCATGAAAGTAAGAATGAAAGGGTGGATTACATTCTATCTTGCACCATGGATATATTTTGCAATGTTTGGAATCGCTATGGCAGCCTTTTTAGTTGTGTTCTTAATTGAATATTTAAAGATGAAAAAAATACCATTATCTTTAGCTTTAAAGAGAGAATAGGAGGAAATATGTTTTTTAAGAAGAAAGGAAACGAAATTACTTATACTGTAACCGTCAATGGAATGATGTGCGGGATGTGTGAAGCACATGTAAATGATATTATTAGAAAGAATTTTGATATTAAAAAGGTAACATCGAGCCATTTAAAAAATAGAACGATTATTGTATCAAAAGAAGAACTAAATGAAGACGCAATTAAACAGTCTATTCAATCAATGGGCTATGAGGTTAAAGATATTAAAAGATCATAAGAATAAATATAAAACTTAATAATTGTGGTGCATTGGCGCTTTTCCTTGGGGCGCTAATCACGAATTATACCTTCTAAGACGCTAGTAAAGTCGGCAGTAAATACTGTCGATTTTACTTTTATATAGAGGAAATGCTAAAAATGTGAAAAAAGTTTCATATTTCTCTTGCGTAGTTTCAATAACAGTGTTATTATAATGCTGGAATAGGAGATAAACTATGGTAGAAGATGATATCAAAACTAACATTTTAATAGCAGCAAAAGAAGAATTTATGCTTAATGGGTATAATGGGGCGTCAATTAGAAACATCGCCCAAAAGGCTAATTTAACTACAGGGGCTATATATAACAGATTTTTAGGAAAAGATGAGTTGTTTGAAGAGCTAGTAGGGAAATACGCAAAAAAGCTTTTAGATTGTTTTAATATTTCGCAAGATGAATTTATGAAATTAGATCCTTCTAAACAAGAAGAATTAATGTATTCTTATACGTCAAATAAAGTATCTAACATGCTAGATATAATTTATTCTGACTTAGAAATATTTGACATTATTATCAACAAAAGTGTTGGTTCTAGATATGAATTTTATATCGATAATATGGTAGAAAAGGAAGTTACAAATACTTTAATTTTTATGGATGTTATGAAGACTATGGGACATAACGTTTCTAATATAGACCCAACATTGCTTCATATGTTATGTTCAGCAATGTTTAACCTATTCTTTGAGCCTGTACGACATAAGATGAAAAAGGAAGATGCCATAAAATACATTCGTGATGCATTTAAATTTTTCAATGCCGGTTGGGACGCAATAATCAATTAAATTGGAAAATCGTGCGTAAGCACAAGCTATAGAGGTGAAATATGAAAAAGAAAAGGAGTTCGCTATCCGTCTTATTGGGTTATGCAGGCACGCATAAGTATTTTACATATGCGGCACTAGTATTATCTACAATAAGCGGGGTAATAGCATTGTTCCCTTACATCTTCATTTGGAAGATAGTAAAGGAATTGGTTGAAGTTGCACCAAACTTTGAGAATGCTACACACATTGTCTCGAATGGTTGGATTGCAGTAGGCTTTGCGCTTGGTTACATATTAATGTATCTTCTTGCGCTAATGTGTTCGCATATTGGAGCTTTTAGAGTCAATAGAAATATGCGAGAAAAATTGATGGACCATATCTCAAAGATGCCAATTGGCGAAATTAATGATTTTGGAACAGGAAAGTTACGTCAAATCACACTTGATACAGCAGGCATTCCAGAAAACTATTTGGCTCACCAATTGCCAGATATGGCACAAACTTATGTAACTCCAGTTGCTATGATAGCTATGCTATTTGTATTTGATTGGAGATTAGGACTAGTATCATTAGTTCCAGTAATTATAGGATTTGCAATGATGTTTACAATGGTAGGGCCATCATTGAAAGATGAGATGAAAAAATACCAAGATTCACTTGCAGATATGAGTAATGAAGCTGTTGAATATGTCCGTGGTATTCCAGTAGTTAAAACATTTAACCAATCTGTATTCTCATTCAAGCGTTTTGCTAATTCAATTTCAAATTATGCAAAATATTGTTATGGCTATACACAAAAGACAAGAAAGCATATGGCATTATTAATTACTGCAATAAACGTAGTTGTATGTTTCTTAGTAGCCTTCACTTTAATAATGAGTGGCGTTAAGATGATTGACGATATCTTTATTGTTAATTTGATGTTCTATATTATCTTTACTCCAATTATTGCAACATGTTTTACAAAAGTATTGTTTATGTCAGAAAACACAATGCTTGTTGATGATGCACTAGAGAGAGTTAATTCTATTCTTTCAATTGAACCATTGAAAGAGCCAGAAAATCCAAAAGAACCAAATGGCTTTGATCTTGAATTCAACAATGTTGTATTTAATTACAAAACAGCAAATATTAATGCAGTAGATAACGTTTCATTCAAAGTAAAAGAAAATTCTCTTGTAGCTTTGGTTGGACCTAGCGGCGGCGGTAAATCAACTATCGCTAATTTGATAGCAAGATTCTATGATGTAAAAGAAGGCGAAATTAAAATCGGTGGCGTAAATATTAAGGATATG
The DNA here is from genome assembly GCA_946623205.1 of uncultured Clostridia bacterium. GTDB lineage: Bacteria > Bacillota > Clostridia > Christensenellales > UBA3700 > UBA3700. Next base: position 14,503 of record CAMOQV010000020.1, read on the forward strand.
GACAAGAAGACTTTACGCAGCACTATATCTTATGTATTCCAAGATAATAAATTGTTTAGAGGTACAATTCTAGACAACGTAAGATTAGCAAAGCCTGATGCAACAGAAGAAGAAGTAATTAAGGCTTTAGAATTAGCTCAATGTGGCGATATTATTGCTAAATTAAAAGATGGTATCCATACGGTAATTGGTTCGCAAGGAACATATCTATCTGGCGGCGAAACACAACGTGTATGTATTGCTAGATGTTTCTTGAGAGATTCGAAGATATTGCTATTGGATGAAGCAACAGCATTTGCTGATCCAGAAAATGAAAGATTAGTGCAATTAGCATTTGCAAATCTTGTTAAAAATAAGAGCGTAATTATGATTGCGCATAGATTATCTACAGTTAAGAATGCAGATAGAATTTTTGTTGTAAAAGAAGGAAAGATTGCAGAAGAAGGAACACACGATGAACTTGTTGCTAATAAGAATGTATACGCAAAGATGTGGGCTGATTATCAAGAGGCAATCACTTGGAAGGTAGGGAGGTAATCGATATGGTTAATTATTTCATGAAAAGATACGCTCTATCTCAAAAGGGCGCAAAAGACTTCATCAAAGCTGTTATTTGGGCAACGATTGCAGATATCGCATTGATGATGCCAATATCAATTGCATATTTTGTCGTTTCAGATTTATTAAACGGCGGAATATCTACAACAGGATATTGGGTATATAGTATAACAACAGTTTTAGCTTTAGTTTTAATATATTTTCTAAACTTATTGCAATATGATGCTGAATTTGGAGCTACATATAAAGAATCAGAAAGACGCAGAATTTCGCTAGCAGAAAGATTAAGAAAATTGCCATTGGCATACTTTGGGAAAAAAGATATCGGCGATTTAACAAAAGTCATTTTGAGTGACACAACACTTTTGGAACAAAACTTCTCGCATATTATGCCACAATTCTACGGCTCAATCATTTCTACAACAATAGTGGTTATTTCATTATTTGGATTTGATTGGAGAATGACACTTGCAAGTATATGGGTATTCCCAGTAGCTATGTTAATTGTCTTCACATCAAGAAAACTACAAGACAAAGTTAACAAACCAAAATTAGCAGCAAATGTTGAGTGTGAAGCAAACATTCACGAATATATTGAGACAATTAAAGATTACAAGGCAAACGCTGCAGAAGATAGAATGCTTGTGCCAATCAAAAAGAGTATTAAAAAATGTGAAAAAACAGGTCTTATTTCTGAAATTGGTGTTGCTGCATTTGTAATCTCAGCACAAATGATTCTTAAAATTGGGATTGCAACAACAGCTCTAGTTGGAGGATATTTAATTGCAAAAGGAATGATAACACTTCCTACATTCTTTATGTATCTAATTGTAGTATCTAGAATCTACGAACCAATGAGTGGTGCTTTAGTTAACCTTGCAGCTATTATCAACCAAGAATTGACAATAGAGAGAACAAGAGCAATTCAAGAATATCCAATTCAAACAGGTGACACAAATGTATCTGTCGACAATTATGATATTGAATTTAAAGATGTAAAATTTGCTTACAACGAAAACGAAGGCGTTTTAAATGGGGTATCACTAGTTGCTAAGCAAGGTGAAGTAACAGCATTGGTTGGTCCAAGCGGTGGCGGTAAATCTACAATTGGAAAACTTGCAGCAAGATTCTATGACGCAAATAGCGGAGAGATATTGCTTGGAGGTAAAGATATATCTAAGATTGATCCAGAAGAACTTCTAAAGAATTACTCAATTGTTTTCCAAGATGTTGTATTGTTCAATAATACAATCAAAGAAAACATTAGAATAGGAAAGAGCGATGCAACTGACGAGGAAGTAATCTGGGCTGCAAAAGAGGCAAGATGTGATGAGTTTATATCAAGATTGCCATATGGCATCGATACAATGATAGGTGAAAATGGAGCATATCTATCTGGTGGCGAAAGACAAAGAATTTCAATTGCTAGAGCTCTTTTAAAGAATGCGCCAATAATCCTTCTTGACGAAGCTACAGCTTCTTTGGATGCAGAAAATGAAACTGAAATACAACAAGCTATATCTAAATTAACAAAGAATAAGACAGTTGTTATTATCGCTCATAGAATGAGAACTGTAGAGAATGCGGATAAGGTTGTGTATATTGCGAATGGAAAGATTGTTGAACAAGGTGCTCCAAGTGAGCTTTTGAAAAACAATAATACAAACTTTGCGAAGATGGTTGAGACTCAAAAACAGTCAGCAGACTGGAAGATATAAGACCTATCCTAATAATAAAGGGAGTCAGCGGCGAAAGTTGCTGGCTGTCTTTATTTAAAGGCATATTTTATATAAATAAAAAAAATAAGATTATCTTGAATCATATATGATTTTGTGAGAAAATTATGGGCGGATAACTAAAAGGAGC
>CAMOQV010000021.1 GCA_946623205.1 uncultured Clostridia bacterium
ACGCTAAAGATTCTTTAGTTATAATGCACCCACTTCCAAGAGTAAATGAAATCTCAGTTAAAGTAGATGACGATAAGCGCGCTTGCTACTTTAAACAAGCTCTATATGGAAAGTATATGAGAATGGCATTAATTCTAAAGTTACTAGACGAGGCGCAAAAGAACAAAGAGAAAGAAGAGCGCTATAATCTTGATGATGTAGTAGTAAACAAATACATTTGTACAAACCCAAGATGTATTACATCTACAGAGCAAGAGTTAGATCATGTATTTAAACTTGTAGACAAAGAGCATGGCGTATATAGATGTATCTATTGCGAAAAGCGTGCAAACTAGTGTTTATTAGAATTATCGAATTGGCCACTTCGGTGGCTAATTTTTTTGATTTTAATAATTAATACATTTGCAATGTTATCCCTCTCTATGGCGGCGAGGAGTGCCTAACTTTTTGTAAGATATTTGGGGAAAATGTAATAATTGTGGGGCTAAATAGCGGGGAAAATGTAAAAAATCGCACATAAAATGGCGGGAAAAATGTAAGAACAAGCATCAGTAGTATGTAGAAAATGTAAAAATCAAGGTGCAAATTCGTGTAGAAAATGTGAAAATCAAGGTACAGATTCGTGTAGAAAATGTAAAACATATTAAAAAAGCAAGCAGAAATGGGGGATACATATTTATAAGTGCAAGGGCCAAATATGCGGACAGAACAACGCAAGATTTAATAGATATTTAGTCGCTACAATTTTAGAGAGAATAAACATTTGTATTTAAGTTTACATTAGCGCTACGAAAAGAACACAAGCGTGGTGCATTTTTAATCGAATTTGTATAGTAATTGTGATACAATTATTCATGGAGAATGATAATATGCCAAAGTCAGAGACGAGACAAGCGAGAGGAACTCAAGAAGATTTGGATGTTGAATTTGCTGCATCTATAGCAACTGTTGATGGCGCTGAACCATCTCCTGAGGCTCAACGTATTATGAAATTGTATTCTAAGGGCGAAATTGACTATGAGACTGCTCAATTTGCTATTAGGAATATATATAAAAAATAATAATTTACGCTCTATGTATTTTTAAAGATAGTTGAATTAATTAATAGAAAATAGCCCAAAACTATAGCAATAATTTGTATTAAATGATGCCGCGGACGATTATTGTTCGTACTGTGACAGCCACATTGTCACACTTTGTCACATAATTATAAGAACCATTTTTGCTTTTATGCGCGCAAAATATGTTGTACATTTATTACGCTTGTGCTAAATTATATTTTAATATATTTAATTAAGAGGTGCGCGATGGCAGTTAACAGCATGACTGGATATGGCAAGGGGATTGCAGAAAGAGACGGGCTTAAAGTTACTGTTGAAATCAAATCAGTTAACCATAGATTCCTAGATTTAACAATTAAGACACCAAAGGCTTTTTCTTTCGCAGAAGACACAATTAGAAAAGCAATGAAGGATAATTTTGCTAGAGGACATTTTGATATCTTTGTAAACTATGAAGATTCAAGAGAAGATAGAACACATGTTGTTTTTGATTATTCAATTGTCAATGCCTATGTAGAAGCATCTAAAAAGATTGCATCTGAATGTTTCGTTCAAGACAATTTAAATTCTGCTGAACTTCTATCTCTTCCAGATGTAGCAAAAACTACTTGTGAAGAAGATGACGAAGAATTATTAAATGCAATTATTAAAGAGGCAACTCAAAATGCTATAGATAAGATTTCTGTTATGCGTAAATCAGAAGGCGCTTTAATGGAAAACGATGTAATGAATAAGATGGCTACAATAAAAGACATCGTAAAGGTAATTGAAGAGAAAGCTCCTATAATGGTTGAAGAACATTTCGCTAAAGTTAAAGAGAGAGTATCTGAGATGCTAAAAGATGTTGCTATTGATGAAGCTAAACTTTTAAACGAAGTTGCTTTCTATACAGATAAGGTTTGTGTTGATGAAGAAATCCAAAGACTTAAGAGCCATTTAGATCATTTCAATGAAATCATCAAAAAAGGTGGCGCTTGTGGTAAGCAATTAGATTTCATAGTTCAAGAAATGAACAGAGAAGCAAATACTTGCGGATCTAAGTGTAACAACATAGATGTGTCTAACCAAGTTGTCGCTCTAAAGAACGAAATTGAAAAGGTTAGAGAACAAATCCAAAATATTGAGTAGGTGCAAAGATGAAGAAGAAAGGTTTGTTAATTATCTTATCTGGTCCATCTGGAGCTGGCAAAGGAACAGTTTTAAAAGAAGTAATGAAGACTTATAAGAATCTTTCAGTTTCTGTTTCTGTTACAACTCGTGCTCCAAGAGAAGGCGAAGTTGAAGGAGTAAATTATTACTACAAAACAATCGAAGAATATAAACAACTTGCTCATGATAATGCATTTATTGAAAGCGAGTGCGTATATGGCAACTATTACGGAACTTTAAAAAGCGAAGTATTTGGAAGACTTGAAAAAGGCCAAGATGTTGTTTTGGAAATAGATGTTAAGGGTGCATTCAACGTATTAGGTAAATACCCAGATGCTGTTTCAATCTTTGTATGTCCAACATCTATGGAAGAATTAAAAGCAAGACTTGCTGGTCGTGGTAGCGAGACCGCAGAAGCTCTAGAGAGAAGATTAAATTCTGCTATGGGCGAAATTAAACAAGCTACAAGATATGGCTATGTAGTTGTAAATGATGACGTTAAAGAATGTGCAGACGACGTTATCGCAATTATCAAAGCTGAAAAATGTTCGACAAAAATAAATAACGATTTCATAAACAAATTGACAGGAGGTAATAAGTAATATGATGATCGATCCACCAATTGATAAGTTAATCAAAAAGGCTCCATGTAGATATGCCTTAGTTTGCGGAGTAGCAAAGAGAGCTAGAGAACTAGAAACAGATGTAAACAAGGAATATTTAGAAGCATCAGGTAAGAAATCTATTCAACTTGCAGCTGAAGAAGTTTACAATGACAAGATTTCTATCGTTGTAGGAGAAAAGAAATAATGTTGTCAAACGTGAACATCGTTTTAGGTGTTAGCGGCGGAATCGCATGTTATAAAGCATGCGAGATAGTTTCGCGCCTTAAAAAGTTAGGTGCAGGTATAGATGTTATTATGACAAAAAATGCTACAGAGTTTGTACAACCTCTAACATTTGAGTCATTGTCTTCTAGACCTGTAACTGTAGACATGTTCGCGCCAAAGAAAAAGTTTGAAGTTGAGCACATATCGCTTGCTAAAAAGGCTGACCTTTGTATTATCGCTCCAGCAACTGCTGACGTTATTGCAAAGATTGCTGAAGGTATAGCTGACGATATGTTGACTACAACTGTTCTTGCTATGAAGTGCCCAATTTTAATTGCGCCAGCAATGAACACAAACATGTATGAAAACAAAATCACTCAAAAGCACATCAAGGACTTGAAAGATAGAGGATTTATATTTATCGATCCTGTATCTGGAAGACTTGCTTGTGGAGATAAAGGCGTTGGAAAGATGGCTGAGCCTATAGACATCGTTCAAAAGATTATGGAAGTTTTAATTCCTAATCAAGATTTTCAAGGCAAAAAAGTTTTAATTACAGCTGGAGCTACTCGTGAACCAATCGATGGCGTTAGATTTATCACTAACAAATCATCAGGTAAGATGGGACTTGAGATTGCAAAAGCAGTTATTAAAAGAGGCGGAAGCGTTAAGCTAGTAAAAGGTTTAACTTCTGTAGATATCCCTCAATACATAACAGACATCGTTCCAGTTGAGACAACTCAACAAATGTATGAAGCTGTAATGGATGCATATAAAGATGCAGACATTATCATAAAAGCTGCCGCGCCTAGTGATTACAAATTAAAGAACAAATTTGACAATAAGATAAAAGATGAAGAGTTGACTTTATCTTTAGTAAAAAATCCAGACATTGCCAAAGAAGTTGGAAAGGTTAAGGGAGATAGAAAATTAGTTATCTTCTGTGCTGAAACAACTGATTTAATTGACAATGCTTTAAAGAAAATCAAATCTAAAAATGCAGACCTTGTTGTGGCTAACGATGTTACAAAAGAAGGTGCAGGATTTGATGTAGATACAAATATCGTTACGATTTGCACAAAAGATGGACAAGTTCATCCTTATGACAAGATGTTAAAGAGTGAAGTTGCCAACGTTATTTTGGATGAGATAAGCAGGTTATGATTGCAAGAGTAATAATCGACAAATCTTCTACACAACTAGATAGACCTTTTGATTATTCAATTCCTCAAGATATGCTTGTCGAGAAAGGAGATAGAGTCAAGGTTCCTTTCGGCAAAATGACACTAGATGGCTTTGTAATAGATATCGTAGATTCCTCAGAATTTGAGACAAAGCCAATATTACAAGTAATTGACGAATATAAATGTTTTTCTAAAGAAACTCTAGATATGATGGAGTTTATGAGAAAAAGATTTTTCTTAAAGTATGTAGATATTCTACGTTTGTTTATCCCATCAGCTTTAAGAAAAGGTAAGGTCAAAGACCTTGAAAGATATTATGTAACTTTAAATGAGAATCAAGACACCTCTTCAATCAAAGCTCAAAAGCAATTAGAAGTTATAGAGTTTTTGAAAGAAGAACAAGAAAAGCCACTTTCGGAATTGACCTTTTTATTTGGCGCATATCCAATAAATGCGTTAATCAAAAAAAGCATTTTAAAGCGCGAACTAAAAAAGATAGATAGAGTACCACTTAAAGATGTTAAGTCTCAAAAGAAAGAAGTATCTTTAACTGATGATCAAAAAAAAGCTCTAGAGACAATCTTTTCAACAGATAAAGACACAATACTTTTGCATGGCGTTACAGGCTCTGGAAAAACTCAAGTATATATTGAGGCTATAAATAGAGTTCTAAACGAAGGCAAAAATGCAATAATGCTTGTGCCAGAAATATCTTTAACTCCTCAAACTTTAAAGATTTTTAGAGGCGCTTTTGGAGATAAAGTTGCGCTACTTCATAGTGGGCTATCGGACGGTGAGAGATATGATGAGTGGAAAAAGCTTTTATTCAACGAAGCTAAAATTGTAGTTGGAGCAAGAAGTGCTATATTTGCGCCACTTCAAAATGTGGGATTAATAGTTGTCGATGAAGAACACGATTCAAGTTATTCTAGCGAAACTAATCCAAGATACAAAGTTATAGATATTGCTAGATTTAGAGCAAAGTACAATAACGCAAAAGTAATCTTAGGTTCGGCAACTCCATCTATTGAAACATATAGGTTGGCTAAAAATGGTGTTTATGCGCTAGCAAAAATGCCAAAGAGAATAACAGATAAAGGTATGCCAACTTTCACAATCGTAGATATGAAGCAAGAAATCGTTCGCGGAAATACATCAATGTTTTCAAGAAGACTTCAAGATGAGTTGAAAGAAACCTTTGATAGAGGCGAACAAGCAATGCTTTTAATAAACCGCTTGGGATATTCTTCTTTTGTTAGATGTCAAAAGTGCGGATATGTTCCAAAGTGTAATTCTTGCGATGTGGCACTTACATATCATAAAGGTGAAAACAAATTAGTTTGTCACTACTGTGGCTCTAAGATAAATATGATTCACACTTGTCCTGAGTGTGGTTCAGACAAATTAAAGTTTGGAAAGATAGGAACTGAAAGCGTTGTTGAAGAGCTAAACAAAATCTTTCCAGATATAAAAGCGCTTAAATTGGATTCAGATACAAAGGCGCAAAAAGATGGAACAGTTGAAGTTTTAAGAGACTTCGCAGATAAAAAAGCTCAAGTTTTGGTCGGCACTCAAATGATTGCAAAAGGCCACGACTTTGCAAATGTAACATTAGTTGGACTTGTGGACGCGGATTTAGGGCTATATCAACAAGATTTTAGATCTAACGAAAGAACGTTCCAACTTGTAACTCAAATGGCAGGAAGAGCCGGAAGAGCGGATAAAAAAGGTAGAGTAATATTGCAAACTTACTCGCCAACAAATTATGTATATAAATTTGCTACTTCATATAATTATGAAGACTTCTATAAAAAGGAAGTTAACATAAGGGAAACAACACAGTTCCCACCATTCGTCTCAATAATTAGAGTTTTGGTTAGTCACCAAAAGAGAGAAAAGGCTAGAGACTTTGCAAGAGAGGTCTACAAAAAACTAAGAGACGAATCGCATAAAAACGAGCACATAAGAACGCTTGCAGGAATGGAAGCGCCAATAAATAGAATCAAGGATAACTTTAGATTCCAAATGGTTATGAGAATCGATAAAGAAGACGAGTTAGATACCTTGAGCAAAATATATGAAATTATAGATTCATTAGACAAGAAGGATTTGTCAATATTCGTTGAACAAGATCCACAAAGTTTAATGTAGGAGGCATATTATGGCTATTAGAGATATAGTAAAGGATGGAGAACCAATCTTAAGAAAAAGATGTAGAGAAGTTGAAGTTTTCGACGACAAGCTTGCTAAGCTTTTGGATGACATGAAAGAAACTTTAGATAAAGCAGATGGCGTTGGGCTTGCTGCTCCTCAAGTTGGTATTTTAAAGAGAGTGGTTATTGTTGAGTTTGAAGATTTCTTCTTAGAAATGGTAAATCCTGTAATAGTAGAACAATCAGGATCTCAAATTGGCCAAGAAGCATGTTTATCTGTACCAAACAGATCTTGCGATGTAGAAAGACCAAACAGACTAGTTTGTGAATATCAAACAAGAAAAGGTGCCAAAAAGAAAATTACAGTTGAAGATTTCATTGCAAGAATTTTCTGCCATGAAATTGACCACCTTGATGGCATACTTTATTACGATAAGGAATATAAAGGCTAATGAGAATAGTTTTTCTAGGTACACCAGATTTTTCAGTGCCTTGCTTGGATGCTTTGATTAATTCAAAGCACGAAGTTTTGGCTGTAGTTACTCAACCAGATAAAGCAAGAAATAGAATGGTTGTATCATTTTCTCCTGTAAAAGAAGAAGCAATAAAGCACAATATTAAAGTTTTGCAGTACGACAAAATTAGACTTCAAGGCGTTGAGGATTTGAAAGCTTTGAATCCAGATTTAATGGTTACTTGTGCTTATGGCCAAATTATCTCACAAGAGATTTTGGATATTCCAAAATATGGCGTTATTAATGTCCACGCATCATTGCTTCCAAAATATCGTGGATCTGCTCCAATTCAATGGGCTATTTTAAATGGTGAAAAAGAAACAGGAATCACTATCATGCAAACAGCTTTAGGCGTAGATAGTGGAGATATAATACTTCAAGAAAAAATTGCTATAAAAGAAAACGAAACAGCAGGCGAGCTTTTTGATGATTTAGCAAAGATTGCGCCATCTGTTTTGATGAAGGCAATTGATTTAATTGAAAGTGGCAAAGCCACTTTTACAAAGCAAAATGAGGAAGAAGCTACACATTTCCCAATGCTAAAGAAAGAAGATGGACACATCGACTGGACACAAGATGGGAAAACAATCATAAACAAGATTTACGGTCTAAATCCATGGCCAAGTGCATATAGTATTTTGGATGGAAAGATCTTCAAGATTTACAAAGCAAAATTTGAAGAAGGCAATTCTTTGGATTTTGGAACAATTAAGGATAATAAGGTTGCTTGCAAAGGCGGATATATTCAACTTCAAGAAGTACAAATTGAAGGCAAAAAGAGGATGGATATTGAAGAATTTACACGTGGCTTCAAACTTGATGGGCAGGTATTAAATTAATGAGTGATTTAAAGATTGCATATGATATCCTATCTAAAGTCTATCAAGACGGTGCATATGCCTCTTTAGAGCTATCAAAACACATTTTAAAAGCAACTAACCAAGATTTCGTTGTTCATTTAATATATGGCGTATTAGAGCGTGACATAGAGCTTTCATATTATATTTCAAAATTGTGTATTAAAAGACCAAAGCCAAGCATTGTTATTGTGCTAAAAATGGGCATGTATCAATTGAAATATATGGATTCAATTCCTGCTTATGCTGCGGTTTCAAATACTGTTGATTTAACAAAGGAAATTAAAAAGCAAGAACTAAAAGGCTTTGTTAATGCAACTTTGAAGAATTTTAACAATAATAATATTGAATTACCAAAAGACAAAATAAAGAGAATGTCTATTGAATATTCGGTTCCAGAATTCATAGTAAATATATATTTAAAAGAATATGGCGAAGATAAAACAAAAGCTATGCTTTTGAAAGACAACTTCTCATACGAACATTTTAGAGTTTCAAGCAAGTATTCGATGGATCAATTATTAAAGATATTAAAAGAAAATAACGTTGAATATATCGAATCTAAAGATAATGCAATATTTGCTAAAAATAACAAGATTACACAAGATATTTACAGCGCAGGAAATATTACAGTTCAATCTAAAACATCTATGCTTACTTGTGAAGCGCTAGAACCAAAAGATGGCGATAAAATCTTAGATTTGTGCGCAGCTCCTGGTGGTAAGAGTATTTATCTTGCCGAGCTTGCTAAAGATGAAGTTACATCTTGTGATATTTATCCGCATAGAATCGCGTTAATTGAGAGTTATAAAAATAGAATGGGCGTTGAGAATATAAAGACAGTTATAAACGATGCTACGATATTAAATAAAGATTTTGTAGATAAGTTCGATAAAGTTCTTTGCGATGTGCCTTGTTCTGGACTTGGCGTTGCTAAAAAGAAGCCAGATATATATCTAAATATGACAAAAGAATCAATATCTGGATTGCCAAAAATCCAATATAAAATATTGGATACAGCAAAAGAATATGTAAAAGTTGGCGGTATATTGATGTATTCAACATGCACAACGCTACCTCAAGAAAACAAAGAAGTTATTAGACAATTTTTGTCTACAAATAAAAACTTCGAATTAATAGATGAAAGACAATATTTGCAAGACGATAAAGGCCTTGATGGTTTCTATATCGCAAAGATGGTGAGAAAATGAAACAACTTTTAGATTATTCATTTGAAGAGATTGAACAAATCGTACTATCTTTAAACGAGCCAAAGTTTAGAGCTAAGCAATTATTTGATTGGCTAAATAAGGGCGCAGATTATGAGGAGATGAAGAATCTTCCTAAATCTTTTATAGACAAATTAAAGGCTCAAGAATATATCGCTCAAGCAATTAAAATTGAAGACGTAAAAGTGTCAAAATTGGATGGCACTAAAAAGTATATTTATAGGCTATATGATGGCAATATCATCGAAGGCGTTTTGATGAAATACAAATATGGAAACACAATATGTGTTTCAACTCAAGTTGGATGCAGAATGAATTGTGCATTTTGTGCATCAGGCTTAGATGGTCTTATTCGTAATTTGACACCAGGCGAAATATTAGGTCAAGTTATAGCTGTTAATAAAGATAATAAACAAGGCGATGAGAGAGCTATTACAAATATCGTTTTGATGGGCAGCGGTGAGCCTTTTGATAACTATGATAATGTAACAAAATTTTTAGATCTTGTGAATGCAGAAGGTGGATTAAATATTTCAATGAGAAATATTTCATTATCTACTTGCGGTCTTTGCGATAAAATCTACAAGCTTGCAGATGATGGATATAATTTAACACTTACAATATCTTTGCACGCACCAGATAATGAAACTCGTCTAAAGATTATGCCAGTTACTAAAAAGTATTCTGTTGAAGATATTAAAAAGGCTGTTAAATATTACTTTGATAAAACAGGTAGAAGAATCGTTTTTGAATACTCAATGATTGCTGGAGTTAACGATTCTATAAACCACGCAAAGGCACTTGTAAACCTTTTAAAAGGTTTAACTTGTCATGTAAATATAATTGCTTTAAATTATGTTAAAGAACGTGGTCTTAAAGGAACTAACAACGATAACATAAAAGAATTTATGGATTATCTTGAGAAAAACAAGATAAGCGCAACAAGAAGAAGAACTATGGGCGCAGATATTGATGGCGCTTGTGGCCAATTAAGAAGAAAATATCTAGAGGGAAAGGATGAATAAAGGATCTGGACAAATCATAAAAGGCGTTGGCGGATTATATAAAGTTGAGTTAAATACTGGCGAAACAATTAAGTGTAAGATTCGCGGTAAGATTAGACTTGACGGCGAGGCTTTTATTGGCGATTATGTTCAAGTTTCTTATGATAATAAAGGTGAAGGAATTATTGAAAAAATCAACGAAAGAAAGAGCCAAATGATTCGTCCATATGTTTCAAATATTGACGGAATTATAATCGTTGTTTCTCCAATTCCAGAACCTAACTTTTTGCTTGTAGATAAACTAATTTTTGGTGCAGTTGAACAACAAATTACACCTATCATTTGCATAAACAAACCATCTTTAGATGGTTATGATAAATTAAAGGCACAAATTTTCAAAGATTATTCAACCTTGGCCGACATCATAGAAATCGATGCTTTGTCAGGAAAAGGAAGCAAGGAATTGAGACAAAAAGTCAAAGGAAAATTCTTTGCGCTTGCTGGTCAATCTGCAGTTGGAAAATCTACATTTATTAACCAAATGATTGGTAAAGATGTAATGGAAACAGGTGCCGTTTCTGAGCACAACGAAAAAGGTAGAAACGTAACTCGTCATATCGAAATTATTAAGTTTGAGGATGGTACAAAAATTGCAGATACTTGTGGTTTTGATAAGCTTCAAATGCCAGTTTGTGATCCTGCAAATTTGGCTACATATTTTGTGGACTTTGACGAATTTGTTTCAGGATGTAAATTTAAGATGTGCAGACACGTAGACGAAGAAGTTTGCGGAGTCAAAAAAGCTGTAAAAGATGGCAAACTATCTAAAGATAGATACGATAGATATGTTAAACTATATTTAGAATCTCAAAAAAGGTGGAATACAAGATATGATAAACGTTAAAATTTCTCCATCAGTTTTATCAGTTCCAATGGATAAGATTGGTGATGCAGTTAAAGATTTAAAGAAATTTGGTGCAGACTATGTACATTGCGATTGCTTGGATGGCGTTTTTGCTCCAAATACATCAGATGGAATTAAGATGGTAAAGATTTGTAAAGCAAATTCTGAATTGCCACTTGATGTGCATTTGATGATTATGAACCCAGATAAGTACATTAAGGATTATGTTGATGCTGGTGCGGATATCATAACATTCCATGAATCAGCTTGTACAAAAACAGCTGAGACTTTAGATTTAATTCATTCATATGGTAAAAAGGCTGGATTAGTTTTAAATCCAGATGTTGAAGTAAAGAGCGTAATTCCATATTTAGATAAAGTTGATGTAATTATGCTTATGGGCGTGTTCCCAGGTTTTTCTGGTCAAAAGTTTATTGAATATGTTTTAGATAAAATTGTTGAGTTAAAGAAGATTATCGGAAACAGAAATATCTTAATCGAATTAGACGGTGGAGTTAAGTCTTCAAATATCAAAGAAATGGTGGATAGAGGAGTAGATATTTGTGTTGGTGGATCTAGCGTATTTAATGCACCTACAATTAAGGAAGGAATTGACGCTTTAAAGAACGCGTGAAACATCATAAATTTTTGTGAAACATCCCAAAAACGCTAAATAAATTTAGGGAAGAGCAAAAAAATAGGCATCCGTTTGGATGCCTTAATTATTGGCTAGTTTTAATTAAGCACGGTTGTCCATTTTCTTTAGACATTTTGTGCATACGTAAGCGTGTTCAATAGCACCGTTTTCGTTAACTAGTTTAACCTTTTGAACGTTTGCACCCCAAGATCTTCTTGTTTTTCTATTTGAGTGGCTTACTAAATTTCCAGATAATTGTCCTTTGCCGCAAATTGCACATACTCTAGACATATTTGTCACCTCCTGACATAACTTGCTTAAACATAGTAGCATATTGAAATAATTTGTGCAACAAAAATAATACGAAAAAATGTAACAAATTTACAAAAATTTTAAAATGGCTCTTTCGTGCGCGATTAGTCGCGCGCGCGTTGGAAATTTTCCTCGTTATGCTTGCAAAAATTGCTTTAATAATATAAAATACATGTGTATGGCAGTTAAGACGTCTAATTTTTATGGGAAACTAGTTATAACTGATGATGCAATCGCAATGACTGCATATCACTCAGCTTTGGACTGCTACGGAGTAGTAGATTTAGTTTCAAGATCTTTAACTGACAGCTTAAGTGGACTATTCAACAAAACCCCAACATCTAAAGGTGTTAAAGTAGTTACTTTAAGCAACAGAATAAATTTAGAATTGTTCGTTATACTTAAGGAAGGTGTTAACGTTTCTGCGGTAACAGAATCTATACAAAACACCGTTAAGTACAATGTTGAGACTTATACAGGTATGAGAATTAACAAAATAATTGTTAATGTTGTAGGTGTAAAAGTCTAGGAGTAAATATGAAAATTATAGATAATGCCCAACTAGTTGCTATGTTTAAGGGCGGATATATGAATCTTAAGTCTCAAAAGGCTTACGTAGATTCCCTAAATGTATTCCCAGTACCAGATGGTGATACGGGATCAAATATGACACTAACTATGGCTTCTGCAATTAAAGAGATAGACTCTTTACAAAATGCAGATAAGTCAGATATTTTAACAGCTTACGCTAGAGGAGCTTTGCGCGGTGCGAGAGGTAATTCTGGCGTTATTTTATCTCAAATCGTTAAAGGTTTATCAACAGTTTTAAATAACGAAGAAACTCTAAACGTTAAAGCTTTCTCTAAAGCATTCTTAAATGCTAGAGAAGTAGCCTATAACGCCGTTACAAAGCCAAAAGAAGGTACCGTATTAACTGTTATTAGAGCAATGGCTGAAAAAGCTCCAATAATTGCTAATAAGACATCTTCAATTGAAACTTTCTTCGAACAAGTTATTCAAACTGGTGAAGAGATGCTACAAAAGACTCCAGAAATGCTTCCTGTTTTGAAGAAAGCTGGTGTTGTAGATGCTGGTGGTCGTGGTCTTATCCTTGTAATGGAAGGATATTTAAAAGCTTTAAAGGGCGAAGAAATCAAAGAAGATGATGATACAGCACATTTCGAAGCTCCATCTTTGGATGCATTCGGAACATCTAAGGGCGACGAGAACGACTACGAAAATATTACATTTGCTTATTGTACAGAATTCTTCGTTACAAACTTAAAGAAACACGTAACAGAAGAAGACGTTGAAAAGTTAAGAGAAAAATTAATGGCTATCGGTGATTGTGTTATCGCAATTGGAGATATTAGCTTTATTAAGGTACACGTACATACAAATCAACCAAATAAAGCATTATATTATGCTTTACAACTTGGTGAATTGGATAAAGTTAAGATCGAAAACATGCTAGAACAACATAGAAAGTTGGTTGAAGCTAGAGAAGCTTCTAAAAAACCAGTTGGTATGATTTCTGTTTGTGCTGGTTCAGGACTTGCTGCAATCTTCAAGGATTTGAACGTTGATGAGATCATCGAAGGTGGTCAAACAATGAACCCAAGTATTGAAGATATTGCAAATGCTGTATCTCATGTAAATGCAGATAGCGTAATCATTCTTCCAAATAACTCAAATATCATTATGGCTGCAGAAAACGCAGTTCAATTGATAGAAAATAAAAAATGCTATGTAGTTCCAACAAAAGAAGTTCCAATCGGAATTAAGGCTGCATTCTCATTTGATCCACAAAAGTCAGCAGAGGATAACGTTGCTGCTATGACAGAAGCTATTGACGAAGTTAAGTGTGGACAAATTACAACAGCTGTTAGAGACACAGAAATGGATGGATTCAAGATTAAGTCTGGAAACATCATCGGTCTTGATGGTAAGAAAATTGTTGCTTGTGAGAAAAAGCCTGCTGATGCTGCAAAGGCAGTTATTAAGAAGTTGGTTGATGACTTTAGTGAAGTTATCACTCTATATTATGGTGAAGACATTAAGCTTGAAGAAGCAGAAGCTTTGAAGGCTGAACTTGAAGAAGAATACGAAGATTTCGATGTTCTTTTATACGAAGGCGGTCAACCACATTATCAATATTTAATTTCAGTTGAATAATAATAATTAAATATATATAAGGTATATAAATGCAATTAAAAAATATAAAAGGGGTCGGCGATAAGACCCTTTTTAAGTTAAAAAAACTCGGAATAGAAAATATAGACGATTTAGTGCGTTTTATGCCTAAGTTTTACTGGGACATGACCAAGGAGAGCAATCTAAAAGAGTGCGATCATGGGGACTATGTTTTATTGCGTGGGGAAGTAGTTAAGAAGACTAAACCTGTAAATATTAGACGCAGCTTATCAATTGTTAAAGCAGATTTTGTAACACAAGGTCAAAAGATTAAATTGACTTGGTTTAATACGCCATATGTAACGGGCCAAATAGAATTAAATACAGAATATCTTTTCTGGGGAAAAATTTCTCTAAAAGATGGTATAGTTTTGACTAATCCAGCCTTTGAAAAAGCCGAAGGAAGCAAGAGATTGCAAGGAGTTGTGCCAATTTATCCATTACGTGGGCATGTTGGACAACAACAGTTTAGAAACTGGATGGAAGAGGCACTAAAGGCGGATATTCAATCTCCTGCAGATAAATACGCAAACATTACATTTAAAGAAGCTCTATATCATGTGCATTTCCCAACATCTATGGATGACATGAGATTTGGAAAAACTAGAATTAATCTAGAAAATCTAATTATGCAATATATTGCATATAGAGTAAACAAAAATGTTGTGTCAGAAAAGAAGCTAAGACTATATGGACAAAACGGCTCAATTTTAGCCCCAACAATCAAGAATTTGCCATATGCTTTAACGCAATCTCAAGAAAAGGCGCTAAATGAAATTATAGCCGATTTAAAGGGCCCATTTAGAACAAATAGAATGTTGCTAGGTGACGTTGGATCTGGAAAGACAGTTGTAGCTTTGTTATCTTCTTTATTTGCAATTAAAAATGGCTATCAAGTAGCAATAATGGTTCCAACAGAAATTTTAGCACGCCAACATTATATGAATGCTCAAAAGCTTTTGAAGGACGAGAATATCAATATTGCGATTTTGACAAGTTCTACAAAGGCTCAAGAGAGAAAACTAATCTTAGAAAAATTAAGATGTGGTGTTATAGATTTAGTCGTAGGCACGCATGCGGTATTAAATGATAAAGTAGAATTTAGAAATCTATCTTTCATCATTATTGATGAATTACATAAATTTGGAGTTAAACAAAAGGGAACACTTGAAGAAAAGGCAAGACAATGCGATGTTCTTTCTATGTCGGCAACTCCAATCCCAAGAGCTATTGCTTTGACAATGTATGGAGATTTAGCAATATCTAATTTAAAACCAAGAGAGGGAACAGCAAAAGTTACTACTCATATTATGGGAGATGATAAGCTTCCTGGTATGTATAAATTTATTGTAGAAAGAGTGCGAGCAGGCGAGCAAGCATACATAGTATGTCCTTTGGTTTTAGACTCTGAAGGCTTAGAAGTATATAGTGCAAAGCACCTATATAAAGAAGTTGTAAATGGGCCTTTAAAGGATGTAAAAGTTGGCCTTATTTATGGCTCAATGAAGGATAAAGAAAAGAATGATTTAATGCAAGCATTCTATCAAAAAGAAATCGATGTTTTAATTGCAACCAGCGTTATAGAAGTTGGTATCGATTCTCAATATGCATCCATAATGACAGTTTTAAATGCAGATAGATTTGGCTTAGCAACTCTTCATCAATTGAGAGGAAGAATTGGAAGAAAAGCAGGGCTTCGTTCATATTGTTTCTTACACACTTCAAAAGATATGGAAAACGAAAGATTGCAAGCGCTTGTAAATAATAAAGATGGCGATGCAATTGCTGAATATGATGCTTCAGTTAGAGGTTATGGTGACTTCTTAGGCGAAAGACAATCGGGAAGTTCATTCAAGGGCGATGCCATCATTACAAAGCAAGTTATTCAAGAATGTAAGAGAATTTCAGATTTATTATTGCAAGATAAGAATTTTGATATGTCTCAATTTGTTAATATAGACGTTTATTTGGAAAAATTACAAAATATTAGTCTTAACTAATATCCGTGATATAATATCAATATGAGTTTAATTGAGCAAAGATTAAAAGATTTACCAATGGATCCTGGCGTATATATTATGAAGTCCAAAGAAGGACAGATTTTATATATTGGTAAGGCACGCCATTTAAAAAATAGAGT
>CAMOQV010000022.1 GCA_946623205.1 uncultured Clostridia bacterium
CGCAGATTCACGTGTGGCATTTCCTCCACCAGCAACCTAATCGCACTTCATTTAATCCTATCTAAATGGCTTTCAGCCGGTGACCATTTTTCTCTTCAAGATAGAAACCAAACTACTCTTATCAGGTTATAGCCTTCAATTTTTGTATATTTATTATATTTATATATTTAAAGTTTTGTCAACCAAATGAAACTACCGGCAAAAATGCCGAATTCAAAGAACATCATTCTTTAAGAAATATTTGTCTTTAATTGGAGTTATTTTACCGCTTTTCTTTTGTAGCGATATATTCTGCTTTGTTACTCCTTTTAATTCGGCAACATCATTTGCTTCAAGCAAATTGTTTGCTAAATATTCTTTTAATGCATCATAACTAAGCTTTATATCTATTCCATTTTTATATAAGTCTAAATAAGACAGTCTTTCATTTAATGAAAACACTATTTCGTCCCTAAATTCACTTAAAAATGGTGCATTTTTATATTCTTGCGTTAGATTAAATTGTTTTGTCTTTCCATTTTTAAAAAACACAATTAAACTTGTGCCACAAAAAATAAAATCTTGAATCAAGTAGGCATGTCTATCTATTATTTGTTTATCTATATCTTTACTAGAAACTTCTTCGATTGAAGTATCGTCCATAGAAGATTTTCCTTTTGCCAAAACAAACATTTCATATTCGTTATATGCCTTTAAATTGTTTTCTTTTAAAATTGCTGCTATATTTTGGCGCTCATATGGTATAACACGTTCTAGGATCCACTTCTTAGTCAAGTCACTATTAATTGTATATTCACCTTTACCCACAAAAATATTAAAGAATACTGGATAATCAAGATTCCCTTCTATTAACTCAATATATGCATTGTTCATGCCTTTTGCTAAAAACAAATAGCCATAACATACATCTTTTTGTTTTATTTTAAATACTCTCAATTTTCTTTATCCTATATATTAACAATTCTTTACATTTGTCCAAATAATACTTCGGAGTAAATGCCTCTAGCCCATTAAATATTGCGTCAAAATCTATTTGTATAGAACTATAAACAGACTTTGGAACAAGCTTTATTAATTCATCTAAATCGTTTTGTCCCAAAAAAGAGTTTACTTTTCTATTCTCTAAAACATTAAATGCCTTAACGTCGGATTCCAAATATGCAGGAGATACAAAGGATAAACCTTGATCAAACAAAGGAGCGATTCTATATTGTTTTGTCTTTGAATTATAAATAACTTCTAAATTTGCGCCATGTCTATCTCTGTTCACAATTAAATAATCAATGACAATCATATGATATAATTCGTTTTCAAAATTATTACGTTTAGCAAAATCAATAATTGTTTCATTCTCTTTTTTATTTAATTCATAGAAATTTTCAAATGTAATCTTACTATCATTAGGGCCTTTAAAATCATAAGAATACACTAACGGTGTTATATATTCTTTCGAATTTACAATAATTTTCCCATTAACAATATAATACTTCAAACAATTGTAACCCAATTGTTCCATCAATCTATTTGCTATTATTTCATTTATAGATTCATATCCGAATAAATCATTTTGAGGATCAAAATATGATAATTTGTAATATACCTTTTTCCCGTTTTGATATGAAAAACTTTTTAAATACGAACCTGCCGTACCAGAAGATTCTCTTGTTTTTGTCCAAGATAATTTAGTTAGATCTTTAACTGTATTATTACTCATTGCTTCCATAAGAACAAAATAGCATAAAACTTGTCAAATGTCAAGTATTTGCCATTTTTGTTCTGGACGCAAATTACATCTTGTTTGGTGTTTGTATACCTAAAAGCTTTAATGCGTTCTTAAGCACTTGCTTAACAGCCATAGTCAATTGCAATCTTGCATTCTTAATACCTTGTTCTGCATTAGCAATGTTGCAATCGAAATAGAACTTGTTAAATCCTTGAGCTAATTCAACAACATATCTTGTTACAAGATATGGCTCAAATCTTTCAGATGCATCGATAAGTACATCTTGGTATTTAGAAAGCGTTCTAATAACTTCTGCTGCGCTTTCATTATCTATACCAGAATAATCGATATCTCCAACAATTTCACCGCACTTTTCTAAAAGCGAATTACATCTTGCATATGTATATTGTACATATGGACCTGTTTCACCTTCGAAACTTAATACCTTATCTTCTGAGAATGTAATATCTTTAATTCTTGAGTTATATAGCATTGCAAAGATAACAGCGCCTACGCCAACTTGTTCAGCAACTAAATCTTTGTTTTCTAGATTTGGGTTCTTTTCTTCAATAACTCTTCTAGCTTTTGCAACGCAAGTATTTAGAACATCTTCCAAAAATACTACATTACCATCACGAGTTGATAATGCACCATTTTCTAAAGATACCATACCATGTGCTACGTGATATAAATCTTTATACCAATCATATCCCATCATCTCAACAACTTTAAACCATTGCTTAAAATGAAGATTTTGTTGATAAGCAACAACATATAGACATTTATAGAAATCATAAGTCTTCTTTCTATAGAAAGCTGCAGCTAAATCACGTGTAGCATATAGAGTTGCACCATCAGATTTCTTTATAATGCAAGGTGGCATCTTAGGATCGTCAAACATAACAACCTTAGCACCTTCTGAATCTGTTAATAAGTGCTTTTCTTCAAGCTCTTTTACAACAGGTTCCATTTTATCGTTATAGAAACTTTCTCCAGCATAGCTATCAAAAGTAACATCCAATCTCTTATAAATCTTATCTACTTCTTTTAAAGTTATATCTTTAAACCAATAGAATAAATCCAAAGCTTCTTTGTTTCCATCTTCGATTTGTTTGAACCAATGTCTTGCTTCATCGTCAAGTTCTGGATGCTCTTCAGCTTCTTTATGGAATTTAACATAGATATCTAAAAGGCCTCTAACTCCTCTTTCTTCGATATCTTTTTTATCTCCCCACTTTTTATATGCAACGATAAGTTTACCAAATTGTGTTCCCCAATCGCCCAAGTGGTTAATGCCTATGGCATTGTATCCTAATTCTTTATAGATTTTATATAAAGCTGAACCAATAGATGTATTTAACATGTGGCCCATATGGAAAGGCTTAGCAATATTTACAGATGAAAAGTCTATACATACAGTTTTACCTTTACCGATATCTGATTTACCATATGCTTCTTTCTTTTGAAGAATTTCTTCTATAACTTGCTTAGCTTGAGCCTTTTTATCTACCTTGAAATTTAGATATCCATTAACAGCTTCAACCTTTTCAAAAGCGCCTTTATAATCTAATTTTGCTAAATCTTCTGCAATCATATTTGGAGCCTTATGAAGAGCCTTTGCAAATCTAAAGCATGGTAATGCAAAATCTCCTAAAGATAAATCTTTAGGAAGAGTAATTGAAGCTTCGATTTCTTCTTTAGTAACTCCATCAATATTTATTGTTTCGCTAATTATTTTCTTGTAATCCATGACTATACATTAAAGCGGAATAATACCACATCTCCATCTTTTATTACGTAATCTTTTCCTTCAGATCTAACTTTACCTTTTTCTTTAGCAGCATTGTATGAGCCACATTCAAGTAATGTTTGCCAATCTACAACTTCTGCTCTAATAAAGCCTTTTTCGAAATCTGTATGAATCTTACCAGCAGCTTGAGGAGCCTTAGTTCCCTTTGTAATCGTCCAAGCTCTTGTTTCTTTTTCTCCCGCTGTTAGATAACTAATTAATCCAAGTAAGTCATAACAAGCCGTAACTAATTTATCTAATCCTGATTCAGTAATGCCCATTTCTTCTTGGAACATTGCTTTTTCTTCTTTATCTAAAGAAGCAATTTCTTCTTCAATCTTTGCACACAAAACAATAGTTGTAGCATTATGAGCTTTAGCATATTCTTTAACTGCTAAAACTTCTTTAGAATCTGGTTGTCCAATTTCTTTTTCTGAAATATTAGCAGCATAGATAACTGGCTTTTCTGTTAAAAGACATAAGTCTTTAATTAATTCATGATCTTCTTCAGATAGATTCATTAATCTAACTGGTATACCTTGTTCAAGCTTTGCTTGAATTGCATCTATCTTTTCTGCTTCTATTTGAGCTTTCTTTTCGCCACTCTTTGCCATTTGATGAGCCTTAGCAGCTCTTTTAGAAATTGTTTCA
This sequence comes from uncultured Clostridia bacterium, assembly GCA_946623205.1. Taxonomy (GTDB): domain Bacteria; phylum Bacillota; class Clostridia; order Christensenellales; family UBA3700; genus UBA3700. Next base: position 4,164 of record CAMOQV010000022.1, read on the forward strand.
ACATCAGCAAAGATTAATTCAAGTTCAATTGTTTCGATATCTCTAAGTGGGTCGATTGATCCATCAACGTGAGTAATGTTTTCATCTTTAAAGCATCTTACTACGTGAACGATAGCGTCTACTTCTCTAATATGAGATAAGAACTTGTTTCCTAAACCTTCACCATGAGATGCACCTTTTACTAAGCCCGCAATATCTACGAACTCCAAAACTGTTGGAGTAATTTTCTTACAATCATAAAGGGCTGCTAACTTTTCTAGTCTTTCATCTGGAACAGCAACAACACCAACATTTGGCTCAATAGTACAGAATGGATAGTTTGCACATTCTGCTCCTGCTTGAGTTATAGCGTTAAATAATGTACTCTTTCCTACGTTTGGTAAACCAACAACACCTAATTTCATTTTGTTTCCTCATCTTTAGATTCTTCCTCGTCTTTTTTAGACTCGTCTAAATCTTCTTTTTTCTTTAATATATTTAGGGTATTTTCTTCGCCCTTAATAAGTCTCATTATATTACCTCTATGCGCAAACACAACAAGTGCCCACCATACGCATATGATTACAATAGCCCATACGCTATTTTGGCATAAAATAATTGCGTTTACAGCAAAAGCTGTAACTGTAATTAAAGATCCAATGAAGCCATATTTTAAGAACAACAACATTAGAACTAAAACTACAAGTGTAACAGAACCTACAATTGGAGATATTGATAAAAATACACCGATTGTTGTCGCAACACCTTTACCGCCTCTAAACTTGTCGAATATTGGGAAGATGTGTCCTAAGATAACAAAAGCTCCAAGCAATATTGCCATTGGGTAATTGTCTACGCCATTAATTAGATATCTTCCAATTAGTGCAAAACCAACACCTTTTAGAGCATCAAGGACGAATGTCAAAATTCCCCACTTTTTGCCCATCGTTCTAAGAACGTTCATTGTACCTGGATTGCCAGATCCCATTTTCTTGATATCTTTAGAATTTAATCTTGCAATTAATGTAGCAAAATTAACTGATCCTACAAGATATGCTGCTATACAAATTAAGACGATATATTTTATGTCCACTTTTTCACCTTTATATTATAACGCACACATTTTAACATATAGCACGCGTAAAGACAAACAAAATGAAACACGATAAATATTATTAAACGCCTTCTAAATTAAATGGTGGGATATATGCGCCAGATGCGCTGTCTAAATCTTGGATAAATGAATTATAAAATTCATTTTCTAGCAACTTATTAATTGCTATTTTGTATTCAAGTGGCTTAATTTTTCTTGTTAATTCTTTATATTTTTGTGCTTCGCCATATGGAGTAAATTGCCCCATCAAAGAAACATATGTTGATTTATCTAAATTCTTTGTTACCCAATCTAAAACGCCCAACGTATTATCTAAAGCGTTCGGCAAAATAAGGTGGCGAACAATAAGCCCAGACTTCATTAAATCATCTTTAATTACATCTTTTACCTGTTTTCTCATTGCTGTGATTGCAGCTGTTGCACTCTCAAAATAGTTAGGAGCTTTCGAATATTTTTTGGCAAGCTCATCGTTCGAATATTTCAAATCTGGTATATAGATATCTATATACCCATTTAACTTTTCTATAGTTGTCACACTCTCATATCCAGACGAGTTATATACAATAGGAATTGATGGTTTATATTTATCTAGAGCCATCATGATTTGATTAACATAATGAGTAGGTGTGACAAGGTTAATATTGTGAGCTCCTTTGTCCTCTAACTCCTTCATTATGTCTATTAATCTATCTGTTGTTACTTCCTTTCCAAAGCCACGAGAAACATCATAGTTTTGACAAAATACACATTTTAAATTACAACCACTAAAAAATATAGTGCCGCTTCCTTTTGTGCCACTAATAATTGGTTCTTCCCATTCATGAAGCGCGGCTCGCGCTAATTTAACAGTATTTGAAACACCGCAAAACCCTACTTCTCTATCCCTATCTACGCCACATTTTCTTGGGCACAACTCGCAATTCATATTAAAGATTATAGCACAATTGACTTTTATAATAATATCTATTAAGATATTGTTGTCTTTGGAGGTGTGAAATGAGTGATTGTACACATGATTGTTCAACTTGTTCAAAAGAAGGTTGTTCATCAAGAATAGAAAAAGAAAAACCAAATGAGCATTCACACATCGGCAAAATCTATGCTGTAGTTAGTGGCAAAGGTGGCGTTGGTAAAAGTATGGTTACATCTATGCTTTCTGTTGCTACACAAAGAAAAGGTTTTAAAGTTGGTGTTTTAGATGCGGATATTACTGGTCCATCTATGGGCAAGGAATTTGGTATTACAGGACAGGCTCAAGGTTGTGAATACGGAATCCTACCTATGGAACTTGTAACAGGCATTAAAGTAATGAGCATTAATATGCTATTAGATAATCCATCTTCTCCAGTTGTATGGAGAGGCCCAGTTATTGCTGGAGCTGTAAAGCAATTCTTTACGGATGTATATTGGGGCGATGTAGATTATATGTACATCGACATGCCACCAGGAACTGGTGATGTTCCTCTAACAGTATTCCAATCTCTTCCAGTTGATGGAATTATTGTAGTTACTTCTCCACAAGATCTAGTTACTATGATAGTTGAGAAAGCTGTTAAGATGGCTAAAATGATGAATATCCCTATCGTTGGTATTGTTCAAAATATGTCTTATTTTGAATGTCCAAATTGTCATCAAAAGCATTATATCTTTGGCGAAGGCAAAGTAGAAAAGGTTGCAAAGGAATATGACATCAAAAATGTCGCTTCTCTACCAATCTCTCAAGCTCTTGCTGAATATTCAGACAAAGGTAATATGGAATGGTTCGAAGGAGATTATTTAAATAATCTTGTTGATGAACTAACAAAATAGAATATTATTGAATTAAAAATGGGGCTGTTGAACAGCCCCGATTTTTTTACTCTGATTGATTCTCTTCCGGTTTATATTCCGAATAATTAACTTTCTTTGATGCTGGCGCTAGCGTGTTATACTTTACTAAAAAGTCTACTAAATCTGAAGCTTTAATAGCACATCCTATACCATACGCATTTGTATTAGAATTTGCCTTTGATTCTATTCTTGCAAATATTACACCAATAACGTGGCTATTGCCATCTAAAAGCACTCCGCCGCTATTACCATGGTTAATATTACCATCTAACATAATTGAATAGTACTTACCATCAGTAGACATCTTCATTGATGGATTTGCAACATTAACTGTTGTAAATAATAAACCGATTCCTTCTGGATTACCAAAAGTAAATGCTGTTTGTCCATAATATATTTGAGATGTTTGATCGATTGTTAGGTTATCAAAGACTGTAGCTCCTGTGTTTTTCATTTTCAAAAGCGCTAAATCGATTTCACCAGCTTCATCAATAAAATACTCAACTTCTGCTTCATAATATGTATCATCCACAAAAGCTACTCTTATTTCATCAGGAAGAATAGCTATAGGCGTAGAACTGCTCTTTTCATCCGATGTATATTTGCTGCTTAAAGCTGATGAATACAAAACTACAACGTGTCTATTTGTAATTACATAGCCATTTGCAGAAACTATAAATCCTGAGCCAGATACAACCTTTGTTTCGCCGCCAATATTAAAATATGCAATAATTCTTGCACAAGAATTTACTGTATTTGAAGCAACTGCTGTTCCAACGTTTGCGTTTTCTAAATCTCTAATATCTACTTGGTAATTAACCGTGTTTGTTCGATGCAAAATAGTTGCAAGTCCTGAACATGATGCCAGAGATATTACAGTAATTAACAAAATTCCAACTATGATAACTATTTTCTTTTTCATCTTAACCTCACTTCAATGCCCAATACTCGTTATGTATTAAACATTCATTTGGTGCTAATTCGCAAAGAGGCGATAGCGTCTCTATTTCGAATATATGATTGTTTGTGTAGCATTCAATATTACAATTAAAATCTGGATACGTACCCACTTTTTTGTCTATTTGAAGGCTAAATGTTTGTCCTTTTATATCTACATTAATTTGCTTTTGAGTAAACAATCCAACCTTTATTGGATCAACTATATTTCTTTGCTCAATTATTAGATTTTCGTTATTTAAATTAATTCTTTCGTCTTTAATATTTGTATAACTCCAAAATACAACATTTCTATTTGGTAAGAATCCGGTGTCATCATCTGGTAAAGCTATTGTAGCTTTTGCTCCTTTATCTAAAACTGTCAACCCCCAAGCAGATATAGGTGTTGTTTTAACATTAGATTTATTCTCAATTTTTTGAGTTAATAAAACAGAGCCATCATCATTCATCTTTATAACCATGCTCTTTTGAAGCTTAGTTGTTGTTTCGACAACTGATGTAAATGTTACATCGTCGCCATTTTTAATAACGTTAACTTGTTTGTTATCTGGATAATAAGTGTCCATATATTCTGGAGATTTCCACAACCTATGGCCACCATATAAATGCCAAATGCCTTCGCCCTTTAAATTCTTATCAAAGAACTCTCCGCCCTTATTTGTCGTATCTTGAAGATCTTCAAACATTATATTTTGATCATCTTTTCCATAAAAGATAATTCTTGGTCCTAAATCTATAGTCACCAAAAGTTTAATGTTGCCCGTCTTAAATGATATGCATCTTCCGTAACTTTTATAGTTCTCTTGATCTATTAAAACCATAACGCTCCTTTATTATTTATAATATTTTAGCACACGAACCTTTAACAAACAATATTTTGACTTTTCCGCCAGATGGCACTTGGCCTAAATATCTTCTTTAATGGCATCTCTTATTGAATATACACATCCACAATAATCTTGCCTATATAAATCCATTTCTTTAGATAGAACGGTTGATCTTAAATACCCACCATTTTTCTTAAAATCATTAACTAAATATTTAACTTGCGAGTCTTTTGAAATCTCTTCACCAATCGTATTTAATTTCTCTGCATTTTTATATGGAGATATTGATAGAGTTGATGCAAAATAATCAAAATGATTCTTTGTTGCATACTCCAAAGTCTTTTGAAGACGAAGTCTATAGCAAATTGTGCATCTATCTCCACCTTCTTTACAATCTTCATACCCCTTTACTGCATCGTAAAACTCATCTGGGTTATATTTTTCTTCAATAGCTTTAACATTGAATCTTTCATAAATCTTTTCGAATTCTTTGAATCTTTTTGAAAACTCTTCTTGAGATTCGATGTTTGGGTTATAGTAATACAAAGTAATATCAAAATATTTAGATAAATATTCTACACAATAGCTACTACATGGAGCGCAGCATGCATGAAGCAATAAAGATGGCTTTTTACCATCTTTAAGATTTTCAATTATCTTATCTAATTCTTTTTGGTAATTTCTCTTTTGCATCACAAACAAGCTCTTAACAATTCTAAAACTTTATCTTTAGTGTATTCTTTGTTTTCATTTCCTCTTTCATACGCATCTGCGATAGATTCTAAATCTTCTTCATTTACGCCAAAGTCAGCAAGATGAGCATTAAAATCTACGCAATCTTCAATGTTTTTAAATAGGTTTTCTATTTGCGCCAATGTCTTTTGAGCTCTAGATTCTTTTGCATATAGAGCAAAGTCATTTGGTTCAACCATTGAATTTAGCGCATAACCAAAGGCTCTTCCTAATTCGATATTCTTTACATACTGTCTAAATAGGATTGCATATATATTTGCGAAGTTAGCAAGATATTTATCGCTGATAATATCTGATAGCGGGCTTAGCAATTCATTTCTATTGATAATTGCATAGCCACAACCAGCAAAGCCAACAGCTTCCATTATCTTTTGTCTATATTCGTTATTAGCATTTTTAAAGATGCACTTATTTAAATAACGATAGATAATTCCAATTGCAGAATCTGCATATGCTTTTGCAATCATATTTGTATCATCATCAATAAAGCATTCAATTGCCAAAGATAAAGCAAACAATCCATATGTTGCGATTGCCTTTGGTGGAGTAATATCTGTCATCTTTGTATCTAAGCACAAAATATCTGTAGCTGCATATCTAGTTGTTATTTCATAAATTGAGCTATGAGATTTTTCATATAATCTCGCAACTGACATAGCTTCAAAGCCTGTACCAAAGTTAATTGGAACACAAACAAGCAATGCATTGTCTGTTGGGTATTCTGTTAATCCTTTGCTCTTGAAGCTTGAAACATACCTAACGTCTTCTGTGATTAAAACCTTAGCGCCCTTTGCCGCCATTATTGCAGATTTCTTGCCTATTGCAATAATACAATCGCACTTAAAATATTTATAGTTTCTTGCAATATCTTCAGCGTCTGTATCTAATGCTATATCTCCAACGCCTTTATAAATGTATTTAACTTCAATCGGAGAACTAGATAGCGCATTCTTTACTAAATCAACATAACCTAATCTATATGCAGGTTCATCACATACGATCATTACTTTTTCGCAATTTTTTTGCGTTAAAGTATATGGCAAACTATTAACAATGCCATCACCAACCATAAGTTTTATAGTATTTTCAAAAATTCTTTCTTTCATACTATAGAGCCTGCCTCAATATTTCTATTATTTCTTCTTTTGTATATTTCTTTGGAGTTGTTAACATCTCCATATCATTAATTGCCAATTCAGCAATGCCATCAAAATCTGCTTCTGTTACACCATATTCAGATAGACTTGTTTGAACATTGTGAGCTTTAGCTAAGTGCTTAACGATATTTGTAATTATCTTTATGAATGCTTCACTTCTTTCGTCTTCTGTAGAGTTTGCATAATCTTGAGATCCTCTATAGTACAATAGCATCTCTGCGTATTGACTCTTACAGATATCTTGCAAACTAATCATAACTGGTTCAAGCACAGCACAAATTGCTTCTGCTCTATGCATATGACATTTAGTAGCAAGTGCTGCAGCTAATGCATGAGCAACACCAGTGAATGTATTTGAATAAGTAATAGCAGCAATTGATGCAGCTATTTGCAAGTTACAAATTGCATTAATATCTTTCTTTTGAAGAACGTTTTGGAAATTATCTTTAATTAGGAACATTGCCATCTTAGAGAAGCTTTTTGTCAATATGTTTGCTCTTTTTGATAAATATGAAGCGATACTATATGCCATAACATCAATTAAGCTCATATATAATTCTTTTTCTGGCAAGGTCTTTAAGATGTTTGGATCCAAAATAGCAAAGTGTGGTTGAACTGAACTTGAAACGATTTCAATTGGAGATTCATTTTGCTCATCAATTACAAAGACATCCTTAGATACTTCATTTCCTGCCCCGAATGTTGATGGAATTAAGCAAAATGGAATATGCACAGTTTGTACTGCAGCATCAATACCGTTAAACTTTTTAATGTCCTTAGATTTAGTTGAGCATAAAAGCGCTAATGCTTTTGCTGCATTCATAACTCTAGTGCCACCAATACCAACTATGGCATCAGCACCACTTTTTCTATATGCGATATATAATTTATCTAAATCTTGAACAGTTAAAGTTGATGGGATGTTTAAATATGTGCCACCTATTGTAATTTCTTCTCTAGCTTTTAAAATCTTACTTAATGCATCTATGTGGCCACACTTTTTAATGACATCATCACTAACTATAAATACTCTATAACCACCATAGTTGATTAATAGGTCAGGCAAACGCTCTAGCGAATTCTCGCCAGCAATGATTTTTACGTTATTTGAAAACTCGAAAAAATCTCGCATTATCTCCAACCTTTTGCCCAAGCTGTCATTTTAACTTTAAATTCAACATTAGAAGAATATACGCCTTCTTTTAAATAAATACGACGTTTTCTTTTTGTTGTTAAAGTTGCTTGTGCTTTATCTAATAATTTTATTGCGTTCATACCCAATGACATATCACCTTGAATTACATATCTATTTTGGCTAAATGCATCTGAATACGATAAAACATTATTCATAACTGGAATTGCTGCTTCCGTACTTTTAAAAATAATCATTGTTCCATTATAGAAAGAAACATCTTTACGCAAAGAACACTTTAATCCCTTTTCTGTCTTTATTGCATATATTGAATATTGAGATGGAAACGCTGTAATAATAATCTCTGAGCCATCTTTTAAATCTGAAACACCTTGCTTGATTCTTGGATCATATAAATAACAAGCACGGACACCGCTAACCGCATATGCTAATCTTGCATATGTGTAAACAGCATTTAGATGTTTTTTTAAATTTAATAGAATTGCCATAGTGTTAAGAATATTTTAGCACAATTATGTGCTTTGATACATAGTATAGACTTTTATTCTTAAAATTAATATAATTATTAATAGATTTGGAGGTAAATTATGCGAATACTTTTAGTTGAAGATTCCATAAGTTTATGTGAGGTTTTAACAGCTGTACTTGAAAAGGAAAAATTTGAAGTTGCTTGCGTTCACGATGGTGAAGATGGCCTTGCATATGGTCTTACTGGCGTATACGATTGTATCGTTTTAGATGTAATGATGCCAAAGAAGAATGGATTTGAAGTTTTAAAAGAATTAAGAAAAGCAAAAATTACAACTCCAATCATTATGTTAACTGCACTATCTCAAGAATTAAACAAGGTTCAAGGACTTGATATGGGCGCTGATGATTATCTAGCAAAGCCTTTCTCAACTCCAGAACTTCTTGCTAGAATACGTGCGCTTCTAAGACGCCGTGGAGGTGAATTTGCAGCAGACAATTCTCTATCTTATGGCAATGCCACTTTAGATATTGCTGCTTATAATCTAGTTTGCGGAGATAAGTCAGTAAAACTATCAAACAAAGAGTGTGAAATACTAAGATATCTATTCGAAAACCCAAAACGTGTTGTAGAAAAAGATGCTCTTATCAATAAAGTATGGGGATTAGACAATGACTTTGAATCTAATTCTTTGGAAGTGTTTATTTCGTTTGTAAGGAAAAAAATTGCTTTTATAAATGCAAACTTCACTATTCAGTCAATCCGTGGCGTTGGCTACCAACTATTAATGAAAGAGGAGCAAGATGGAGCTATTTAAGAATTTTAAATTAAAGTTTTATCTTATTCCACTAATCATCGTAGGAAGCTTATTGCTTGTTACATTCTTGACAATCTTTTCAATAACATATGCATCTGCAAAAAACGACGTTGACAATGCACTTGCAGATGGCGCCATATTCCCAGATCAAGCCCCAAAAAGTGGCAAGTATTTATACGCTATAGTTGATACAAATAACCAAGTTGAATATATACATTTTGAAGCCTACAATTTTACCGATGAAGAAAAAGCTCAAATAAGAGATTTATTAGATAAAGATGCAGGCCGTATTTCTTTTAAAGGTAAGCATTTTGCTTACGTGCAAAAAGCTGCAGATGGAGAAATCGCTTATACTCTATTTGACTGGACAGAACAAAGAAATACAGTTCTAACACTTGGCGTTACACTTTTAGGTGTATTTCTAATCTCACTTATAGTTATTGGCGGGCTAAGTTATATCTTAGCATTGAGCGCCACTAAACCAGTCCAAGAAGCTTTCGATAAAGAAAAAGCATTACTTGCAAATGCATCTCATGAATTAAAAACACCTATTACTGTTGCTAAAACAAATATAGATTTAGTGCTATCTTCTCCAAACCAAACTATTGCAGAAAATAGACGTTGGCTTGAAGGCGCAAAATACCAAATCGATAGAATGAATAGTTTAATTCTTCAAATGCTAGAATTATCTAGATTGGAAAGAAAAGATTATATAGCAGATAAATCTGATTTAAACATTAGCAATTTAATTGAAGGTGTTTTATTGTCCTTTGAAGCTGGCTGCTACGAAAACAACATTAGATTCGTTTCATCATTGCAACCAGATGTATATTTTAAGTGCAATAAAGTTGAAACAGAAAAATTGATAACTATTTTAGTAGATAATGCAATTAAATATACTCCTCGTGGTGGCGAGATTAGTGTTACTCTTGCAAAGACACTAAAGAATATTTCAATCAAAGTTACAAATACTGGCGATGGAATTCCACCAGAACAGATAAGCAAGATCTTTGATAGATTCTATAAACTTGATGAATCTCATAAAGAAGCTGGTAAGAGTTTTGGTCTTGGATTAAGTATTGCTAAATTAATTTCTCAATCTATGGGTGGAGATGTAAGTTGTTTTAGTGAAGTTGGTAGATATACAACTTTCGAAATAACTCTACCAATTAGATAATCATTCTTTGTTATATAACTTTTTAGCCCAAGGAGTCATTTCACCATTTTCTTCATAAACGACAACACTATCTATTGTTAAACCTGGTGCTCCGCACTTTTGTGCTTCAACTATAAATGTATCTACAGATTTTGAAGCCTTTGGGTAAATTAGCGTTAGCTTTTTAGGCTCTAACTTGTTGTTAGATAACGTCGTTAATACCTCTGAAAGGCGTTCGCTTTTATGAATCATATATAACTTTCCAGAGTATTTCAAAATAGAAGATGCAGCTTTTACTATATCTTCAAGAGTTGCAGTTGATTCTGTACGCGAAATCGCTACAGGCGCATTTGAAGATTGCTCTCCACTTGTGCTTTTGAAATATGGAGGATTGCATACGCAAACTTTTACACTCTCCTTCCCTAGTATTTTTGGAGCAGTTTTAATATCTTCGTTATATATTGTGATTTTTGACTCTAAATGATTTAATTCAACATTTCGTTTTGCAAGTTCAGCGACTTCTTTTTGGATTTCAATACCAATTGCAGCTTTAGCCCTTGTCTTTGCGAGCGCTAAAATGGCTATTACGCCACTGCCAGTACCAAAGTCAACAATTGTATCGTCTCTATTTGCTTTAACCAGATTTGCAAGCAATACAGCGTCAGAAGAGAAGCAATACATTTTAGGCTTTTGAATGATCTTCAAGCCTTCGTATTCTAAATCGTCTATTCTCTCATCTTCTTTGATAACAAATTCGTCCATGCCCATATTGTATCATATTTAATTGACATTTATATATTTTGATAACTATAATATGGATACAAATTATGGATCATTAGCTCAGTTGGATTAGAGCGTTGCGCTACGGACGCAAAGGTCGGGGGTTCGAGTCCCTCATGGTTCACCAAAGGGGAAGTATCCGAACACTTATCAAATCTCATTTACATCAAGCACTTTTGTTCTAATTGTAAAAAGATAATAGCTGTTGGGTACTTCATTTTTTTAGGTTCGATTCCCGCTGGGGAGTGTACGTCAAAATAATACACCACTCAAAGTAGAGCCACAGCATGGTTCTATCC
>CAMOQV010000023.1 GCA_946623205.1 uncultured Clostridia bacterium
TGTGGCGGAGAGTAAGAGATTTGAACTCTTGGTACGATTTCTCGTACACAGCATTTCGAGTGCTGCACCATCGACCTCTCGGACAACTCTCCGCGCGCTATAAAGTATATAATATTTTCATAGTATTATCAATTAAGAGTTTGACTGAATTTTAGATAGTGCCTTAACTAAGTTGACTATATTTATAAGCGCAATTGCTATAATTAACCCTGATAAAGTAAATATGATTATTTTCCCAATTGTGTTGCCCCATAAATCGTTAAAAGAAACTGGACTACCATTTAATATTTTATTTAGCAATCCTAATGTGCTGTTTCCTAGATTATCAAGTTTAAAGTACTTAAGTATTTTATCTAAATTGGATTTTTGCGTTCCGCTACTTATTTCTGTTACGTGCTCTAACATAAAATCATCCAAAGAATAAGGCGATGCTTTTGTAATAAGTCCTCTTGTTGTTGCTATATACTCATCATAATTAATATTAGAATTTACAGCATTTACTTTTCCATAGAATGTCATATAAGCATATAGCTTTATATTATGTTCGCTATTTGCGATAGCGCTATATGTGATAGATTCTTCTACAAGAGATATCTCTGTTTCATCAAGCCAAGTAATGTCACTAGAGTCTGTTAAAGACCATCCTTTCATTATGTATATTGCATATTCTTTTCCTATAGTGAAAGCTCCAACTCTTATTGCGTTGTAGTTTGGCCCTATAAACCCAACAACAAAGTCAGGGAAGATAATTGATTCATTATCTGCGCCTCTACTTTCGAATACATATTCGCCATTAACGTAGAATTCTGCTTTATAATGCTTATAAATTTTTATATATCCAATTTTTAATTCGCCTTTAGTGAGAAGATAACCTTCACTAATGTATATGGCCATTTCGTCTCCACTTTCGGAATATACTTTAAAAGAATCTGAACCAGTCAAATCGAAATAATATGGGAGTTGTTTTGTAGTGTCTGAATAATCCCCAAGTACATATTCATTTCCGGAGCTAATGTAGTAATATGTATTTCCAAGATTTGTGCATTCTTCTTCACTTAATGCATCATAAAACAATACTGGAGCAAAGTAGGTTTCGGACCATTTTGCATACAATGTGATGTCTGATGGACTAAAAGAAGAATTGTAAATAGTTGATGTATAATCTTGATCTAAATACCATCCATCGAAACTATGACTATCTTTCGTTGGTTCAACGGTGTTGCCTTTTAAATCAGCGCGTTTAGTGTAATAGTTATACAATTGTTTCCCATCCGGGATAGATGCGCCGTCTCCTAGGACATATTGGATTGAATATATCTTTGGCGTATTGTATTTAATGACAAAAGGAACTCCATTTGATTTAGATGAAGCATATACGCCTTCGTTTAAATAATAAGAGATAGAATCTCCTGATGCGTTGTATATCGTAAATGTATAATCTGTATGCAAATCAAATAAGTCTTTAAAATTGTTTGAGTATATATAGTCATAGTCATCTTCATAATATTCAATTGTGCTTACAATTTCTTGATTGATATTGAAAAAGTCTGTGCTAATAAATAGGGCATCAATAGAATGTATGTCACTCCATTTTGCATATAGTGTTATGTTAGACGGCGTGAATGATGAAGAATAATAAGTCGTTGTGAATGCGGAATCTAAATACCAGCCCATAAACGCCGCGCCATCTTTAATCGGTGTTAATTCGTGTGATGAAATATTTGCGCGTGTATAGTAATAATTGTATGGAGATTCTCCTGCCTTAAAAGATCCTCCATCTAATGCGTATGTAATAGAATAGAACGAATCACTTGCAATCCTAATATAAGAAGGTGTTCCTTGTGAAGATAAAGAATAATATTCTCCTTCATCTAATTTAAGCGTTAGCGCGCTGTTTGCTGTTGAATAAACGGTGTAACTAGAATGCCCAGATACCATTGAGGCAACGCTTGTTATGTTTTCGTAATAATAAGCAGAATAAGAATAATAACAATTTATATATCCTTTTGTGTCATCAATAGAACTGTAGAAATCTGTATATAAATACTTAACTGGAATAGATATATATGGCGTGAATTTTGCATAAAGTGTTAAATCTCCACTCATCGTAGATGGCTTTATCTTTTCTATGTAATTATTAAAAGAAGAATCTTTGTACCACCCAAGAAATTTATAGCCAGATTTTGTTGCTGGTTGAAGTGTAATATTGCTAGAAGATGAAGAAACGCTAGTTGGATTAGAAGGAGAATTTGTACCACCATCTAAAACATAATTAATAGTATAAACATTTGCTAATGGCTTTTGTAAAGCTATGGTTTCTTCAATTCTAAATGATTCTCCGTATACTTGTATGTCTGTTGATAAATAAGCGAAAAGAAATAGGACTAAAAGTCCTAATAATGTAATTAATATTAGCGCGTTTTTATTATATATTATATTTTTCATATATAAAAAAACTTGCCATAGCCATGATTACTTGAGGTTCTCATTATTGCTATGGCAAGCCATAGGGAGACGATTTTGTCTATGTAAATACTCGACTTCGGGTAATTACAACTACATTTTAATCCTACTTCGGGTATTTGTCAATATTATTTCTTTAAAATATGTCAATTTATGATAAACTTTTCTCGAAATAAGGCAAGGCATAGGGAGAGTATGTTTGGCGAAACATTAAAAAAGCTAAGAATCGCAAGAGGTCTTAGCCAAGAAGAACTAGGGGAACTAACTCAATTAGGACAAAGTAACATATCGGCGTGGGAACGCGGCGGAAGAATGCCTTTGCCAGAAGGTTTGATTAAATTATCTTTGTTTTTTGATTGCTCGATTGATTTTTTAGTTGGCTGTGGTGAACATGTCAAAGATGAAGATTTGGTTTTGTTTGAACAATCATATTTAGCTTTATCTGAAGAAAACAAAGAAAAAGTTAAAAGTTATATTGATTCTTTAAGTAAAAATTAAGTAAAATACATATAATAATCTTAATACTTATTAGGAGCGGCCAAATGAGAAACAAAAGATTAAAAGCACAATTGTGGGATAAGACACAATTTTTTTTGTCAAATTTTTATGATCGTATGATGCATTATGCAATCTTTTATGAAGGATCATTAGATATAGATATTATTAGAAAATCAGTTAAAGCAGTTGTAGATAAAGTTCCAACTTTACATTCACAATATGTTGCAAGCCCAATTAAGCCTTATTGGAAAGTAAGAGAAGATTATACTCTTGAAGAGATGGCAGAAATTGAAGAGGTTGAAGATTTAGAAAAGTCGACATATGACTTTTTGATGGGCGAAGTTAGCCATAAAGATAAGTTGCAATTTAAGTGTAAAGTGTTTACTTGTAAAGACAAATGTTCTTTTGCAACAATTGTAAATCACCAATGTTTTGATGGAAGCGATTACAAATATGTTATGTTTAAAATAGTTGAATATTATAATGCATTTGTAAAAGGCGGTAATGGAGATAATGTTGTCTTCAAACAAGGCACTAGAGATTTTTCTCAAATCTATGAAAACATGGAGCCAAATGCCGCTAAAAAGGCAAAAGGCTTATACAACAATATATCTAGAACAGGAATCAAAACTAGATTTAGATTTACAGATGATAAAGACTGCACAAAGCGTTTAATTATGAAGATGATTCCAAAAGAATTGTTCGATAAAGTTAAAGCAAAGGGTAAAGCTGTTGGTGCTTCAATTAACGATGTTATGCTTACAGCATACTTTAGAGCATTAGTTAAGGAAATTGGTTGCAAAAAAGATGAGCCAATTAACATAACTTCAATGATGGATTTGAGACGTCATATGCTTAATGGAGATACAGTTGGTGTTACAAATATGACTGCATTTATGCCTTGCAAATTAAGTGAAGGTATAGGTGGCTCATTTGAAGATACTCTATCTAGAGTTAAAGAACAAACGTTAAAGCAAAAGAATGATGATGTAGCAGGTTTATATAGTCTTCCTCTTTTAGCTTTAGCGTATAAAGTATTCCAAATTGATTGTATAGCAACATTTGCTATTAAAATTGGATATGAAAATCCATTTATTCAAATGAGTAATTTGGGTATTATGAAGCCAGAACAAGTTAATTTTGAAGGCTGTTCAATGTATGATTGCGTAATGACTGGTGCAGTTAAATATAAGCCATATTTCCAATTTACTTGCTTAACAAGAGAAGGCAACATGAAATTCTGTGTAGCTGAAAAGTGTTCAGATAGAGATGAGAAATTAATAAGAGGCTTCTTTGATGATATGGAAGCTGAACTTGAAGGATATATAAAGATATAAAATGAAGGTTTTGTTTGTATGTTCATCAAACATTTGCAGAAGTCCTTTTTGCGAATATTTAATGAAAAGAATGGTTGAAGAAGATGAAAAGCTTTCTCTATCTATAGAGAAAATATCTTCTGCTGCCGTATTAAATCAATCATTTAAAATACATCCAAAAGCTATTTTGGCATTGAAAAGAGAAGGCTTTAGCGAAGAAGAAATTTTAAAGCATAAGCCTCGCTTCAAGTGGTTAGCTTGGAAAGATTTTAAAGAAGCTGATTTAATTATTGGAATGAACAACGCAAACAAGGTTTTTACACCACTAATTTTCCAGAAGAAATTCAAAACTTTATCGGAAGTAGCGGTAGGAGAAGATGTATTTATTCCAGATCCATGGCTTATGAAGGACATTAATGACTACTATAAAGTTATGGACATTATAAAAGATTATTTGATTAAATTCGTAGCTAAATTAAAGGGGCAAAATTAGCGAGCAAATCACAAATTATTAATAAATAATATAAAAAAGCGCCTATGGACATAAATTGCTTTGTATGTTAAAATAATTAAAGTAATACAAAATTCCGAGGTGTAAGGTTAAAATATGGAAAAAATAGCAATTATTGATGTTGGCTCAAATTCAGCTCGTTTGGTTATCGTAGACATTCTAGAAAATGGATTTTTCCAAGTTGAGGATCAATTAAAAGAAACGTTGAGATTAGCTCAGGATATGGAAGAGGATGGCTTTATCCAACCTGCAAGAATTGCCCAAACAGTAAAGACTCTTAAGATGTTCTCTAGACTTTGCGATGCTAATAAGATCGAAAGAGTTTATGCATACGCTACAGAAGCTATTAGAAAAGCAAAGAACCAAAGAGGTTTTTTGGATGAAATCGAGTCTTGCACAGGAATAAAACTTAAAGTTTTAGAATATGAAGAAGAAGCAAAACTTGTTTATCAAGGTGTTATCAATTCTCTAGATATTCCAAGAGGATTAATCGTAGATATCGGTGGTGGTAGTACACAATTTATTTACTATAACAGAAAGAATTTGTTGCAATATACAACATTGCCACTTGGCGCAGTTGTAATTACAGACATGTTTAAGAATTCAGGAGCAACACCACTTGAGAGATCTCAAGCTATGGAAAATTATGTTCTACAACAATTAGAACAACTTCCATGGTTAAAAGAAATTGCTCCAGACACAAAATTAATTGGTGTTGGTGGTTCATTCAGAAATATTGGTAAGATTTCAAGAATGTTGAAAAAATATCCATTATCAATGGCGCATAACTACCAAATTCCATCTCAAGAATTTGAAAGCATTTATAACAACATAAGAACACTTGAATTATCTAGCACAATGAAGATTAAAGGTTTATCTTCAGTTAGAGCAGATATCTTCCCAGCAGCTTTGTCAGTTGTTAGCGCAATTATGAAAAAGTGTAGCTTTGACGAAATCGTTATTTCTGGTTGTGGATTAAGAGAAGGTGCTATGTTTAAGTATGCTGTTCCATCAACAAATGAAAGACCAATTAATGATGTTGTTGGCCATAGCATTTATTCATTATTGAATTTCTTTAATGCAAATATTGAGCATGCTGAGCATGTTTATGAACTATCAATGCAATTATATAAGCAATTGAAAGTTCTTCATAAATTACCAAGACAATATGTCAAGGTTTTAAGAGTTGCAGCTTTATTACACGATACAGGTACAAGAATTAAGTATTATGAACATCAATTCCATTCTGCTTACATTATCTTAAACAGTAACCTTTATGGTATCTCTCATAAGGACTTAGTTATGAGTGCATTCGTTGCTTCACTTCATAGAAAAGGCGAGTTAAATATGACTGAGCTTATGAAGTACAAAGATATGTTGTCTGCAGAAGATGTTGATGCAATAATGAAGATTGGTGTAATCGTAAGAATAGCAGAAAGCTTAGATAGAAGTATGAGCGGATGTGTTTCTACAATACTTTGTGATGTACTTGGCGATAGCGTAATTATGAAGGTTGAAGGAGACGGTGATTACTCACTTGAAATAAAGGATGCTTTGACTTCTGTAAATGAGTTCAAGAGAGCATACAAGAAGAACCTACAAATCCTTTAATTTAATTATTATTAAGTATCTAAAAGAGGATGCAAAATGCATCCTCTTTTGCGTGTAATTGATTTTATTTATACTGCGTGTTAAAATAAACACGTAATATAATAAGGTGGATTATGGGAATAAAAAACATTGAATATGAAGCAGAACAAGGAAATGCTGAAGCTCTAGTAAAATTGGGTCGTATTTACCTTGGTGGATTAGGCGTTGATGTGGATTATAAAAAGGCTCACAACTATTTCGTTAGAGCTGCAAAAGAACATAATGCACAAGCTTATTCATTCCTTGCATATACTCACGCCTTTGGATTAGGTGTTGATTATGATGAAGAGAAGGTAATAGAACTATTTGAAAAAGCAAGTGAACTTAATGATGATTATGCATCTTTTGCGTTAGGTTTCATTTACAGAAAGGGATTATTCGGTGTAGATAAGGACGAAGAAAAATCATTTGAATTTGCTCAAAAGTCTTCAAATGGTGGCTTTGGTCCAGGCAAATATGAATATGCGTTCTTGCTTGAAAAGAAGGCTTCAAAATTATTAAAGAGTCAAGATCCGCAAGATGTTAAAAAGGGCGAAGAATTAACCGCTCAAGTTATGGATTTATATAAGGCTTCAGCAGATTTAAATTATGCACCTGCACAATATGCTTTAGCTGTTAGATATATAAATCAAAATGACACAAAAAAGGACAAGGAAGCTTTTGACTTATTGAATAAAGCAAAAGAAGCAAATTATTCTTTAGCTTATTATGCATTAGCGTATATGTATGATAACGCAAGAGGCTGTGAACAAGATTTCTATAAGAGCTTTGAGTGCTATGAAAAGGCATATGATCTTGGGTATAAAAAAGCTGTTTTAGATATCGCAAATGCATATATATTTGGACTTGGTGTTCAACAAAATTATAAAGATGCTCTAGATCTTTGTAGAGAAGCTGTAAATGGCGGAATTCAAGAAGCAAATTACTATGCAGGCTTATGCTTTGAATATGGCCTTGGGGTAGATGAGGATTTGGATAAAGCAATTGAACTTTATGGTTATGCAAGAACTGCAGGATATGAAAAAGCTATTTTAAAGCTTGGACAAATTTATGATCCATATTATGATATCGGCGCAGACGAAGATGGCGCTAGAGAAGAATATGAACTATTGGTAGATTATGGCTCTTTAGATGGTGAGGCAGAAATTCTAAAATTGGACTTAGAAGAAGATAAAGCCAAAAAAATTGAAGAATTAAAAGGCTTAGCAAAACAAGACTCGGCTGTAGCTAATGAAGTTTTAGGAACTATTTATAAAGACGGCAATGGTGTGGATCAAGACACTAAGCAAGCAATTGAATACTATAAGAAGGCTGCAAGTCTTGGATCTAATAAAGCTGTTAAAGAATTGATAGGAATCGCGAAACTTAATAGTGACAAAAAACTTGAAGTTGAATATGAAGACAAACTTGCTATATTAGGAACACCTAAAAAGTATTTCGAAAGAGCAAGAGCATTAGTGGATGAAAACGAAATTGAAAGAGCTGCTTTTTTCTTTGCTATGGCGGGGTTAACTACAGGGAAAGAAGAAAATAGACAAAAAGCTATAGATATTCTAAAGTTTAAGATTTCTAAAAATCAAAATGGAACTTGGGAGTACAAAGAATAATGGACGTTATTCTCGCATCTAAATCACCTAGAAGAAATGAACTTTTAAAAGAAATATTTCCATCCTTTGAAGTTATGCCTCAATCGGTGGATGAAAATATAGAAGAAAAAGATCCAAAACAATTGGTAGAAAAATTGGCTTTAAAGAAGTTGAATGATTTGGATTTGAAATACAAAGATGCGCTAATTATAAGCGCAGATACAATTGTGTGGCTAAATGGTAAGGTATATGGCAAACCTCATACAATTGAAAATGCTATCAAAACGCTTAAGGCTTTGAGTGGGACAACACATTATGTATATACTGGAGTTTGCATCGCATATAAAGGGGATAGACATATATTTGTTGATGAAGCACAAATCGTGTTTAGAGATTTAAAAGAAGAAGAAATTATTAAATACGTAAATGAAAAACGACCATTAGATAAAGCTGGCGCATATGGAATACAAGATGGCGATATGGTAAAAGAATATAAAGGAAGTTACTCAAATATAATGGGTCTTCCTGTTGAGAAATTGAGAGAAGAATTAAAAATACTAGGAGCAATATAATGAGAAGCATTCAGCTAGTTATTGATGTAGGAAGCAAATTTACAACTATTTCACAACAAGGAAAAGGTTTTGTCTTAAAAGATGCCTCACTGGTTTTTATCGAGAATAAAAATAATAAGATAAACCTAATTGAGGTGGGTAGAGGCGTAGCAAGTTACATTGGACAACAAAGACCAAATGAGCAAGCTATTTATCCAATAAAAGAAGGAGCCATCTACCACGAACGTGCTGCCGTATTAATGTATAGAGCTTTCCTAAATAAAATAGCTGGAGAATCATTGTTTAGACCAAAGATAAAAGCAATTGCTTGTGTGTCATGCGGACTTACAAATACAGAAAAGCATGATATAGAAAAAGTACTTACAATGGCTGGTGTTAGCGAAGTTGTTATTTTAGAATCACCTTTAGCCACATATGCTGGAGTAGCTGATGGTACAGCTCGTTGTATCGTAGATATTGGCGCTTCAAAAACGGAAGTTGCAATTGTTAATAGACAAGGTATTATCGCTGGATGTTCTTTAAATATTGGAGGCAATTCATTCAACCAAGCAATAATGGATTATTTATTGGATGAAAAGCGTTGTAGATTAGCACCAGAAAGAGTTGAAAAACTAAAGAAGCAATTGGCTACTTTATCAGATAGCGAAAACTTTGCTGTAAATGAAGTAGTAACTGAAATTGGTGCAGGAACTCAAACTCAAATACAAATCCACTCATTGGAAATAAAGAAGGCTCTAGAACCATATGTTGCAAAGATATGTACAACTATCTTATCTATTCTTTCTCAAACACCAGAAAATCTTGTAGATGAAGTTACGGCAAATGGCATTTTGCTTTGCGGTGGGTCATCTAGAATTAATGGTCTTTGCGAATATATAGCAAACGATGTTGGCTTGATGGTAGCAAGAG
The DNA here is from genome assembly GCA_946623205.1 of uncultured Clostridia bacterium. Lineage (GTDB taxonomy): Bacteria > Bacillota > Clostridia > Christensenellales > UBA3700 > UBA3700. The sequence continues at coordinate 9,506 of CAMOQV010000023.1, forward strand.
CAGAGAATCCAGAAAACGTTATTGTAAATGGCGGTATGTATTTTATTGAGCATAGAGATCAATTAGCAAATTTATTAAACGTAGTTAATTTGAAATAATATGTTTGTTGGCGTAGATATTGGTGGTACGAATACTAAATTAGGAATAATTAGCAAGCTTGGAAGAGTTGTTGCTACTTCTTCATTTAAAACGCGTATTCCAAGAGATCCAAATAGCCTAGTTAAGGAAATAATAGATAATATCGAAAAGTTGTTAAATACAAACGAAATGACACTAGAAGATATTGATGGAATAGGGGTTGGCGTACCTGGTGTTGTAGACGATAAAGGAATTATACTAAACGCTACAAATCTTCAATGGAAAGATGTTAAATTTAAGGACATGTTTTCGGCTTTTACTAAAAAACCAGTATTTATTGGGAATGATGCAGACTGTGCAATGTTGGCAGAATGGAAGTTTGGGGGCGCTAAAGGCTCAAAGAACGCTATATTGGTTACGCTTGGAACAGGAATAGGTTCTGGTATAATTTTGGATGGTAAGCTTTATAAGGCTGCACATGGAACAGGAAGCGAGTGCGGACATATGGTTATAAGGTTTGATGGCGAGATGTGTAGCTGTGGAAATAGAGGATGCTGGGAAAGATATGCATCTGCAAAAGCTTTGACAAAAAGAACAGAAGAAGCGGTTATGCAAAATCCAAACGGGATTCTTTCAAAGATAGTTTCTCAATATGGAAGAGCTTCTGCGCATTCATGCTTTGAAGGGGCAAGAAGGGGAGATGAAGTCTCTAAAAAGTTGGTAGATGAGTATATAGATTATGTAGTTTGCGGCCTAATCAATTTAACGCAGATTTTCCATCCTGAAATGTTTATATTAGGCGGTGGAGTTGCTAAAGAAGGTCCTGCTTTTATTAAAGCGGTAGATAGCAAACTAAATGGATTTTTAACGAAAAACAATTTTGAGCCTAAGGTTGTTGTAAAAGGCCCAGTATTAGAAAATAATGCTGGTGTTGTTGGCGCAGCTGCCTTGGCAATGGAAGATAAATGACAAACGAATTAAAAGATATTTTATTGCAGGTTGAAAGGCCAGCAAGATATGTTGGTGGCGAATTTAATTTGCCAGACATGCAAAAAGCGTGCAAAGAAAGAGTTTGTATGTGCTTTAGTGATAAATATGAAATAGGAATGTCAAATATTGGTATTCGTATTTTGTATCATATGCTTAATGATATGGATGATGTTGTGTGCGAAAGATGCTTCGCTCCAGATTTGGATTTAGCGAAGCTTCTAAAAGAACACAATATGCCATTGTTTTCAATTGAGACGAAGAAAGATTTAAAAGAATTCGATATAGTAGGTTTTTCAGTACAATTCGAACTTCAATATACAAATGTTGCGTATATGTTTGATTTAGCAAACATTCCTTATTATGCAAAAGATAGAGGCGAAGAATATCCTTTAATGGTTGCTGGTGGGCCTTGCTCTGTTAATCCAATGCCATATGCAGATTTCTTTGATGCTATTTTAGTTGGAGATGGAGAAGTTAATTTAAAGCAATTAGTTGAATTACATAAGGAATTAAAAGAGCAACATTTAACAAAAGAAGAGTTTTTAAAAATCGCAGTAGATAAAGTAGATGGCTTATATGTTCCAAGATTTAAAAACAAAGCAAAAAGAGCAATCGTTCAGGATTTGGATAAAGCATATTTCCCAACAAAGATTCTAGTTCCAAATTGTGAAATTGTTCACGATAGATCAACAATAGAATTATTTAGAGGATGTGCTAATGGTTGTAGATTCTGTCAAGCATGTTTCTACTATAGGCCAATTAGAGAAAGAAGAGTAGACACCTTAGTTGATTATGCTAAAAAGCTTATGGATGCAACTGGATACGAAGAACTAAGTTTAGCTTCGCTATCTACGTCTGATTATTCTGGCTTAAAAGAACTTGTAGAGAGAATTAAAAAAGAGGCAGACGAGAGAAAGGTTAAGCTTGCGGTTCCTTCGCTTAGATTGGACTCATTTGAGGCTGAAATATATGAAGAACTAAATGGAGCTTCTTTAACATTCGCGCCAGAGGCAGGAACACAACGTTTAAGAAACGTAATTAATAAGAATATTTCAGAAGCAAACATAACAAGTGCCATAGAAGGCGCAATGAAGAACAACGTTAAGAATGTTAAGTTGTATTTCATGATTGGTCTTCCTACAGAAACAAATGAAGATTTGGATGGAATCGCAAAAATAGCAAAAGAGGTTTTATGGCTTCATAAAAAGAGCGGAACATCAAAGATAATAAATATAACTGTTTCAACATCTGTATTTATCCCAAAGCCACTAACTCCTTTCCAATGGGAAAAGCAAATATCTCTTCAAGAGATGGAAGAAAAGCAAAAATATTTGCAAGAAGCTTTAAGAATTAAAAATGTTAGATACAACTGGCATGATGCAAAAACTTCATATCTAGAAGCTGCATTTGCTAGAGGTGACGAAAGATTGATGCCAGTTATTATTAAGGCGTACGAAAAGGGCTGTATTTTTGATAGTTGGAGCGAGAACTTCAAGTTCGATAAATGGCTAGAAGCATTTGAAGAATGTGGCATAAGTATAGACGAATATACAGGCGAAATAGACGAGAATAAGCAATTGCCTTGGGATGTTATAGATAACGGTGTGACAAAGGCTTATCTATTAAAAGAAAGACATCTTGCTTATCAAGGTGTGACAACTCCAAATTGTATGGGAAAATGCAATGGATGTGGCGCAAGTAAACTTGGGAGGTGCTTTGAATGATTATAGTTGTAAAGCACGTTAAAGCTGGCGATTTTGCATATGTGTCACACTTGGATACAATGGACGTGTTGCATAGAACATTAAAGAGAGCAAAGATAGACGTAAATTATTCTCAAGGATTTGTAAAGCATATGTTAACATATGCAACAACTCCAATCCCACTAGGAACACAGTCTGTTGCGGAGTATTATGCAGTTGATTGCAATAATATTACTCCAGAAGAATTCTTGGAAAGATTTAATGAAAATGTACCACAAGATTTAAGGGCTGTCACAGCTGTTGCTAAACCTAAAAATCCTAATCTTGCAGGTAATGTCACAGCTAGTGATTATTTAATAAAATGTAAAAATGTTGTGCCAGTTGAAATAGAAGATATAATGGAAAAGGATTCTTATGTGATTGATCTTGTCAAGAAGGGCGAGATTATCCAAAAAGACATTAGAGGAATGTTATTTAGTATTTTTGTTGATGGCAGAAATATTTGGGTTAGATGTGCAACAGGAAATATTAATTTGAGAATAGATTCCTTTGTAAAGCACTTAATTAAAGAGTATAATATTGAAACGACAATGAATGACATAACTCGTCTTGCGCAGTTTGTTCAATTAGATAGTAAATATATTGGAGTAGATGACTACTTAAAACTATGAAACAAATTATAATCGCATCACACCCAGCCAATACACGCGTCTGCATCGTTGAGGACGGCAAATTAGTTGAGTTTTGGGTTGAAAGAGAAAGTACAGAACGTATAGTAGGTAATATTTATAAAGGAAGAGTAATGAACGTCCTTCCAGGGATGGCGTCGGCGTTTGTTAATATTGGCCTTGAAAAGAATGCCTTTTTATATGCTGGCGATATGATAGACGAAGAAGGCAACGCTTGTGAATGTTCAAGCGGAAAGCTAAATGTTAAAGTTGGCGATGAAATTTTGGTTCAAGTAGTAAAAGATCAATTCGGCAATAAAGGCGCTAGAATTTCTATGAACATCTCACTTCCATCTCGTGGTTTAATTTTGATGCCACAAATAGATTATGTTGGTGTATCTAGAAAACTTGAAGATTCAAAACAAGTTCAAGAACTTGTTGAATATGTACAAAGTATTAGAAAGAAGGGCCATGGATTTATTTTAAGAACACAATCGACGGATTGTTCAAAAGAAGAGATTTTAAACGACGCCAATGAACTTGAAGCTATTTGGCAAAGAATCCAAGAAACGTACGTACATAAGACGGCTCCAGCTTTGATTTATAAAGACGAATCTTTAGCAATAAGAGCTGTTAGAGATATGCTAAGAAGCGATGTTGATGAAATTGTTGTTGATTCAGAAAAAGTCTATGAAGAGCTTAAAGCAGCGTTCCCTCATGTCGTTGAGGAAAATCCAAAGTTATTTAAGTTGTATAATCACACGGAAAATATTGTTTATGCATACAATTTGAATTCTCAAATTGACTCTATACTTCAAAAGAAAGTTGAAATGTCTAATGGTGCATACTTGGTAATAGATAGAACAGAAGCTCTAACTGTTATTGATGTTAATACCGGAAAATATGTAGGACAAAAACAATTAAGTGAAACAATTTTCGAAACAAATAAAATTGCTGCAAAGGAAATTGCTAGACAATTAAGATTAAGAAATTTGGGTGGTATTATTGTTGTTGACTTCATTGATATGGATAAGCAAGAACAAATAGATGCTGTTATGGCACTACTTAAAGAAGAACTTGCTAAAGATAGAATCAAAACTACTTTAATAGATATTACGCCACTTGGCCTTGTTGAAATTACAAGAAAGAAAACATCGTCTATGCTAGGGGATGTTATGTTGCAACCTTGCCCATATTGTCACGGGGATGGATATGTATTTTCAGATGAGCACGTTGTAACAAAATTAAAGCAAGATTTGAATATTATATTCAAAAATCCAATGAATACTACAGCAATTGTTGAAGTTTCAACAAGCGTATTTAATAAAATATTTGCATACAAACTTTTGGAAAAAGAATGTGAAACAATATGGAATGAAAAGAGAATTTATATTGTTCCATCTCAAAGCTTGCATATTGAAAAGTATAAGATCAGCGCAACTAATGAAACAATCATTGATTTGCCAGATACTGCAAAGTTATTATATTAGCGCTTAATTATATAAATATATTTATTATTATTTCGTTTGACACTATTTATATGTTTTGTGTATTATAGACACTGAGCCGCGTGGAGAAGGTCTGAAGTTTTCGTGAGAAACACCTTAACAGCGAGACTGGAGAGAGGAGGTATTAAACATGTACGCAATCGTTACAACAGGTAATAAGCAATACAAAGTTGCTAAAGATGATATTATCAAGGT
>CAMOQV010000024.1 GCA_946623205.1 uncultured Clostridia bacterium
CCTTCTTGAGAAATACCTTTTCCGTATAACATATCAAATTCTGCAACTCTAAATGGAGGAGCAACCTTATTCTTAACAATCTTAGCCTTTGTTCTATTTCCGATGAATTCTGCTCCATCTTTAATAGCATCGCCCTTTCTTACATCAATTCTAATACTTGCATAGAACTTTAATGCCTTACCACCTGGAGTTGTTTCTGGGTTACCAAACATAACGCCAACTTTTTCTCTTAATTGGTTAATGAAGATAACGCAAGTTTTTGCTTTAGCAATAACGCTTGTAACTCTTCTTAAACCTTGGCTCATCATTCTAGCTTGAAGACCAATAACGCTTTGTCCAACTTCACCTTCAATTTCAGCTTTTGGTGTTAAAGCAGCTACAGAGTCTACAACGATAATGTCTACAGAGTTTGATCTAACTAATGTATCTAGGTTATCTAAAGCTTGTTCGCCTGAATCTGGTTGGATAACATATAGATTATCTATATCTACACCAAGCTTTTTAGCATATGCAGCATCTAGAGCGTGTTCAGCATCGATAAATACTGCTGTTCCGCCTTGTTGTTGGCAAGATGCAATAGCATGTAAAGCTAAAGTTGTTTTACCAGAAGATTCTGGTCCATAGATTTCTATAATTCTTCCCTTTGGGAAACCACCAACACCAAGTGCTACATCTAAAGCTAAACATTGTGTTGGGATTACATCAATATCTTCTACCTTCTTTTCGCCAAGTCTCATAATAGAGCCTTTTCCGTAGCTCTTTTCAATCTTAGAGATAGCTTCATCAATTAAAGCTGTCTTTTCTTGGTCTAATACTTCATTTTTCTTCACTGCCATATCTATATACCTCATTAATAATTTTTTACAAAATTTAGTAGCATAAACAATGCTATGTTTGTCGTCATCTTTCTAATTGCTTCCCTGTTTCCATCAAGATTGAATTTTTTAACTTCAACATTGTCTTGATTTCCAACGCCAACAAATACAGTTCCAACATCAACGCCAAATTCATCCTTATTTGGGCCTGCACAACCTGTTGTTGCTACGCCTAGTTGAATTTCCTTGTTAGCAAGCAATCCTTGTACCATTTCTTGACAAGTTTGACTAGATACTGCTCCATAAGAGTCTATTGTGGTAGATTTAACGTGCAATCTTCTAACTTTTGAAGATGATGCATAAGTTACAAAGCCTTCGTATAATACGTTACTAGCTCCAGATACATTTACTAATGATGAACATACCATTCCGCCAGTTAATGATTCAGCTACTGCAATTTTTAGATTCTTCTTGATTGCGCTTTTAATAACGCATTCTTCAAGTGATGTATCAAAATCTGCATATAAGCTTTCACCAACAATTTGTTTGATTGCATTTAACGTTTCGTGGAAAGTAACTTCACTTTCTGATTTGTTAATTACAACAATTGTTGCATCTAAATAATCTGAAGAAGCAGTAACATAAATTCCCTTTTTAGATAGCGAATTAATCTCACTTATCTGCTTTGCAGATACATTAAATGCTTTTAATACGCAATAATCTTTGTACTCCTCAATCATTCTTCTACCACCTTACCAAAGTAATCTAAGTCTTTCACTTTATCAATCTTTACTTTATATATCGATCCGACATCTACTAAATTTTGAGCCGTGAAATACACTTTTGTATCTATCTCTGGCGCATCAGATTTGCTGCGACCATAGAACATTTGCTTATCGTAATCTATTCCTTCATAAATTACATCCAAGATTCTCCCTTCTTGGCTTGCCATTTTCTTTTTCATTACTCCTTGTTGAAGTTTATATAACTTTGCTTGACGCTCAAGTTTTACATCTTCATCAATTTGTCCTGTCAATCTAGCTGCGGCAGTTCCCTCTTCTTTTGAATAAGCAAAGAAGCCACATCTATCTATCTTGCCTAATTTTATGAAGTCATATAGTTCTTTAAAATCTTCTTCATCTTCTCTTGGGAATCCAACGATGAATGTAGATCTTATTGTAAAGCATTTATAACTCTCAATTTTTTCAAACAATTTTTCGATATCGGATTTTTGAATGTGCCTGTTCATTAACTTTAGAATCTTATTTGACACATGTTGAAGCGGAATATCTAAATATTTACATATCTTTTCTTCGCTTGCCATGAAGTCTAATAGTTCATCTGTAATGTTCTCTGGATATAGATACAACAATCTTATCCACGCAACATTAGTTTTACATAGAACTTTCAATAAGTCAACAAGTTTTTTCTCTCCGTAAATGTCTTGTCCGAATTTCGAGACATCTTGAGCAACTAGCACAATTTCTTGTACACCATAATGATTTACTAAATCATTGACTTCATTTTCGATATCTTCTATTGTTCTTGAGGTAAATTTGCCTCTAATTGCTGGGATTGCACAATATGTGCACTTATTATCACAACCTTCTGCAATCTTCACATATGCAAAGTGTTGTGGAGTTGTTAAAACTCTCTTTTGAGAGAAATATCTTTCATTTATATCGTTTTCGTAATAATTTCTCTTATTTGTTTTTACTAATTCTTTGATATACTCTGGAAGCTTTTTATATGATGCAGTACCAACAAATAAATCAACCTCTGGCATTTCGTTATATAAATCTTTCATATAACGTTGAGAAAGACATCCAGTTACAACAAGATATTTGCACTTTCCTGTCTTTTTATATTCAGCCATTTCGAATATTGTATCGATTGATTCTGTTTTTGCACTTTCTATAAAAGCACAAGTATTGACGATAATAATATCGGCATCTTGAGGATCTGGAGTTAACTCAAATCCATCATCTTTTAAAAAAGCCAACATATTTTCTGTATCGATTCTATTTTTATCGCATCCTAAAGATACTGTTCCAATTTTCATTATTTTTTACCTAACTTTGCGTAATATTCTTCTTTTCTCTTCTTAACCTTTTCAAGATCTTCATCTGTAATAGAAAATACTCTTTGGTTGTTTTCAATTCTTACAAAGTCCATAATTTCTAGCCAAACTCTAATTCTAAATGCTCTTGCATATGAAATGCCTAAAGCTTGTTGCATTCCTAATATCTCTACTGAATTGTTATCCTTACACCACTCTAGAGCATCGATAATCTTTTCATCCGGGAATTCAACATCTTCTTCTTCAATAACTTCAACGTTTGTCTTGCTATCTTTAAATACTTGCTTATTCTTCAAAACATATTCAACAGCTGAATAGATTGTCAAAACAACCGCAATTGCTAAAGATATAATAAACATCCACCAAAATACTCTTGATGCAATATATGCTCCATCACCTTCAAATCTATTACATGGGATAAACAAGAAAGCATTTAGAGCCATCATTGTAAATGTAGTCTTATATTTGCCAGATTTTCCTGCGGCAAGAATTACATTCTTTGAAGCTGCAATTTGTCTAAATAAGCTTATAGCGAACTCTCTTGCGATAATTACTATAGTAACTACAAGCATTAGATATGGGATTTCTACTCTTGCTGTATCAGCAATACCAAATGCTAAACCTGCTACTACTAATACTTTGTCTGCTATAGGGTCCAAAAACTTCCCTAAAGTTGTAACCATTTTAAATTTTCTTGCGATATATCCATCTACAAAATCTGTCATAGATGCAATAAAGAATAATGCACCTGTTACAATAAATAACCAATTTGCTTCTGGGAATATCTCCTCTAAACAGAAAGAAGCAATGATAAATGGAATCATTGCAATTCTTGCTGCCGTTATTCTAGTTGGTAAGTTCATCTTTATTCCTCTTCACCACCGCTACGTAATTTCTCAACATCTTGTTGTGTAGCAGTGCAAACCTTTTTATTTCCTTCTACTTGTACATATCCACTTTCTATCATCCAATCAACAATCTTTGCTGCTCTTGGGAAGCCAATAGATAGTTTCATTTGTAAGAATGATGTAGAAACTCTACCAAATTTAACACAAATTTCTAGAGCATCTATAAATTGTGGATCTATTCCACCATTTGGCTTAGCGCCATCAATATCTAAAGATAATTGTTCTGGAGTCTCTTGCTTTGGCTCTGCCATAATCATCTTTTCTGCTTCTTCATCGAAATATTTATCGTTATTGTTCTTTACATAATCGATAATATCAATAACACCATTTGTTGAAATGAATGCACCTTGAATTCTCTTTAATTCTGAAGAATCTGGTGTCATTAGCAACATATCGCCCCAACCTAACAATTCTTCTGCACCACCTTGGCCTAAGATTGTAGCACTGTTTACAGCATCCGTTGTCTTTAGCGCCATACGAGTTGGCAAGTTAGATTTAATTGTACCTGTTACGATATCTACAGAAGGTCTTTGTGTTGCTAATACCAAGTGAATACCAGCAGCTCTGGCCTTTGCAGCTAATCTTTGAATTACTACGTTAAATTGCTTCTTTAGTTCTGGCCCTTGAGATACAACTTCAGCGAATTCATCGATTACAATTACGATATATGGGACTCTCTTTAGAGGATCTGCTTTAATCTCTGGACGAGAATTGTATTCTTCTAGATTTCTAACTCCAGTAGATTTCAATAATTCATATCTTCTTTCCATCTCGTTTACAGCCCAATTCATGGCCGAAATAGCCTTTTGTGGCTCAGATAGGATTTGTGGTATCAAAAGATGAGGAATGCCACTAAATGGCTCGAATTCTACTTGCTTTGGATCAAATAGAATCAATCTCAACTCTTCTGGAGAATATCTGCATAGTAAAGATATAAGCATAACATTCAAAGCTACAGATTTACCTGAACGAGTTTGACCGCAGACAAGCATATGTGGAGCTTGTGTTAAATCATAACTAAAGTTAGTACCATTGATATCTTGTCCTAAAGCAAATACTAAGCCTGATTGTTTCGAAATTGCCTTTTGATACTCTGCACTCTTATAAACCGTCTTTAGATTTACTTTTGATCTTGTCTTATTTGGAATTTCAACACCGCAGTAATTTGTTCCTGGAACTGGAGCCAAAAGTCTCATGCTCGTAACAGCTAAGCCCATCTTAATATCATCAGCTTTAGATGTTAAGTTCTTAACCGGTGTACCTGGTTCCAATCTAAAGTTAATTCTTGAGAATGTAGGTCCTTTAATTGTTCCAACAATTTCTACATTTACTCTGAAGTTTGCAAGTGTTGCCTTCAATTCTTCAGCTTTTTGTTGTAATACTGAATCATCTTCTATAGGATCGTTGAAATCTTCTAGCATATCAATGCTAGGTGCTTTATATTTCTTATAAACACGCTTTGGCTTTTCTGGTTCAACCTTCTTTTCTGGAACAACAGGAATAGATGGTTTAACTGGCTCAACCTTTGGTTCAATCTTTGGTTCAACCTTTTTCTCTTCTTTAATTGTGTAATTTGTAGCAAAGTTTTCAAATTGCTTCTTTTCTTCTGCTTTACGCTTTTCTTCTTGCTCTTCTTCGTTTTTCTTAATAGCGTTATCTATGTCATCGAAATGATAATTATATTCAGTCTTATCTTCGATAACTTCCTCTTGTTTTTGTGGTTCATCCTCTTGCATGATGTTTTGCATAATAGATTCAAATGGATCAACCTTGTTATCTGGTTCTTGAGGCTTTTGATAAATTGAATCATCAAATGATGTTTGCGTATATGATGGAACATCCGGAACAATCTCTTGATTGTATGCAGTATATTCAGGTTCTTGAACCTCTTCATCACGCTTAATATCTTCACCACGTAAAAGTTCTCTTCTCTTTGATGTGAAGTACAATCTATCTCTATCTGTAATTTGAATCTTTGGTGTTTCTTCTTTCTTTGGCTCTTCTACTGGAATAATTGGAGAAGCTTGAGCAAATTCTTGCATTCTTTGTTCTGTAAGCTTTGCTTCGCCCTCGTCCATCTTAGGAATAGCATCTATAGAGCTAATGATATTATCTTGCTCTTCTTCTGACATGTATGATTGCTTTACTTCATCAATTGGAGTCATATCTACATCTTCAGCCTTTCTATATCTAGCAAAGAATGATTGTTTTGAAGAATTATCATCAAACAATCTACCATTTACGTCGCCATTATATAACTGTGGTTCCATATAATTTGGATCTTGTTGATATGCTTGAGTACCATCTGATGTTTGATTGTCATCGTTTTGATAATAAGTAACAGTTGATGGCTTTTTAGTATTTCTAAGCTTTAAGCCAATATCAAAATTCAATTGATTAATAATAGCAAGGACGATAAGACCTACTAAAAATAGTGTGAAAATTACAACGCCAACAGTTCTTGCTAAGAAGAATGGATATAAAAATGCGAAGAATACTGCACCACCCAATGTATCATGGCCCTCGAATGCATATTTCATTGCTCCTACATATCCAAGTGAAGCTTCATCTGTAATTGTTGCTATTTGTCCGATGCAAATAATAACAAATGCAATTGCAATGTAATTTATAACGACTTTAAATGTAACTTTTGGCTTGAATCCCAAAGTAATAAATAGGCCTACAACTGTCATAGCAATTGAATACCCATATGCTGCGTATCCAAAAATTCCTATGATAAATGATTTAACGAATTGGCCAGCCCAGCCGAAAACCCCAAATAGAATTAAATCTATTAGGCCAAAAATACCTAGTAGAATTAACCCTCTCATCATTCTGTCTAATACACTTTCTGATCTGTCGCTCACGTTAACCTCGCTTCATACCCAAAATATTATAACATATAAAGCGCGTAAAATTTTAAAATATTTAAGAAATTTTAACCAACCATGACGTTTTCTTCTGGAATGATTACGTTATTTAAACGTTTTGGCTTAGCAAATGATAATACAATTGTCAAAATTCCGACTCTTCCGATGTACATCAAGATTATTATTGCTATTCTTGATGCGTCAGATAAAAGAACTGTAGTATCGTCAATCGCAATACCAACTGTACCAATTGCGGATACAACTTCAAATAACGCTTCTTTCGTAGAAAACTCTGGATCGAATCCTAATAAAACTGCTGTGAATATTACAACTAAAATCATATATGTTGCTAATACAACGAAAGCTTGATGTAGAACATCCTTCCCAATCTTCTTTCCTCTTAGGATGATTTCGCCATCTTTTGTATTTAGAGCGATAATACCAAGTACGATTATGATAGCCGTTGTAACCTTGATACCACCAGCTGTAGATCCTGAACCACCACCGATAAACATCAAGATGATTGTCATGAAGATACTTCCCTCGCTCCAATCGTTCATATCTGTTGTATTAAAGCCTGCAGTTCTTGATGTTACAGCCTCAAAGAATGATCTTAAGAAGGCTTCTCCAAAGCTCATATCTTGATATAAATGCTTAGCTTCAAATATGAAGAATACGGCAGTTGAAATAACGATTAAACATAAGCTTCCAATAATCATTAATTTTGAATGCAAAGACATGTCTTTGAATTTGAACTTTGCATCTATAAAATCATCCCAAACGATGAATCCTAATCCACCCATAAATATTAGGCCACAAATTACCAAATTGATTAGCCAATCGTTTGCATATGATACGAATGAAGCAAATGGGGTTCCTAAAACACCCATCAAATCAAAACCTGCGTTACAGAAAGCAGATATTGAGTGGAAAATTGAATAATAAATACCATCTACTGCACCAAATTGTGGAATAAATCTTATGCACAAAAGCGCTGCCCCAACCGTTTCTGTAATTAATGATCCTAGAATGATATTCTTTAAAACGCTTCCGAATTCGCCCTTTTTCTTGATACCTACAGATTCCATTAGGAACTTTCTATCTTTAAAGCTCATCTTGACTCTTAGTGATCTTGTTAAGAACGCGATTACGGACATAAAACCAATACCGCCCATTTGAATCATGAACAAAATAACTAACTGTCCAGCAAGAGACCAATGCATATATGTATCAAAAACGACTAAACCTGTAACACAAGTTGCACTTGTGGCAGTAAATAAAGCATCTATAAATCTTGTTGATTCGTAATTTCTTGAAGAGAATGGAGCCATTAATACAAATGTGCCTACCAAGATAAACACAATATATCCCAATAAAACCATCGACAAAGTAGAAACGGTTCTACCTTTTGGTTTCATATATGGCAGTTTAGAATCAAATTCCTTCATACGCAATTATTTTATTACTTTATTAATATAAATGCAAATCGGTGCTATTTAATATAATCCAAAAGGTTACCTTCAACCTTTCTTCCAACATAAGCTAAAGAAGATCTAGATAAATCTAAACATTCTCTGAACGCTTCATTAATATCATCAATAGTCAAAGCCTTAATTTCATTAACAGTTTTATCTAAATCAAATTCTTCGTTAAACATAAGCGCACTATTTGCAGCAAGTCTCATTGTAGATACTGTGCTTTCATTTGCTAGAACAAATCTTGTTACGCTTGAATTGATTCCCTTCACGATTTCATCGTGAGTAAAACCGTTTTTATATACATCTTCAATGACTTTTTTAGTCAATTCTAGAGCCTTTTTAGTTGAATCTTTATTTGTTCCAATATACAAATATGTTATGCCTGAATTTGTCAATAATGAGTTATAAGCATAAACATTGTATGCAAGCCCATGCTTTTCTCTAACTTCTTGGAATAATCTAGAGCTCATTCCCCCGCCAAAGATGTCTAAAGCAACATTTGAAGCGTATTTTCTCTTATCGCTTCCCGCAATTGCTGGCATAGCAAGATAAATGTTTGCTTGCTCTATATCTTTAAACTTATGTAAATATGTCGTATTTGTAAGGTGTGGTTTATCTGTCCAATCTCTTAATGGATCTTGCCTAAATTTACCAACGAAATACTTTTCACATAAAGCTTTTGCATCATCTAAAGTAATATGACCAGATATTGAGATTACAATATCATTTGAAACATAGTTTTTAGACTTATAGTCTAGAACATCTTGTTTTGTAAATCTCTTAACGTTTTTAGCAGGTCCAATTATAGTTCTTCCAAGTGGTGTGTTTGCACCATAAAAAGCCTCAGCTACCAAATCTTGGCAAACGCCTTCGTTATCATCTTCACTCATAGAGATTTCTTCTAATATAACCTTTCTTTCGCTTTCCATCTCTTTTTCATCAAAAGTTGGATTAGTTAGAATATCAGATAAAATCTCTGTACACTTCTCTACTTCATAATCCATTGAAATTGTATAGAAAGCAGTTTGTTGTTTTGATGTGTATGCGTTATATTGTGCACCTAACATATCTAATTCTTTTACAATATCAAAAGAAGAACGCGTTGTTGTTCCTTTGAATACGTTATGCTCTATAAAGTGTGAAATACCATTTGTATTATCATCTTCATTTTGGCTGCCAACTCCGCATAATACAATTACACCTACACTACGTGTAGTATCACTATATGTATGAACTAGTCTTAGTCCATCTGAAAATGTATGTATATATGAACTCATAAAAACCTCAGTTTATTTTCTTAACGCAAAGCTTTCGTAGAAAATACAAAAGTTCCGCTGCACCATATGATACACCTAAAACCAATATAGCCGCAATAGGAGAAAGGTAATACTTTCCACCAAATGTAAATTGATAGAAATCTGGCCAAACGTTGGCGACAACTACACAATAAAAATAAACTGTGCCATAAACAACGACTGGCAAAAATTGAAAATATGTATATTTCTTATCGAATTGATCATCTTTTTCAAAAACAATCAATGTTAACATTGCAAGTAATGGTCCAATTGCATGCAAAACGCTACAATTGCGATCATAAAAGTCCAAAAATGTATACGACCCTTGAAGAGACCCACCAGGAACAAGTATTAATAAAACAACAAAGAATGTTACAGCCACTGTATTTGTAGCAACAAACTTCAAAACTTTAAGCCACTGCGGAATAACAACTTCTTTTCCCGCCATACGCATAATGTTGAAATAAAGATATATCGCACAAACTATTGCACAAAATACATTTGAATCGATTGTGAAATATCTAAAACAATTAAAACCATGGGCTGACATATTTCCAGAACCAGTATCATAAATGAAATAAAAAAGTACTGCCCATATAACTAAACCAACGATTAAAAGGTTACATACGAATGATAAAATATTGAATAACTTCTTGCGTTCCATAAATTCCCCTCGAATTAATTATACCATTTTTAATAAATATGAATAAGCACGAATGTTAACCTTTTTATCCATAAAATTTATTTTGGCAAAATTGTGTCAAATTTAGGCATTTCGAGGATTTAAAATGGCTGTTTTGTTCTAAAAATGCAAATAATTTGAAATAAAACAGACATTTGTTGGCTGTATAATAGACTTTTGTTAATTTGCTCTCATTTTGATAGCAGGACAAAATTTAGTCGAATTATTTTTAAAATTTGCACCATTTTGTGCTTATTAATATTTGGCATAAAAAATGTGCCTAAGACGAATCCTAGGCACAATTTTATCAGCAATATTTAGATTATAGAACTTCTAGAAGTCTTAGTCCAATACCCTTATCTGTGATATCGATAACCTTAACTTTTACCTTATCGCCAACTTGTAGAACGTCTTCAACTTTCTCTACTCTTTCTTTCTTTAGCTTAGAGATATGAATCATTGCATCCTTTCCTGGAGCGATTTCTACAAATGCGCCGAATGGCATAATTCTAACAACTGTTCCTATTAATTCTTCATCAACTTCTGGATCATTGCAGATTAGTTCGATAGTCTTTCTAGCTTGAGCGATCATGTTTTCATCAATAGCTGAGATAAATACATCGCCGAAGTCGTTGATATCAATCTTAACACCAGTATCTTCGATAATCTTTGTAATTGTCTTACCACCAGATCCGATAACGTCCTTAATCTTATTTGTATCGATTGTGAACTTAACGATCTTTGGAGCCCACTTAGATAGTGTCTTTCTTGGTTCAGGAATAGCTTGTAACATCTTATCTAAGATGTAAAGTCTTCCCTCTCTTGCTTGTGATAAAGCTTGACGTAAGATCTTTTCGTTAATACCCTTAATCTTAATATCCATTTGGATAGCTGTGATACCATCTTTTGTACCTGTTACCTTGAAGTCCATATCGCCTAAGAAATCTTCTAGACCTTGGATATCTGTCATAACAGCAACCTTTGACTTATCTTCGTTAGAAATTAAGCCCATAGCAACACCAGCAACTGGCTTCTTAATTGGAACGCCTGCATCCATAAGAGCAAGTGTTGAACCACATGTAGATGCCATTGATGTAGAACCGTTAGAAGATAGGATATCTGATACCATTCTAATAGCATATGGGAATTCTTCAACTGATGGGATAACTGGTTCTAGAGCTCTTTCTGCTAAAGCGCCGTGTCCGATTTCTCTTCTACCTGGGCTCTTTAGAGGCTTTGCCTCTCCAGTTGTATATCCTGGCATGTTGTATTGGTGCATATATCTCTTGCATAGATCTTCATCAAGACCTTCTAACTTTTGAACTTCAGAAATGCTTCCTAATGTACAAGTTGTTAATGCTTGAGTTTGTCCTCTTGTGAATACTGCACTACCATGAACTCTTGGTAGAATACCTGTTTCACACCAAATTGGTCTGATTTCAGTTAAGCTTCTTCCGTCTGGTCTTACACCATCTTCAAGAATCTTCTTTCTAACCTTAGCCTTCTTCATGGCATACATTGTTTCGTAAATATCTCTCTTTCCATCTGGATACTTTTCAGCAAAGTGTTCATAAACATCAGCATCAAGAGCTTCTTCAGCAACTTCTCTTTCATGTCTATCGAAGTGTGATAACACTTCATCCATCTTAGCATCACAGTATTCTTTAACATCAGCTTCGATGTCAGCAGCTGGATGATATAGATTTGGAACGATCTTTTCTTTACCAATTTCCTTTTGGATTGATTCAATCCAAGCAACGATCTTCTTAATTTCTTCGTGTCCGAATAAGATAGCATCTACCATCTCATCTTCGCTTAATTCGTTAGCACCAGCTTCTACCATTAAGATAGCATCCTTTGTTCCTGAAAGGTTTAATGCTAATGTGCTCTTTTCTCTTTGTTCTGAATCTGGGTTGATTATGAACTTACCATCAACATATCCAACTACAACTGAACCTGTTGGTCCTGCAAATGGGATATCTGAAATAGATAAAGCTACGCTTGAACCGATCATAGCATATATTTCTGGTGGGATATTTGTATCTACAGATAAACATGTAGCAATAACTGTTACATCATTGTAGAAAAATTTTGGGAATAAAGGTCTTAAAGGTCTATCAATTAATCTTGATGTTAAAATAGCCTTATCTGAAGCCTTTCCTTCTCTCTTCTTAAAGCCCCCTGGTATTTTACCTACAGCATACATTTTTTCTTCGAAATCACAAGATAATGGGAAGAAATCTACGCCGTCTCTTTGTTCTTTTGCCATACATACGTTTACCATAACTGCAGTATCACCGCATCTTACGATACAACTTCCGTTAGCTTGACCACAATATGCACCTGTTTCTACAGATACTTCTCTACCACCTATTGTAGTCTTGAAAATCTTCTTTTCCATGTACTAATCCTCCAATATTAGTTTTTATATAAATAATTAAATAAGTGACTAATTCTAAAGAATTAAGATTTACAAAAGGGGCAAGTATTTAACTCGCCCCTTGTTGTAATTAGTTTCTTAATCCTAGCTTTTCAACTATAGCACGATATCTGTTGATATCTGTTGACTTTAAGTACTTTAATAGGCTCTTTCTGTGTCCTACCATTTTGCTTAAACCACGTCTTGAATGTAAATCTTGCTTATTATCCTTTAAGTGCTCTGTTAAGTGTTGGATTCTTGCTGTAAGTAATGCGATTTGAACTTCAGCTGAACCTGTGTCGTTTTCATCCTTTCCGTAAGCTGCTATAATTTCTTTCTTTGTTAATTCTTCCATTTTTTTACCTCCTTCTTTGGAAAAATAATTCACCATACACTACGCAATACATCGGAGTTTTTGTAAAACCTAGCATAGGTAAGCACAAGTATAATAACACTAATTTTTGAAACTTCGCAACTAAATATTACTAAAAATATATAAATATAATAACTTAAGAGAAAAACGCGCGCTTTTTAGATAGGATATCCTCTTTTCTCTCTAAATACACTTGAATTCCCTTAGCTTCTGGTAATCTTTCTAACCTATTCTCATCTATAAATATACGCTTAGATATAGCGCCTGCACCATTTGCAATAATAGATGTGGTTTCTTCCATAATGTCCACGTTATATATGCAAGCTTTTCCTTCTTTGCAATATCCTACATTTTCTAAGTTCCCAGATACATGCTTTTGTTTGTACATATAATATGGCATATATCCAGCCTTCATTACAGCCTCTCTAGCATAATCTACCATCAAAGATGGTAAATTAATTGAAGCATTATCATAATTCTCTTCGTGAAGCTTAGAACCGCGCTTAAGCGCAAGCGTATGTATCGTTATATTTTCTGGATTTAATTTAATAGCTTCATCTACAGAATATTTAAAATCTTCAAGACTTTCACCTGGCAACATAGCAATTAGATCCATATTGATATCAAACGGATATTCTCTTGCCATTCTATATACGTCGTAAACCTCTTGAATAGAATGACTTCTTCCGATTAAATCTAGCGTTTTTTGATTAAACGACTGTGGATTTATAGAAATACGCGTAACGTGCGCTTTCTTCATAATATCTAATTTAGACTTTGATATAGTATCTGGTCGTCCAGCTTCAATCGTATATTCATTTGCCCCAAATGCCTCAAAATTAGCAGCTAATGCTATTTTTTCAAAGTTTTCATCATCTATTGATGTTGGTGTTCCGCCGCCAATATATACGCTTTTTACCGTTAATTTATTATCTTTTATAATCTGTTTCGTTAACTCGATCTCTTCTAGTACTTGATTTGTATATGGACAAATTAGGGATTTAACATATCTCAACTCTGCAGACAAGAATGAACAATACGAACATCTTGTAACGCATATTGGAATATTCACAAACACGTCAACTGTACTTTCATCCTTTAAATAGATCCCTTCTTGATTTTTGCAAATAAGCTTAATTAAATTTAGTTTTTCATCTGAGCAATACAATGTCTCTTTGAAATATTTATCTACATCAATCTTCCCATCAAGGTCATGATAAAGCTTCGTTGGACGGATGCCAGTTAATGATCCATAAGGCAAATTTACTTGAAGTTTATCTGATAGCACTTTATACAAGAAAGCCTTCGAATGTCTCTTTTTTAGCGAGTTTATGACTAAAAGGGGATTATTTACTTCTAAATTAAAG
>CAMOQV010000025.1 GCA_946623205.1 uncultured Clostridia bacterium
ACTGCCATCAAATCCCATGTCAAGCAATATCTTAAACAATTCTACAAAATCTATACATCCACGTCCAGGGATTGCTGTAGTTCCATCTTCTTTGATATCACAAACATGCACAGTTCTTACTCTATTTCCCATCTTCTTTAAAAAGTCTTTATAGCTATATCCTGCTTGGCTTGCTTGCTTAATATCTAAAACTGTAGATAATTCTGGGCAACGAGGAATAAGCTCTTCGATAAACTCTGGGAAATGATAATATGTCCAATGCACATTTTCATAACAAAATTCAATATTATAGCCTTTGGCTATTTCGTGAAGTTCATTATATATTTTTGCAATTCTATCAAAGTTCATATTTGCTTTTGATGTTTTCTTTAATATTGTGGCGCCATGGAACGTGTAATATTTCGCACCAAGCTTTTGCCCAACAGACAAAATATTATTGAATGTTTCTTTTGCATCAGCAACTGCCCTTGTTCCTAAAGAAAACAAATCTGGTTCAAATTGGTTTGTTAAAGAATGAATTGAATGAACATCAAAGTCGTGAATTTTTTTTGCTTTTTCTATGCTATCAATTAAAACTTTTGCGAATTCATCACAATATTGTGAACGTGTTTCAAAGAAAATCTCGCATGCATCTGCTCCAAGTGACGCAACCTTGTCGAATGCTTCTTCGACATGCAAAAGTGGAAAATATGATGCTGTTGAGACTCCTAATTTCATACGCTAGTAATTATAGCATTAAAGCCCACATTTACAAACAAAAAAATATAACTAAGCAAATACTATGAACAAAGTTCAAATATTTTGGCAATTTTATCCAAATATAAATAAATATATTTGCGTAAAAAATATGTAAATGCTAATATTGTTATGACTATATTAAAAAATAAGGTTAGGGATTATGACTAAAATTAAAGAATGGTTCGAAAAAATTAAAGAAAAAACTCAAAGCAATAAAGGCCTAACTAAATTTTCTACATGGATTGTAAATCATAAGGTAATTATTATTTCAATCTTCGCTGCCCTAATGGTTTTGGCAGTTGTAGGAAACTTCTTTGTAAAGAAAGAAAGTGACGTTATTTCTTATCTAGATAACGAAACTGTAACAAAGCAAGGCCTAGCAACTCTTCAAGAAGAGTTTGATATTATTGGCGACTTCTCTATGGGACTTTCATATTTAAATGAAACTCAAGCAAAGATGATCGTAAATAAAATCACAAAAAGACAAGACAAAATGAATGATCTATATATTAACAAGATCGTTTGGATTGGTACTTTTGAATCTATAGATAGACTAGTTGAAGTCGGAGATTTTGAAACTTTAGACGAAAATACTGCGGCTGAAGTAAAAGAAAAACTTACTCCAAAGTTTGTCATTCCAACAGAAACACCAAACGGTATTGTTAACACATATATCATTTCTGTATACTTCACTACTCCTAACTCTGCCGACGAAACTGCTAAATCAATTAGCATAATGGAAGACATTGTTAGACAAAGTTATGCAGAATATATTCAAAACGGGACATGTGATGCTCCAAGTGTTGATGCTGCTTATTCATTTACTGGATCTGCTCAAAACTCTAAATCATTACTTGAATCATCAGTTGGCGATATGCCAAAGTTCGTTATTATTGCAGTTATCGCTGTATTTATTATTTTGTTGCTAACAACAAAGTCATATCTAGAACCGCTTATTTTCTTAGCAACATTAGGCGTTTCAATTTTATTGAATATGGGTACAAACGTTATTGCAGGAAGACCAATAGGAATTGTATCTTCAATTACCGCTTCTTGTGCTACCATTCTACAGTTGGCGGTTGCTATGGACTATGCAATTTTCTTAATGCATACATATTATGAGGAATTGAGAACAACTCCAGATCCAAAACAAGCAATGATTCAAGCATTGCCTAAAACAATTAAATCTGTTGTTGCTTCATCGCTAACGACTGTTGGTGGTTTCGTTGCCCTATTCTTTATGAAATTCGGTATCGGTTACGATTTAGGTTTCGTTCTTGCTAAGGGCGTTATCTTATCTTTAATATCTGTTATTTGCTTACAACCAGTTATAATTCTATTCTTCAACAAGTGGATTGCTAAGTCAGAACATAAGTGGAAGCCATTAACACCAAGATTAAAATTCGTATCAAAAGGAATTACTAAAAAAGGCATTTGCATTCCAATTATTGTTATTTGCGTTGCCCTATTAATTCCAGCTGCTATGTTCCAAAACAAAGTTGATTTAACTTTTATCTCTGTAACAGAAGAAAATCCAAATCCAACAGTTCCAGAACAAGCACTTGCATCATCTGCAAACCAAGTTATTGTTATGACTCCTTACGTTCTTGATGATGACGCTCCACAACGTGAGTTCACTCAAAAAGCATATAGAATCGGATATACAAAGGCATCTACATTTGATGCTTCTCAAAAATATTTTATACAAAATAACGAAACACAGAAGATGGAAGAAGCTGAAGTTACAGCTGAAACATTTGATGCTAATAAGCATTATGTTCGTGACACATCTTGCAATACAATCACAGATGTATTCTCATTTGCTACACTATTCAACGATGATCAAATCCATGAAATTATATTTAAACCAAGCGGATACTTCAAGGTTCAAGTATATACTCAACTTGTTAAGAGTTTCGTTTCTGGAACATATAATCCAAACGCAAAGCAAGGAGAGTCAAAAACGATAAATCCAGATAAAGATAAAGAAGCTCATAAAGTACACTATTTCTTGTATACAATGACAATCAATGGTGAAAAAGAAGATGTATCAAGTTACAACACTGTTGATGCAATCTCAGCTATTGCTGCAAATACATTTACAAGCGATTATTATACTTCTACACCATTAAAGATGACAGGTAACGTAGTTGCTGCTGAAGAATTAAGCAAGGTTACTCCAAACGACTATAAGTTAGTTAACATCCTATCTGTAGTAATCATCTTCTTAATCTTACTATTCACATTTAGATCATTCTTCTTGTCTGTGATTTTGGTTATGGTTATTGAAACAGGTATTTGGATTAACTTATCACTATCTTACTTCTTCCACCAAGAACTACACTTCATGGCATACCTAATTGTATCTGCTATCGCACTTGGTGCAACTGTTGACTACGCTATTTTACTAACAAGTAAATATCAAGAAGAAAAAGCTACTGGAATGACAGGACAAGCTTCTATTAGAAACGCTATCTATAGAGCCGCTCCTGGTGTATTGACATCTGGTTCAATATTCTTCGTTGCATGTCTTGCCGTTATGTTAGTATCTACAAACATGATTGTTAAACAAATCACTCAACTTTTAGCAAGAAATGCTCTATTAAGCGCTTTATTGGTATTTACATTCTTACCTTCAATCCTTTCTATTAAAGAAAGAATTCAAAAGGCTATAAGCATTAAGATGGGTAAAGGCGACCCAGATGAAGGCAAATCTAACGTAAGTGTTTATGCCGTATCATCAAAGGATCTTGAAAAGTTCAAGTCTGAACACCCAGAAGCTTTAGAAGTAGCAATTGAAAACGCTATGGGCGAAGATGTAGATATTGCTCAAGATGGTTCAGTTGTAGTAAAAGACGAGGCTGTTCCTCAAGAGGAAACTACAGAAGAAACTAAAGTTGAAGATGTAGCTATCGAAGATAAAAAAGAAGAAAATAACTAGTTATTTTTAGTTGAATCATTATCTACAGCATCTGTTTCAACAGCAGGTGCTGTATTTTTATTTTGCTCTATCGTTTTATTATCTGAAGTGCTAAGTTCTTTTCTTATACGTTTAACAGTTCTTTTAACGCCAAACTTTAGGGCACTTGTCCCTGCTGTAAACATAATACCCATTAAAGCAAAAGATATTTTAAAGAAATTAAATATTAAAGATGTAATAGAAATAAATAATGCCCAACCTGATGTTGTTTCTGCTTGCAAAGCCGTAATTAAAGTCACTACAGCCACAGCAGAGCTTATTATTGTTATAGAGCGTTTAAATATACGAAATACTCTTAAAGACTTCTTTATGCGCTTTTTAGCGGTTTTAATGGTTGAAGATATAATTGCACATACACCTAATATCAATGTATATATAATGATTGCGATTAAAAGAAGAATAGAAATAGGATTTTCAAGCCCATTTTTGACAATATGCAAGATTGCGTACACTAAATAATAGAAATACGCGATTAAAGTAAATACAACGTATATTGTATTGAAAAATCTCTTTATAGGCCTTGTCTTTTGTTCTTTATAGTCTAAGAATAATTCTTTAAAAGAAGGCTTTATTTGTTCTTCGTTCTTCTCTTCCATCTAGATTATAGTAACATCAATTATGGAATAAAACAAGGGACGATTTAAACGTCCCTTTGTCACTATTTAACGAATTTCTTGTATCCTTCTCCTAACTGCAGGCTTCTTGATACCCGACTTAGAGTAGTATTTGATATGCCCGTTTCTTTAATTATTTGGACATAAGTCTTTCCTTCTTTTAAAAGCTTTGCAGCTTGAATTCTTTGAGATAGATTCTCAAGTTCTTTGTTCGTCAACAAATCTTCAAAGAAGATTTTGCAATCATCTTTAGATTCCAATCTTGTGATTATATCAAATAATTCTTCGATTGATTCTTTAGACATTGTCTACTGCCCCTATTTCTTCGTATTCAGTATCTTCAACAGCCTTCTTTAAAAAAGCAACCGTCTTTTCTGATTTTGGATGGTCAAATACTTGTTTTGGCGTACCTGCTTCTTCTACAACGCCATTAGCCATGAATATAACCTTATCAGAAACGTGTTTAGCAAATTCCATTTCATGAGTGACAATAATCATAGTTGAGTTTGTAGTTTCTTTCAATTCCCTAATAACCTTCAATACTTCGCCTGTTAATTCTGGATCAAGAGCTGAAGTTGGTTCATCAAAGCATAATATATTTGGACGCATAGCAAGAGCCCTTGCTATTGCAACTCTTTGGCATTGTCCTCCAGATAACTCACAAGGATAGTTTCCCATTTTGTCGTGTAATCCTACTCTAGTTAGCAATTCTTTTGCCATTTCTTTATTGTTATCTAAAAGATATTTTCTATATTTTCTAACTTCTCTATTAATTGTTCTTGTTCTCTCGATAAAAGGCAAATCTTCATATTGAATCTTAAATTCTGCTTTTTTAGCTTTTAGAATGGATGGCACAACTTGATTTGGAGCAAGCATAACGTTTTCTAAAGCCGTATATTGAGGGAACAAATTAAATTGTTGGAATACCATACCAAAATTTAATCTTCTTGTTCTTATTTGATCCGATGATTCTTGTTTAATAGTATTTGCATCAAAAATCACATCGCCGTTTAAAGAAACTTGTCCTTCATCTGCGGTTTCAAGATAATTCAAGCAACGAAGAAGCGTTGTTTTACCAGATCCAGATGACCCAATAATAGATAATACCTCGCCTTGCTTTAAATCGAAATCTATACCTTTTAGTACTTCAGTACTACCAAAAGATTTTCTTATGTTTCTAACTTCTAAATATGCCATATTCCCTCCTTAAGAATGGAAGTAACTTAAACTCTTTTCTGTACGACGGAAAAGAAGAGTAAGTAATCCGTTGAATATTAAGTAGAATGCACCGGCATAGAATAGTGGCCAGATTAATGCTTTCAAAGATAATATTTCCTCTGCTTTGAAAATGATATCTGCAACAGCAATAACACGAGCTAAAGATGTATCTTTAACAAGTGTAATAATTTCATTACTCATAGGAGGAACGATATTCTTAATTACTTGTTTTAAAACAATCTTGAAGAAGATTTGGCCCTTAGTCATACCAAGCACTTGGCCAGCCTCGTATTGCCCTTTAGAGATTGATTCTATACCACCACGATATATTTCACTAAAATAGCATGCATAATTGATAACAAAAGCAATCAATGCTGCTACAAATCTACCATAATCGCCAAATGGAGCGAATATTGGCGTATTAAATACCATTCCAGGTACATAGAATACAACAAACAATTGAAGCATTAGAGGTGTACCTCTAATAATCCAAACAAAGCCTCTTACTATATATCTAACAGGCTTAAATTTTGTCATTGATCCAAAACAAATAATTAATCCTAATGGAAGAGCAAAAGCAAGAGTTAGTATGAACAACAAACATGTCATACCAAAACCACTAAGCAATTCCAATGTTACATTTGCAAAACTCACGATGTCCTCACATAAAATATGCTAAGGTGCTTAGGCACCCTAGCATAATAAACTAATTTAAATTATTTAACTAATTGGCCTTGTAAACCATATTTTGTAGCAATTTCTTCTAGTTTGCCTGATTCAAGTAATTCCTTGATAACGGCATTAACTTTTTCTACCATATCGCTACCCTTTCTGAAACCAATAGCATATTCTTCACCAGCAAGATCAATACCAGTTGCAATTGCTAAGTTAGCATAGTCTCCAGATCCTACGATTTGATTAGCTAATACGATATCTACTACAGCGAAATCTACATTTCCTGACTTAACTTCTGTTAATGCTGTCATTTGAGCAGCAACTGCAGTAACTGTTGTTGTTAATTCATTAGCGGCTGTTTCACCAGCAGAACCTTGTTCTGCAGCAGCTCTCTTTCCTGCACATGCAGCTGCGCTTGTATATGTTGCTACGGCATCAGCCTTTGTTACAACACATTGCTTGTTGCTTAAATAACTTTGAGAGAAATCAAGATTTTGCTTTCTTTCTTCTGTTACTGTAAAGCCATTCCAAATACAATCGATATATTTAGAATTTAATTCTGTTTCTTTTGATGACCATTTAATAACTTGGAATTTAGCTTCAATACCTAGCTTTTCGCAAACAGCTTGTGCAAATTCTGTATCAAAACCTGTCATTTCGCCTTCATCATCTGCGTAGTTCATTGGCTCATATAATGTGATACCACAAACTAATGTGCCCTTATTTTTGATGTATTCATAATCTGATTTAGAGTTGTTACAAGCAACTAAAGATACTGATGCTGTAACGATAATTAATACTGCTACTAGAGCGATTAAAATCTTTTTCATATTGTCTCTCCTTTAAATGTTTACGTATTCAATAATACTCTATTGCGATAGAGTTGTAAAGTATTTCTTAAATATATAAAATATTATTAAATAAAATCTATTACTATTTGATTAAGAACATTTAAATATTCTTCTTTAATTGATATAGAATTTTGAGAAATATTTAATTCTTTTTCGTGCGAATGAACGGCAATTTTGTGTTCTTCAATAAAATCTTTGCCAAATTTTTCAAAATAATCCTTTAAAATTATGCCCTGATTTGTTCTAAGAGCAAGCATAATATATTCTTCTTTTATTGAATCTTTATCCAATTTAGCCTCTAAAACATGTGGAAGGCGTCCTTCATCTAAGTCTTTATAGTACTCGTCAAAGGTCGCTTTATCATAAAATCTTTCTTCATCAATTAGCGAGTGAGCGTTCAATCCAATGCCAATATATTCATCTCTCGTCCAGTACTTGAAGTTGTGTTTTGCTTCAAATCCAGGCTTTGAAAAATTAGAAACCTCATAACGAACAAAGCCTTTTTCTTTTAATAATTTTGAAGCATAATCAAAAAGCTCAACCTTCTCGTCATCGTCAGAAACTTTTATCTTATTTGAATCAACGAGAGCCTTTAAAGGAGTGCCTTCTTCCAAAGACAACATATACACAGAAACATGTTTCACATCGAATTTTAAAACTTCATCAACAAACGTTTTTATGTCCTCATTCGTTTGATAAGGTAGCCCAACCATCAAATCTACAGATATGGACAATCCGGCTTTTTGTGCCATTTCAATAGCTTCTAGTGCTTCTTTGGCATTATGCCTTCTATTGATAGCCTTTAGTGTCTTATCATTAAGGCTCTGAACCCCAAGCGAAATCCTGTTGAATCCCATAGATTTTAGCTCTTGAAGTTGTTCAATATCGATTGTCGCCGGATTTGCCTCAAAAGTCATTTCGATGGCTTCTTCCCTACTATTTAGCCTTAATGTTTCTAAAATACTTCTAAAATAACGTGTTTTTAATAATGATGGCGTTCCTCCACCAAAATAAACAGTATCTACAACTCTGTTTTTAAAGACACCATTTTGGGCCAAAAGTTCAATCTCTTTTTGGATATGCTCTACATATGTACATATAGAAGCATCACCCTTTAATACAGATGATACAAAGTCGCAATATGCGCATCTAGATAAACAAAATGGAATATGGACATAAACGCCTAAATTTTTCATGTATTAATCGTCGCTGTCTAATTTTAAAATAGTTAAGAATGCTTCTGAAGGCAATTCTACTGAGCCGAACTGTCTCATTCTCTTTTTACCTTCTTTTTGCTTTTCTAAAAGTTTTTTCTTTCTTGTAATATCTCCGCCGTAACATTTAGCAAGAACGTCTTTTCTTACGGCCTTAACTGTTTCTCTCGCAATAACCTTACCGCCGACTGCAGCTTGAATTGGAACTTCAAATAATTGTCTTGGAATTACATCTTTTAATTTTTCTGCAATTCTTCTTCCTCTTTCATATGCCCTATCCTTATGAACGATAATAGATAGCGCATCGCAGATTTCTCCATTTAACATAATATCCAATTTTACAAGTGAGCTTCTTTCATATCCTTTAATTTCATAATCCAAAGAAGCATATCCCTTTGTTCGAGATTTTAGTGTATCGAAAAAGTCGTAAACGATTTCGTTAAGTGGAATATCATAAACCAAAGATACTCTTGATGTATCCAAATAAGTCATATTAATAAACGTGCCACGCTTATTTTGACATAGTTCCATAATCGGACCTACAAATTCAGGTGGAGTTAATAATGTTGCTTTTACAACTGGCTCTTCCATATGATCAATTTCAGATGAAGATGGCAAATTCGATGGATTTGAAACGATAATTCTTTCTCCGTTTGTCTTTTCAACTATATATTCAACAGATGGAGCTGTCGTAATTAAGTCCAAATCAAATTCACGTTCAAGTCTTTCTTGGATGATATCCATATGTAAAAGACCTAAAAATCCACATCTAAAACCAAAGCCTAATGCTTGAGATACTTCTGGTTCATACATTAAAGATGCATCATTTAGTTTTAATTTCTCCAAAGCATCCTTTAAATCGTCATATCTTGCACCATCAACAGGATAAACTCCGCTGAAAACCATTGGTTGGGCTTCTTTAAAGCCTGGTAGAGGCTCTTTTGTCCCATTTTCAGCCAAAGTTATTGTATCGCCAACTTTTGTGTCTGCTACGTTCTTAATCGACGCACAAATATATCCAACTTCGCCAGCTGCCAATTCATCTAACGCAGTATTTTTAGGAGTAAAGATACCAACTTCAGTAACATCATATACTTTACCGGTTGCCATCATCTTAATCTTATCTCCAGCTTTTACCTTGCCATCAAAGATTCTAACAATAGATACAGCACCTTTATATGCATCGTAATAAGAATCGAATATTAAAGCCTTTAAAGGCTTTGCCTCATCACCTTGAGGTTGTGGAAGCAAATGAATAACTTGCTCCAAAACTTTATCAATACCTGTGCATAGTTTCGCAGAAACTAAAGGTGCATCTTTAGCATCAAGACCAATTACGTCTTCTATTTCTTTTTTAACCTCATCTGGCCTTGCAGATGGTAAATCGATTTTATTAATAACTGGAATAATTTCAAGATTATTATCTAAAGCTAGATATACGTTTGTAAGAGTTTGAGCTTCAATACCTTGAGATGCATCGACAATTAAAATTGCGCCATCACAAGCTTTTAAAGATCTTGAGACTTCATATGTGAAATCTACGTGTCCCGGAGTATCAATTAAGTTAAACAAATAAGTTTCGCCTTCATATTCATATTTCATAGTAACTGGCGTTAACTTGATTGTAATACCTCTTTCTCTTTCTAAATCCATAGAATCTAGGAGTTGAGGTTGAGCATCTCTTGGAGCAACAGTATCAGTAACAGACATAATACAATCTGCTAAAGTTGATTTACCATGATCAATGTGTGCTACGATACAAAAATTACGAATTTTAGATTTATCGAAATGCATATAGACTCCTAAACGTCTAAATTATACTCAAAAGCCAGCAAAAATACAACACGCGCACGCAATAATTATGTGGTATAATTTTCTTAGTGGGGGTATATATGGAAATCCAAAGTGTTATTGAAAAATTAAAAGTTAGAGGTTTTGAGCCTTTTTATTTCGAATCAAGAGATGAAGCAATCGATAAAATTATTGAAATTGTCGGCAAAGATAAGACAATCGGTTTTGGCGGCTCAATGACTGTTAACGAATTAGATTTAATGGATATCCTAGAAAACGAAGGCAACAAGATCTATTCGCATTCAAAAGTTTCTCCAGAAGAAAGAGATCATGTATATCAATTAGCACAAAGTGCTAACTTCTACATTTCTTCAACAAATGCATTAACAGAACAAGGCGAATTTGTAAATATTGACGGCACAGGAAATCGAGTTACAACATTTACATTTGGCGTTAAAAACGTAATTTTCGTATTAGGCACAAACAAGATTGTTCCTAATGTTACAAAAGCCATAGATAGAATAAGAAACTATGCATCTCCAAAGAATTGCCAACGACTTCACAAAAACACACCTTGCGCTGTCACTGGAAGATGCGAAAATTGCAATTCAGATGATTGTATCTGTAATACTACAGTTATCTCTCATCACCCAACATCAAAACAAGATCATGTATATGTAATTATCATTAATGAGGAGCTTGGATATTAATATGGAAAAAGATTTAGCTTGGTTAAAAGAACATCGCGTAGCTCATAGAGGTTTACACGACAACAAAATTTACCCTGAAAACAGTTTAAAAGCCTACAAGAACGCAGTAGACCATGGCTATGATATCGAAATGGATGTTTGGTTAACAAAATCAAATGTTTTAATTATGCATCACGACCCATCTTTAAAAAGAACTACGGGCCAAGACATTAAAGCCGTAGATATCGACACAAACAATCTTGAACAATACAAATTGTTCGGTACTGAAGAACATGTGCCACTATTTGACGATATGCTAAAAACAGTTGATGGCAAAGTTGGATTAATTATCGAGATTAAACCAACAAAAAGAGTTCGAGAAACTTGTGAAATGGTTATGGAGCACCTAAAAGGATATAAAGGCAAATATTGTATCGAGAGTTTCGATTGGAACGTTGTAAATTATATGCATAAGCATTATCCAGATGTAATTTTAGGACAATTATATGATTATATATGGTGGCAAAGAATTCCAGCTATATTAATGAAGCAATATAAAAAAGTTAACTTCTTGGCTATATGCATTAAGAACGGAGCTTCTAAATATTATGCAAAAATAAGAGCTAAATACAAAGACAAAGTAATCGTATCTTGGACAATAAGAACTCCAGAACAACAAGCTTTAGCTCTAAAGACTTGCGACAACTATATATTTGAAGCAGATATAAAAAAGGAAGGAAATATTTCCCTTCCTAATCCAAATATCAAAGACGATAAAAATTAAACTCTTGGCAAACTGTTTAATGTAGTAGCAAGTTTTGCTCTATATTCGTCAACAACTTCACTTGGCTCTAATATGGTCATTTTTTCACCAAAGGTGAAACACCAAGCAAAGAACGTATCACTTACGTTAATCTTTGCTCTAATTGTGTATGTCTTTTCAGTCTCTTCTTGACAGAAGAAATCACATCCTAATCTATCAATCACTTGATTAGTTATTGTTTTATCAAATTTTAAAACAACAAATTTATCTTCGCCTCTAAACATTGAAAATGCTTTATTTCTTAGATCTTTAGCTTCTTGAACCTTCTTTTTAATAGACTTTTCATGAAGAACATCTACTTTGTCCATTCTATCTACTCTATAAGTTGCTACATCATCATGAGATTCATTGTAAACAACCATATAGTATTTATCTTCGATAATAGCCAAATCGATTGGATTTTCAACGTAAAATGCGCCATCTTTTCTATATTGCTTATTGCCGGCAATATCTAAATCAAAATACTTAAATTGTATCTTCTTTCCTTCTAAAATCGCATTTGTTATATCATTTACAATATAAAACACTTTTTCATTAGAAGATTTAATTTCATTTAAACAAGTAATGTTATCCTTAACGAAATCTTTCTTATGAGATCCTGCTAAAGATATAATCTTATTTTCAAGTTCTTCTGTCTTTTTCTTTGAGATAAATTTTGCAGCTTGAACAGCATCTACTAAGATTCTTAATTCATAGTTATCAAAAGCAGCTTCTGGAACATAGTATTCCATTTGTTGACCACGAGTAGATAATATTTCAAAGCCATTTTCGTTTAATGTAGCGATATCGTTATAAAGAATCTTTCTATCACAGCTAATACCCTTTTTAGCAAGCATAGCAATAAGCTCTTTTGTTGTAAGCTTGTGGTTTTCATCTGTGTTTTGTTTTAGGATTTCATATAATACTAAAAGTTTGATTTTATAATCGCTATTTTTCTTTGGCATAATTATCCCCTCTTAATTTGTCGTGGACTTCTATTATATGTCACGAATGTACCAATTTCAAGACATTTTTGTAAAATTTAAAAATTGGCGAGTCGCCCCGCCAATTCTATCAACGATTAATAATATTAATAATTCTCTTTTCTTACTTCAAAGTAGCTTTGTGGATGATTACATACTGGGCAAACTTCTGGAGCTTCTTTTCCAATTACCAAATGTCCGCAGTTTCTGCATTCCCACATCTTTTCTTCACTCTTTGCAAATACAGCTTGCATTTCAATGTTGTTTAGAAGTTTTCTATATCTTTCTTCATGCGCTTTTTCAATTTGTCCAACTGCTCTAAACTTTTTAGCAAGTTCAACAAAGCCTTCTGCTTCAGCATCTTTAGCGAATTGTTCATACATATCTGTCCATTCGTAATTTTCACCATCTGCAGCAGCCTTTAGGTTTTGAGCTGTATTGCCAATGCCTTTTAATTCTTTAAACCACATCTTTGCGTGTTCTTTTTCATTATCTGCTGTCTTTTGGAAGATTTCAGAAATTTGTTCATATCCTTCCTTTTTAGCTACTGATGCAAAATATGTGTATTTATTTCTAGCTTGGCTTTCTCCTGCAAAAGCTTCCATTAAATTCTTTTCTGT
>CAMOQV010000026.1 GCA_946623205.1 uncultured Clostridia bacterium
TCTTTTTGTAAAATGCCCCAAATTAATTGAAAAATGTTTGTAAAATCACCGTTTTGTCCATAGATTTTACAATATTTTGAATACCAAAAACATTGTCCCATCCATAATTCAAAACAAGCACATAATGCACAAATTTTAGATCGCTCAATATTGTTTATTGATAATTATTATATAAATTAAATAAATAAAAAATTCGGGGCGAAAGTCGCCCCGAATTACGCTCAGATTCAACTGTTACGCAATTTCTACTGCGCCATACTCAAATGAAGCTATAAAGTGTGTATAATCAGCTACACGAGCTTTTAATACGTTATACTTCTTGAAATCACTCTTTTGTGTGTAGTATGGCAATACTCTTTCGCCGAAGTATTCATAAGTATTTAATTGCTTAGTTTTATTCTTATATGTCATTGTGACTCTGTCGTTATATACAGCAGCAGTCTTGTAGAAGTTATATGTAATATCTTCGCCAAATGCTTCCCAGAATGACACATCATCTGCCTTCATAGCATTTTCGTATTCATCTGTTAAAACGCCATTTGATTCAGACTCTTCAATTGTTGTATACAATGTCTTATCCTTATTTGCTTGATAACCGATAACATTATTGAAATCGATCTTTCCTTCACTATCGTAAGCAAATGCTCTAACGATTTGATATTGCATCATGTGAGTTACGAATCTAAATCCTTTAGTTGCATCTGTTGCATATGATTCTAAGAATGCATCTTCAGTAAATTGGCCAAAGATTACACCGTACATCATCTCTACACAATACTTATATTCATCTGTACCAGGAGCCGCTGGATCTGAACTTCTATATGTGTAAGTTGCAACTGCTTCTCCTTTATTGTTCTTATCATAATCATCTGATGGAACAACTGGATATACTTTTGCTGTGATAACGTAATTTCCATTGCTATACTTCAATACATAATCAACTGCAGATACTAACCATTTTTCATTCTTATTGTTGTCATAACCGCCATCAACTTTTGTTCCCTTGAACGCAATATTATCTTCCGCATTTGAGAAGTAAGTTCTCTCAAGAGCTATATTTGCCGTATAAGAAGAAGCCTTAATTGTGCTCATTAAAGCATCTAAAGTTTCTTCGCATTTTTGAACATTAGTTTTTGCTTTAGCATAATACTTCTCCATCTTTTCGTAAGACTTTCCATCGAACTTAGAAGAAGAAGCACAAGCAAACATCATTGTTGCAGATACTACGATTAATGCAATTATTGAAATAACTAATAATAATCTCTTTTTCATACCTATGCCCTCCTTAGTCCTTCTTTGTTTCTTCTTCAGATGAAGCTTCTTCTTCGTTAATTAGATTTTGTGTTGCTTCAGCCATAATTTGTGATTCTGCGGCTGTGCTTTCATCGTTTGTTGTTTGCTCGATTTGAACTGCAAGACCAGCATCTTCAATCTTTACAGCTTCATCCTCAACAATTGTGCCCTCTTCGACAACATTTTGAGCTGCAACTGGGTTTCCGTTTTCATCTAACTTAGCGGCATCTTTAGCACGCTTAATTTCAAGTCTAGCTTGGATTTCTGCCATCTTCTTACCGCTCAATTTATAGAATAGAATTGGGATAATAGATACTAAGTTTGTTACAGCTGGAACGATTGTATAAATCATAATCAAACCAGTCTTAGTAAACTCTGTTTGTAATGGCTTATGTCCTTCAATATATCCCATTGGTTGAGCAAACATGAAGAATACTAGAAGGAAGCTTAGAACATAATCCTTAAATCCACTTGAGATCTTACTTCTTAAGCTCATTAATGAGAATGTAATACCTTCACATCTATCACCTGTCTTATCTTCCCAGTAATCCAATGTATCTGTAGCCATTAAGTGAGGAATTACGTTCAAAATACCAACTGGAATCATAGCGACGAACATCATACCTGCAAGTAGTATCCAGCCCCATGTCTTTGGTAAATTCTCTACGCCTACAGCTAAAGTTATAAAGAAGATTACAGCTAAAGCTACAGAGTGCCATATTGTAGCAACAATGAATAGCTTTTTAGAATCCATAATCTTTCTCATCTTAGGCGCAATCATCATACCTATCATAGACGCGACGGCACCAGGAATTGAGAATACAATTTGTAATGAACCTTTTCCAATAACATATGAAACTACATATAGAATCATAGCTGAAACTAAGTTTCTAAAGAATGTTAACAAATTAGATAGAATCAACAACATAAATTGTTTATTCTTAAATAAATATTTAAATCCTTCCCAAACACTTGGTGTTTCCTTAGTTGGCTCAAGTCTTTCCTTAATTGTCATAGCACCTAATAACATAAAGATAGGTCCTAAAATACCAATAACGATACCCATCCACATATATGAAGATGAATAATCATCATGAGTAAATAACAAGAATGCTGTTAGAAGAACTAATGCAGATTGTTCACCAATACTTCCTAAAATACGAGAAATAGAAATAATTTTTGCTCTTTCATCTGTATTTGGAGAAGCTACAGCTGGAATACCATCTAGTGGAACACCGATAATAGTTCCTAACAATCCGTATGCGATATATGTAACATACATATACACAATCTTTCCTGTCATGTTCATTCCTGCATAAATTGAAGGCAAGAACATAAATATAGTTACAATACCCCAAGGAATAGCACCAAAGAACAAGTATGGTCTCATCTTACCCCATCTTGTTCTTGTTTTATCTACGATAGCACCCATGATTGGGTCGTTTAAACCATCGAAGATTTTAGTAATCAAGAACATCAAACCTACTGCGCTAGCGTTGATTCCGACACATGATGTATAGAAATACAACAAGTAACCTTGAACCAAACCAGTAACAGCACTTGATGCGAATCTTGCTAAACTGAATAACCAGTAATCTCTAGGCTTTAAATACTTCTTACCTAAAAGAGCTTGCTCTTCTGCAGATAAGTTGTCAGTTCCACCTTGAGTGGCATCAGATTCAGCAACAACAACTGCTTCGTTGTTCATTGTTGTTTCTTCGCTCACAATTAAACCCTCCGTTTTATTTTTCTATTTTCTTACTAAAGAACTTGCCATCTGGATAACTTAATACAAAAGCACCAGTTGAAGACCAAGCTTGTAGTAATGAACCGTCTTTTTGTAATGGGCTAAAGAACTCGATTGGAGTATAATTGCCCTTTTCTATGTTGTATGTAAACCAACGTGTTAATGGATAAATATAATCCATACCATACATCAATTTAGCATAAGCATAAATTGAAGATAGATATGGCCAATCTCCACCATTATGGTAATAATAAGGAAGAGATGACTTTTGAACAATATCTTGAATATTCTTGTAGAAAGGATATACAGCAAGTGTACCGAAATCCCCTGCTACTTGTTCAGTATTGTTCTTACTCTCTAACCATTTTTCCATATTTTGAAGCATTCTAATAGCTCTATCTTTTGGAGCAACTTCAAATAAAGCAGCTACAACTGTATCGATAGATAAGTTATCTTCAGTAAAGCCTTCAGACTTGTAGTTGATATACCAGCCCTTTTCTTCATCCCATAGAAGATCGTTAATGCTCTTTTTAACTTTTTCATGCATAGCTGCATACTTCTTAGAAAGCTCTATATCAGACAATTTGAATATCTCGCTTAAGCAATATAAAGCTCTGCAATATAACACTTCATCATATGTGCAATATGTTGATCTAAATACGTTGTCACACCAGTCTCTTCTGTTGAACATACCGCCCTTAATCAAAAGACCTGTTGATTCTTCAACTTCTTCATATAATCTATCTAAAACTAATCTTGCGCTGTCTAATACTGTTCCGCAAGCAACAGATTCAGATAATATAGATTTATCATTTGTATGCGCGATATAGTCATAAAGCATCATTACAAAGAATGATGGTGAATCATAGTGATTTCCCCAATAGTTCTTGAAATTAAACTTAACAGCACTTGGACATTCGCCTTTTGAGTTAATACCATTTGCAAGTGTGATAATTTCATTTCTAACTAACTTTGGTTGTACTGGCAATACGCTAAGTACTGTCCAATAAGCATCTCTATAATATGTTCTTGCTGGGAATTGATATACAATACCAGCCAAGAATCCTTTGAACTTATTTAATTCTTTATAGTTAGATAAAGATGTATTTAGAAGTGACTTATAATAAGCATTCATAAATTCATCCTTCAATTCTACTGGGCACTTTAGAGAATCAATATATGCATCAGTATCTTTAATTGCATTATCAAAGTTCTTTAGAGCTTCTTGAACGTCGCAGAAAGTGAAATCTGTTCTAGTACCGGCTGAGATTACGAATCTAAATGTTTTTGTCTCTCCCTTGGCAATTTTAGCGCCATAACCAAATTGGTTAACGAATCCTCTTTCTGATTCAAGCGCAATTGGCTCTGTTGAAATGGCAATATCTAAATAGAAATCACCTAAAACATCTCCACGGATATATCCTGTTCCATCTTCGTTTATTGTTAAGCCATTTCTTTTTGATCTACAAAAACCTGCAAGCAAAGTAGCAATTGTTTTTGGAGATAATCTATTAGCAAGTAATTGCTCAACATAAGAGCCATAGTTAATACCAAAATTGTTAACTACTCTAAAATCAATATCTCTCTTTGCCTTAACTTTGTTTTGCACATAAATACAGTTATTCTTTTGATCCAAAAATTGCAAAATTTCAATATCAAAATCTTTAGTCTCAAAAGTTGTAACTTGTTTTTTACCAACCATTTCAACATGCTTTTTTGCATTCCAATCAAAAGCTACACCATCTACACTAATTAAGTTATAGTATGCTGAAAATACTGAAAACTTATTCATAACAGCATATTTAGGAATAGCTCCTTTGCCGTTGAATTGTGCAGTAATTAAATTGTTTGCAACATCATAATTTGTATCATTATGAAATGCTTCATCTACTATTATTTTTCCATCTTTATAACTAACACTCATATTCAAACCCTATTTCTTACTAGCTTTTGCTTCTTCAGCCTTTCTCTTTTCTAATTCAGCAATAAACAAATCTTCATCTAATGGTAATGTAATTTCCTTTCCTGTCCAAGCAGATAGGTGAATTGCATTAGAGAATGTTAATCCATTTAGACCTTCTTCATATGTACCAATTAGTTTCTTTTCTTTACCTAAAATAACATTAGATAAGTTTCTAAATACGTCTGGGTGTTGCATTCCCTTATTCTTGATTAATTTTTCTAGAATCTCAAAATATGAATATTTGTAAGTAATAGTCTTAGACTTTGGCTTACCCATAAATACTTTATTTGTTGCAGAAAATTCTGGTTCTTTTGTTTCAAGCTTTGTGTATTCCATCTTCATCATCCAATCATTTGGACCTGAAATAACAATCTTACCGCCATCACCTGTGATTTCCAATCTATTTGTTCCTGGAGCATCATGTGTAGATGTAATAAACACACCTGTTGCACCGTTTTCAAATTCACAACAAGCAGTAACGTCGTTTTCTACGTTAATCTTTCTACCAACAGTTTTGGCTGTTGCCCAAACCTTTTTAATCTTTTGTCCAGCTAGCCAAGTAAATAGGTCTAATTGATGTGGATCTTGGTTAATTAAAACGCCGCCGCCTTCGCCAGCCCATGTGCCTCTCCAGCCACCTTGATCGTAATATGCTTGTGGTCTATACCAGTTAGTAATAATCCAAACAATTCTCTTTAGGTTACCAAGTTCGCCAGATTCAATAATCTCTTTAGCCTTTCTATAAACCTTATTTGTTCTTTGGTTTAAAAGCAATGCACAAATTTGATTTGGCTTTGTCTTTGCATATTCAACTGTTTCTCTAACGGCTTTTGTATATACGCCTGCTGGTTTATCACTCATTACGTGAAGACCTGCATCTAATACATCCTTTACAATTTGTGGGTGGAAATAGTGAGGTGTCTCAACTAATACTACATCGATAAGACCACTCTTTAACATTTCCTTATAATCTGAGAAAATTTTAACGCCCTTCAATCTGCCTTCAGCCCATTTACGTCTATCTTCTTTGATATCGCAAATAGCTGTTAGAACAGCATTCTTATCATAGCCATCAAAAAGAAATTCTGCGTATTTATGACCTTGTGCGCCTACACCAATAATTCCATATCTAACCTTTTCCATAACTAACTCCTTATTCCTTTTCAGCATATGCCTTGTCTAATAATTTCTTTAGACCTTGGTATTGCCATGTAACTATAGTTTTTCTGTCTACTTTTTGCCATCTCTTGATGCCCATTCCAGCATCAATTCTCTTAAATACTCTATGCCAGTATCTTACATATGGAACGATCCATGTAATCCACCAGAAGCAGTTGAAAAGAATCTTTGCTTCTGCGTATTTTCCAGTATGAGGTTCTAGTGTCATGAATCCATCATATTTTCTATTTACGATTAAATCGTGAATCATATTTTCATATCCGCCTTCACCAAGTCCGATTGGAACTTCAACCTTTTCTGGTGAACAATCTTTAATATGATAATAAACAACCTTATCCTTTAACATCTCGTAAGCTTGAGGTGCATTACAATTGCATTGGATGAAGTTTGAAGCATCAAATGCTAATTGGAATTGTGGGTCATTGATTTCATTGTATAGTTTTAGAACTCTTTCTGGAGTATCTGCATAAATCTTCTTTTCGTTTTCATGAAGAAGAATTACATCTGTGCCTTTTACCTTTTCCAAGAATCCTCTAATCTTCTTTACTACAACTGGAAAATATTCATCATAGTTTCCTTTTGCATCAACATGGAATGAGAACATTCTGATATACTTGCATCCCATAATCTTACAAATCTTTACTAATTCTTCAAGTTTTTTCAATTGAACTTGATATGCTTCATCATCATATAAACCAATTTTACCGATAGGTGAACCAATTGAAGAGAACTTAATACCATATTCATCTAGAATAGGTTTAATTTCCTTTTCAAATTCTTCTGCTGTATATGTAGAAATATTTCTACCATTTACGACTCTTGGGCAAAGATACTTTTCCCCAAAAGATTTAATTAACTCACATTGTTCTCTTAAATCTGAACTTGCTTCATCATAAAACCCTGAAATCTTAACCATAAATCCTCCAATTACTTTTCTTGCTTTTCTTTCTCAATTTTTTCTTTTAATAGTTGTGCATATTCTTCATCATCAAATGGGATTTTAACCTCCTCATTTAACCATGAAGACATATTCAATGCATTAATCAATGTCAATGCCTTAATTCCTTCATCTAGTGGCGCAATCAACAAATCTTTATTCTTGTTTTCAACTGCACTTACAAAATTTTCTAATATATTGCATTGTTGGCCACGAATGGCATCTTGAATCGCATTCTTTAGGCCATACCAATATTTTTTAGTTCTGCCGCTCTTATCTCTTTTATTACCATAATCGCGTCTTGCTCTTTGGTTAACTTCTGGCTCACTCATTTTATTTATTCTATATTTCATTGTTTTAGAATAAACAGTAATGATTCCTTTGTCTCCAGCAATCTCCAATCTATTAACGCCTGGGATTTCATGCGTTGATGCAGTAAATACGCAATCGAAATCATCAAATCTCATAATGGCTGTTACATCATTTTCTGTAGTGATTCTTCTGCCCTTTGTTTGATTGTATGATTTAATCAAATATGGCATACCACATAGCCATTGCAATAAATCTAATTGATGCACACATTGATTAATTAATGTGCCACCACCTTCTCCAGACCAGCTTGCTCTCCAACCACCCATATTGTAATAGAATTGAGATCTATACCAATCAGTGATGGTAAAGTTTACTCTTTGGATTTTACCAATAGCTCCAGATGCGATTAAGCTTCTTGCTTTTTGATACATTCTATTTGTTCTTTGGTTATACATCATTGAACAAACAAGCCCGCTATCTTTAGCTACATCTAAAAGTTCTTTTGCTTCAAGTGTTGTAACTGAAATTGGTTTTTCACATAAAATGTTGATTCCTTTTTCAATACACTTTTTAGCGATTTTGACATGAGAATAATGTGGCGTTGCTATAACTACACCATCTAGCTGTTCGCTCTTTAACATCTCATCAACATCGTAATAAGCCTTAGCTTTTAGCTTCTTTGCCATTAGGTTAGCTTTTTGAGTATCTACATCACAAATAGCGACAAGGTTTGAGTTTTTTACCCTTTTTGCTAAATTGTATGCATGCTTAGAACCCATTCTGCCAACACCAATTACCGCAATGTTTATCATATCTACCCCTTATTTGTTATTTCCCATCTTGTTTAGAATTGATCTTGCAACAAGTGGTAAATTTGTTGTTATGTTTCCGTCTATAACTGGCACTAATCTCAATAGTGCTTCAATATCATCAACAGTAAATACACTAAGTTTTAAATCTACTGCTTTGCAAGCTTCAATGAATCTTGCATTTACTCTATGGTAATTTAGATTCAAACCTTTAAAATGTGGATTATTATAACTATCTATTCTTTCTTTTAGCGCTTTAGCATTTTTAGCCTTATATTTAATTCCTTTGATTTTGTTAAACCAAGCTTCGCCGCAATCAATTAATTTATTATCATCTTCACTTACGCACCCAGTGAATATTAATTGATTTTCAACGCCCATTGATTTAGCAAGTTTAATAACATCGCCTATAATGCCACGAGTTTTAAGGTCGCAATTAACCTTCATTCCTTTTTCTTTAACTAGTTTAAATACTTCTCTTAAACGAATCTTTTTGTAGAACGTAAATGGAGCTGGCCAATGGCTAATATACAAAACGCCAAACATTTTGTAGATGTCAACCTCAATTGCGTCTGCTTCAAAGATGTCTGTATGAGATAAATACTTGTTAGTATTTCTTCCCGAATTAAAAGACCCTCCGTGCGCTGTTATCATAATCCCTTTTTACCTCGTTATATATATTGGGCTTAGTATTGCTATATCGCAATCCTTTCCCTCAACTGCACCATATAGTTCAATTCTGACATTCTTGCAATTTAATTCGATTGGAATATCTATTTCTTCTCCTTCCCATTTCTTTGCTAAGAACATCTTTCCGTTTTTATAAATTCTCAAGCCCTTAATCTCTACATTAAATTTCTTTAAGTAGTCAGAAGAAACATGAGCTTTTAGACAAATATTCGCATTTCCTTTTGCAAGTTCATCTCCAAAATAATATTCGTTTCCATCTTGAATAATCTTCGCATCGATGTTTACGCCCATAGAGATGTAAGTATGTCTATCTCTTATTGCTTGCAAAATGTTTTCAGGATTCAATTCTCCTTCCATTCCAACATATGTATGAGCATATGCTGGACCATCCTCATCTGGAGCATGCCAATCGTACCCATAAACTGGAGCGATTTTATGTCCTTCGTTTATTAAGCTTGCCCATTCTTTTTTAGCAAGAGTTGAATCCTCAGACAAACTTGGCTCATAATGAGACCATACTTCGTATGCATCTACATTGTCCCAATTGTTCAATTTATACAAGAATCTGCATTCAGAGCAAAATGGCGTACCTGGTCTTTTTGGATGAGCAATAGTAACCAAATCTCCGCACTTTCTTGCTTGAGCCAATTTATCATCAATATTTTCAAGGTTCACACTACGCCAATCAACATTGCTCTTACCACCGCTAATTACGATATGTCCCCAAAATGTAGTCCACTCTATTCCAGGAACGACAACTAATCCTTCTTTTTTGCCCTTTTCTTGAGCCGTCTTGCAAGAAGTTGTTGTATTATGGTCCGTTACAACAATGGCGTTGTAATTTCTTTTCTTTGCTCTTTTTACAAGCTCTTCTGCATCCATAACTCCATCAGAAGCTATTGTATGTGTATGTAATTCAACTCTATACCATTGCATCGTCATTCTCCCCCATTACAACAACATGAATAGATAATGTATCAGTTAATACAGCATTTAAAGATGCAGTAAATGACCATCTACCTTCATAGATTGGTGTATGTTTAAAACCTGGAGTCGATTGTCCATTTGAGATAGTTATTACTTGGTTAGGATCATGCATATGCTTTGTCCCTACAAGCTCTATTGGGCTATCTACAGACCACGACACATGGTTTGCAAGTGGCATGTGTTTCAACAAATCTTCATCTTTGTATTTCGCCAAAGAATAATCTGCTTTTACTAATGCCTCTCGCATCATTTGTAATCCTTTTTGCTCATCCTCTAAATACTTTGGAGTATATGAGCATTCAAAGATTAATTTTTCAAATGGCTTATCTACCATAAAGTCACCAGTTAGATGCTTTTTAGTATCCGCACTTGTTATATTCCAATTAAATTCCGCTATTTTAGTCATTATCCCTTGATGTCTGGAACTTCACTTAGTTCAACTTTTCTTCCGCCGTCTCTTCTAGACATTTCTGCTGCTGTTACAATTCTATGGCTTTCAATTGTGTCTTGAATCCATGTATATTGACCATTTGGATCCAAATCGCCTCTTACTAAATCAATTGTTGCTGCAATTACACCTTGGTCTCCACCGAAGTGACCCTTAATAACTGGGATTAGATTTACAACAATTTTCTTTTCTTTCTTGCCGAATAATTGAAGCCTTAAAACTGAACCGCTATCATCTGCAATCAAGATACCTTTAGAACCTCTGATTTCTGTATGACGATGGTCGTGTTCATTAAATGCGTTAACGTTCATTTGAACTTGCACTCCATTTTCCATTTCCATATTTACAGTTTGGCAATCTACTACGTCGTTATCGCACTTGAATACGCATCTTGACCATAGCTTACCTCTTTCATCATTCTTTAATTTATCTATGATATCGTTTGGATCATTTGAAATGCAGAATGCATATGGCTTCCATTTATATTTCTTTTTTTCTCTACCGAAGAATTTCTTCTTTCTTCCAACATATTGATATGTTGCTTCAAAATTACATGTGTCTTTATGTGGGCAATCAAAGCAAGTAGCTGTTGCTCCCTCTGGTTCATTGCCTGGCTTAAAGTATGTTAAAGCACCATATGATGAAACGCTCTTTGCCTTAGCTCCTGCATACCAATACATTAAGTCCATGTCGTGGCAGCACTTAGCAAGTAAAAGTGGAGATGTTTCTTCTTCTCTTCTCCAATTACCTCTTACATAAGAGTGGCAGAAATGCCAATATGCAACATCTTCGTCATGGTTAATTAGAACAATTTTTCCTAATATCCCAGAATCGATAATTTCTTTAATTCTCTTATAGTAATGAGCATATCTTAATACGTGACAAACCAAAACTTTGCAGCCTTGTTTTCTAGCGTATTCTTCCATCTCTAAGCATTGGTTAATATCTGGAGATAGAGGCTTTTCAATCATAAGGTTATATTTTAGTTTTAAAGCCTTCATTGCGTGTCCATAGTGGTCTTTATCTTGTGTCGCAATAACCATAGTATCTGCAACCTTGCCAAGGCCAAAGAACTTATCTTCGTCTGTAAAGCACATTTCGTCTGGAACGCCCCAAGCCTTCTTAACCTTGTCTATCTTTTCTTGATATTTATCACAGATAGCAACGATTTTAACACCTGGTGTGTTTGCTAAATGGCCACCATAGTTTTTACCGCGGTTTCCTAAACCCAAAATAACAACTTTAACTTCTTTTACTTTTTCCATAATACACCCTGTTCTTTATTTTTTATTAAACTCCTGAGTAAGCTGAGAATCCGCCATCGATTGGCACTACGATTCCTGTTACGAATGAAGCTGCATCATTATCTGTTAACCACATAATTGTGCCTAACAATTCTTCTGGCTTACCAAATCTCTTCATTGGTGTTCCTGCTAAAATCTTATTTGTTCTTGGAGTTGGTGTTCCATCAGCATTGAATAATAATGCTTTGTTTTGATTTGTTACAAAGAATCCTGGAGCAATTGCATTTACTCTGATTCCTGCGTTAGCAAAGTGTACAGCTAGCCAAGCTGTGAAGTTAGATACTGCAGCTTTAGCTCCTGAATATGCTGGAATCTTTG
The DNA here is from genome assembly GCA_946623205.1 of uncultured Clostridia bacterium. Taxonomy (GTDB): domain Bacteria; phylum Bacillota; class Clostridia; order Christensenellales; family UBA3700; genus UBA3700. The sequence goes on from CAMOQV010000026.1 coordinate 11,988, forward strand.
TTAGTGGTCTAAATGCATTCATTGATGAAATGTTAATAATATTACCACCAGTTTTGATCATATCTTTTGCAAATACTTGTGTTGTTAAGAATGTAGCTGTGAAGTTTAATTTGAATACGAAATCTACACCGCTTTCATCTAAATCAAAGAAAGATACCTTTGTTTCATCATCAATATCTTCTGGGAAGAAGTATTCGCTTGTTGTTGTTCCCTTTGGATGATTACCACCAGCACCATTTACTAAAATTGTGCAAGGTCCTAAATCTTTAACGATTGCATCGTGAGCTGCATTTATAGAAGCTTTGTCTAAACAGTTGATTGCATAAGCTTTTGCAATGCCGCCAGCCTTAGTGATTTCATCAGCTACGATTTGAGCAGCTTCTTGACGTAAATCAGTAACAGCAACTTTTGCGCCTAAACGTGCGTATTCCTTTGCGATAGTGCTACATAGAACGCCACCGCCACCTGTGATTACTACAACTTGTCCTTCCATCTTTTGTCCCATATTCTAAACTCCTTATTTATCTGCCTTTTCTACGGCTTCAATTAAGCCTTGTAGATACATAGCACCTAATGCTCTATCATATAGACCATATCCTGGTCTTCCTGTTTCGCCCCAAATCATTCTTCCATGGTCTGGTCTTACATATCCATCGAATCCATCATCATGAAGCGCTTTAACAATTTCATACATATCTAAGCTTCCCTTTGAAGATAAATGTCCGCTTTCTTCAAAGCAGTGATCTCCAGTAATCTTAATATTTCTTAAATGAACGAATGGCATTCTTCCTTTGCATGTATGAATCATATGAACGATATCATTTGTTGAAGATACGCCAAGAGATCCTGTACATAGTGTGATACCATTTGCAGGAGAATCAACAAGCTTTAAGAATCTCTTTAAATTCTCTTCACAAGTAATAACTCTTGGTAAACCAAAGATTCCCCATGGTGGATCGTCTGGGTGAATAGCCATCTTGATGCCAGCTTCTTCTGCAACTGGAATAATTTCTTTTAAGAATGTCTCCATATTCTTCCAAAGTTTTTCTTCATCGATGTCTTTGTATTGATTTAAAAGTTCTTTTAAACCGTCTTTTGTATAGCTTGAATCCCAACCAGGTAAAGACAATTCACTTGTTAAAGGATTCATAGAAAGAACTGTAGCATGGTCATATGCA
>CAMOQV010000027.1 GCA_946623205.1 uncultured Clostridia bacterium
AGTGTTCGCACAATATTGTAGCAACATAAAATGCCCTTTGCAACTAATTTTAATAAGATTTCGGCGCCCATTTTTTGAGCGCCGAATTAACAACCAAGGGATAAAAAATTGTTAATAATTATTTGCTAAAAATCAAGGGAACATTCCTCTTAAGTGTTTAGCCTTTGAGATTCTTTCTATAGCTTCAACATAAGCTGCAAGTCTATAGTTTAATCCCCACTTTGTTGCATTAGCATCAAGCTCATTCCAAGCTTTAATCATTACCTTTTCTAGCATCTTGTTAACATCCTCTAATTCCCATGTTAATGATTGCAAATTTTGAACCCATTCAAAATATGAAACAGTAACACCACCGGCGTTAGCTAAGATATCTGGAACAAGTATGATATTTCTCTTTGCTATAATCTCGTCTGCTTCAGCTGTTGTTGGACCATTTGCTGCTTCTACAATGTATTTACATTGTATCTTATCTGCATTGTCCTTTGTGATTTGGTTTTCCATAGCAGCTGGGATAAGCACGTCACACTTTGTCACAAGTAATTCTTGGTTAGAAATAAACTCTACAGAATCATCTTTGTAATCTTTCAAAAGGTTCTTTTTGTTTCCAACAAATTCTAGAATCTTTGGAATATCTAGACCCTTTTCGCATCTAATACCACCAGATACATCTGAAACACCAACAATCTTGCATCCATTTTCATGCAAGAATTTTGCTGCGGCTGCACCAACGTTACCCAAACCTTGAATAACAACTGATACATCCTTTGGATTTAGTTTTAGTTTCTTTAGAAGTTGTAAAGTAATAATAGTAACCCCACGTCCAGTAGCTTCTGGTCTGCCAACAGAACCACCGACTTCCAAATCCTTACCTGTAACTACGCCGTGAACAGTATAGCCACTCATCATAGAATAAGTGTCCATAATCCAGTCCATAACTTGTGCGTTTGTGTTTACATCTGGAGCAGGAATATCTTTTTCTGGTCCTATAATTGGCAAGATACTTGCAGTATAACGACGAGTTAGTCTTTCTAACTCACCCCTAGACAATTTGGTTGGATCAACTTTAATTGCGCCCTTTGCACCACCATATGGGATGTTTACTACTGCGCACTTAAAACTCATCCAAGCAGCAAGTGCTCTAACTTCATTGATATCTGAATCTTGGTGATATCTAATACCGCCCTTACATGGGCCACGAGAAGAACTATGTTGTACTCTATAGCCTTCAAAAACTTTAACTGAGCCATCGTCCATTTTAATTGGAACAGAAACTTTTAGCTCTCTTTCTGGATACTTGACCAGGATATAGTCTTGTTCATCCATGCCTACGGCTTTAGCCGCTTTGTCTACAACTGCAATAAAATTATCATATGCATTGTAACTCATAATTAATCCCTCCTTATATTTATTATCCCTTTCGTATTTAATTCTACTACTTAATTTTTAAAAATTAAATACCAATTTTTGCCTAAACATAAAGAAGTCGTTTATTACACTTTTTACAAATCCATCTTGATCCGAATCTAATTGCTGTTTTTCTTATTGCAAAACGTCGTTGACATTTTGGACAATACATTAGCACCATAATGCTTGGATCGAAATCTTGAGTTTCAAATACTTTCCTTTTTGATCCTTTATTTTTATATGCCTTTTCATTTAATTTATAATGTCCAACGACTGTTATATTTAAATTATATTCTTGATTTATCATCTCGGCGATTTTATGGAACTTTGCGCCGTGATTATAACAACCATCGACAGTATGAACAAGTTCATGCATAATCGTCTCTATAAGCCCTAAATCGTCTTCAAACCACTTATTTATTGCTATAACAAATGCTGTTTCCCCTCTTGGCGTTTTCTTACAAAATCCAAATCTTGAAAAACCCGTATTTGTCTTAAATAAAATATCTTTTGATATTGGAACATTTAGCGCATCTAATTTTACTATGCACTCATTTATTAAATCTGTATAGTGGGCTTTGGTTTTAAATATATATGCCATATAAAAAATTAGGTGCAGATTTCTGCACCTTTATGATTATAGTAATTTGATGCCAGCGTCTTTACAAGTTTGAACCATTTCATCTGGCCAGATTGAAGCATGAACTTCACCGATATGAGCCTTTTCTAGAACTAACATACATAATCTAGATTGACCAATACCTCCACCGATTGTTAGAGGAAGTTCACCATTAACTAGCATCTTATCGTATTGCAACATTAATCTATCTTCATGATCGCTCTTTTGTAATTGCTCTCTTAGTGACTTTTCGTCAACTCTAATTCCCATTGAAGATAACTCAAATGCTTCATCAAGAATTTCATTGTAGAAAATAATATCTCCATTTAGTTTCCAATCATCATAATCTGGAGCTCTTCCATCGTGTGGTTCACCACTCTTTAGAACATCACCAATTTCCATAATGAAAATTGTCTTATGCTCTTTAGCAAAAGCATTTTCTCTTTCTTTTGGTGTTAAATCAGGATATAAATCTTCTAATTCTTGTGAAGTAATAAATGTTACTTTTCTTGTTAATTTTCTCTTTAAAGCTGGGAATTGTTTTTGAACTTCTTCTTGAACGTCACAAACAATATCTACAATAGTTTGAACTGTCTCTTTTAAGAAATCTTGATTTCTATCTTTTCTTGCGATAACTTTTTCCCAGTCCCATTGGTCTACATAGATTGAATGAAGGTTATCTGTTTCTTCGTCACGACGAATAGCATTCATATTAGTATAAATACCTTCACCTACTTTGTATCCATAATTCTTTAGGGCGATTCTCTTCCACTTAGCAAGTGAGTGAACGATTTGAGCTGTAACTCCTGGCATATGAAGAATATCAAATTCAACGGCTCTTTCAATACCATTTAAATCATCGTTAATACCTGTACCAGCTTTAACAAATAGAGGTGCTGAAGCTCTTTCAAGATTCAACTTCTTACAAAGTGTTGCTTTGAATAACTCTCTAGTAATTCTAATTGCCTTTTCTGTTTCTCTAATATCTAATGCACTTTTATATGCTTTTGGTATAACTAATGCCATATTTGTCGCTCCTAAAAATAACTGCTAGTATTATAACACTTAGTAATTAATGTGCAAATATATTTTTTAATATTTTATATTTATTTAGCAAATTTAGATAAATCTAAATCAAGCGCAAAATCTAGAACTTGCTTTTGAACTACAGTTTCGCCATCTTTTGTATATAGCGTCATTTTATATGAAGACATCGCTGTTGAGCGCAAGTTAAACGCTAATACATATTCATCGTCTCCATTATATGCATATGCAGTAACATCCATACCCTTTTGTGTCATTCTTGAGAAGTTTTCTAAATACTCGCCGCCTTCTAATTTATATTGGCCATCTGTTTGTTCTTTAAATGGCATACAAGATGCAAACAATACAGGTGCATAATTCTTCCAATCTTCTTCGTCTAATTCAAGCAATTCTTCGTTAAATAAGTATTTGTACTTTCCATCTTCAATGTACAATTTTATATGCTCAGCTAGATTACCATCTTTATCATAATACTTAACTTCGATAACTAAAGTATCATCTTTCCCAGATCTAGTCATTTCTGATTTTTCATAATAAGTGATTTCGCCTGATGCATCATATATAGTGTTTGTAACAACATCCGCAACATCGCCAAATTCATTAACGAGCTTATAATCTACGTTAAACGTTGTGCTTCCAACGCCTGCTATCTCTTCTTTGATAAGATTTATTAAACCAGCAGGCACTTCTTTTTCAAAGGCAAAGAAGTATACAAGCCCAGCTGTAATTATAATCATTAAAATTGCTAAAACCGCAACGATTGCTATTAAACATCCTTTCATAATAATGCCCTCTCTATAAAAAATTATATCAATTTTATATAGAAAGCGCACTATATATTTTTTGTCTAGCTATATTAAGCTCCTGAGAAGATAAGTCTAAATGGTCAGAATTGATATCAATATCTAATACGATATTCGCAGGTGATTTAGATAGAACGATTATTCTATCTGCAATAGATAATGCCTCATCGACATTGTGTGTTACATAAATAGCACCTAATGAGTTTTTAATAATTAGGTCTCTAAATAATTCTAAAAGTTTCTTTGTTAATACAATATCCAAGTCTTTAAATGGCTCATCCATCAAGATAATCTTTGGATCATAAATGATTGCTCTAGCTATAGCTACTCTACTAGCTTGGCCACCAGATAGTTGACGAGGATACTTTTGTTTGCAATCCAATATTTCAAGATCTTCAAGCACTTTATCTATTTTAAAATAGTCCTCTTTGTTTATAACAAACTTCAAGTTTTCTTCAACCGTAATTGACTCGATTAAGCGCGAATTTTGAAAAACATATGCGAATTTTTCTAAATCAAGCACTTTTCCTTCGTATTTAACATTATTTGTTAAAACGTTCAAAAGTGTTGTCTTGCCACAGCCAGATGGACCTAAGATACAAGTGATTTTTTTATTATCAAAATCAATTGAGAAATTATCATATACAACGTTATCTTTGAACCTTACAGATAAATCTTGAATCTTCATCTTCCGCTCCTCACAACCAACTTTTGAATACCAATCACTATTCCCTCAAGAATAAGGCCTAATAATACTGCAACTATAGTCCATGCAAACAATACATGCATTTCAAGATACATAGATGCTTGTTGCATTTGAAGCCCCATACTATCTCTTGTTTGGGCCATAACTTCAGCAGCTATGATTAGTTTAACATTCAATGATATTGTTGATTTAATTGTACTAAATATCCCTGGCGCGGTTTCTGGTAAATACAACTTCGCTATTTGCTTTTTTAGAGGGACATTATAAATGTTCGCCATCTCCAATAACCTTTTATCTACATTATTAATCGCGCTTAATATGCCTTCAAATTGCAATGGGAATATAACTAAAATTGCAACCAACATTGGGGCGTTTAAAGTAGATAGCCAAATCAAAGCTAATAAGATTATAGACATTGTTGGAATTGTTCTCATTATTGAAGTCAATATCGAAACTACTTGTCCTACATTCTTTAATAACGAAGACAAAATTGCAAAAGTTAAAGCAAATGCAAATGAAATAATAAATGATAATAAGACTCTAGATAAAGAATTCCCAATAGATAGATAAAACTCTTTTTGCGAAAGCAAATTGAATAATGCTTTAAATGTAGAGCTAAGGCTTGGAAAGATTATTTGCGAATTTATTGCTTTGGCCGTGATAGCCCATATGATTAGAACTAATCCTAATGCAATAAATGGCATTAATATATCCAAAACCTTAATACTCTTTTTATTCATTAATAATAAAATCCGCTATCCTTTGCTGGAACACTACCACCAACTGAAGTTGGATTGATTGCAAATGCAGCGTTTAATGTAGCCATAATATAGTCAATATTTGCGCTTGCTCTATATGCATGTACATTACAATTAGTTACTACACTAGCAGACAATTTTGCTGGCAATTCTGTTGCTGGATTTACGCTCGCAATTAAATCTCTAGCTTCTTGTGGATTTTCAACAATATAGCTTTCTGAAGCTTTGATTGCATTAAATACAGCATCTACAACTTCAGGCTTTTCTTCACATAGTGATTTCTTAGCAATTAAAACAGCTTGCGCAAATCCTTTAATTGATGCTGAAGTTGATTCTTTCCATAATTCTTGAATATCTGCAACTCTATATCCTGCACCACTTGCTACCATGTTTGTTACAGCTGGATCAGCTAGATTACCATAAACAACACCTTGAGCTGTCTTAACTTTTGGAATCAATGTCTTTCCGTCAGCTACATAGTGAATTGCTACCTTACCTTCCACTGCAGTTTCAGAAACTACAAATGGAATATTAGCATTCTTTAGAAGCGTTGTCATAATAAATGCTGGGACAGAACCTTGTCCAATTGAATACAAAACATGACCAATCATATCCTCTAATTGAAAATCATTGTTTTCTACGTTTGATACAAAATACATGTTTCCGTTAGTAACCGCACCAACCATCTTATATTCTTCACCTTGATTATATAAGATAGCGGCCATATTTGCTGGAACAATAGCAAAATCAGACTTTACAGCTTCTGATTTAATTAATGTTGATGAAACAACATTTGCATTAATTTTTAATTGTTCGCTAACTTGTGAATTTTTGATAAATGTAGCTAAAGCTAAAGCTGGAGCTCCATCTGGAGAAACAATTGTATACTCTCCTTCAGCTACGACGTCTTTTTTGCAAGCAAATGCAAAAATAGTTGTTAGCACTAATAGTACTACTATTAAAGATATTAAAACCTTTTTCATTATAAAACCTCCATGCTTGTTAAAGCACTTTTTACATAAACATTATCAAGCTTTCCTAATCTTCCAGTTAAAGAAGAAACTTCTTCATTTGTCCCTTTAACCATAACACTAATGGTATTAATTCCAGTTTCCTTATCTGGAACGCCCATTCTGCCAAAGATAATATCTGAATGCTCAGATAAAAGCTTGTTTACCTCACTAACGTGATCCTTGTTCTTAAGAACAATTCCTATAACTCCAATTCTTTTCATAGCATCTCCATTTAGGATCAAAAAACTCCGCCAAAAGCGGAGTTAATAAGCAAATATAATTAATATCACTTACTCTCCGAATCCTCATCGATTTAGTATTTATTTCAAGACCGATTTAAGAATAAATCCTTAAATAGGACAACGTAATTATAGTCTTAGTTATTTAATAGTGTCAACGCTCTTTGAATAGCTTTATCAGAACTTATTGGTCTTATTACTTCATCTATTAAATTTTCATCTTTTGGAGTAAACCCTACCTTATGAATTGATTTAATCCATTCTAGTACTCCATCGCCGTTTTCGTCTGTTGGTATATAATATTGTGAGTTTGTAATATATAACATATATTTTCCATTAGCAAATGGTATTGTAATCTGCCCTACACCCTTTCCATATGTTTTAGAGCCAATTATTTCTGTTTGGTTATAGTACATCAATGCCCCGATTAATGCTTCAGATGATGATGCAGTATGTCCATTACACAAAATCGTCAATTTGAAATCCTCTCCAATCTCGGCAGGAAGATTAATTGCATTAATTGTTGTTACTTCATCGTCAATAACGACATCTGCGCTTGAAATAGTGCTTAGATACTCTCCTTTCATTTTACCATTACCTGTGTTTCTAACATTGTATATTATTGGCTTTGATTCTTTATCTGCACCTTTTATTAAACAAGCGCCAATAAATGCTAAAATGCCTCCATCTCCACCGCCATTATTTCTTAAGTCTAATATTAAATGTTTATATCCGGCTTCTTTAAAAGCATTTGCGCACTTTGCAAAATCTGGGATTGCACTTCCTGTAAAGCCAGTGAATTTTATCATTGCGCTCTCACCTGTTGTATCTCCAATTTGTTCAGGAGTATATAAAGTTGCATATTCATTGATTACGTATTTCTTTTCAATAACGAACTTATATAGTCCCTCATCTAAATATTCGCCATCTCCATTAGACCTATAGAAATATAAATTGATAATATCAGTCGACTCAGCCATTATTTTATTTATCGTAGCAACAGGTAACCCGTCAACTACAATCGGTTTAGCACCTGCATAGCCCACCGCGTATAATTTATCCCCTAATCCTAGATGAATTTTGCTTTCTTCGACATTAACTTGTGAATATTCTACATATTCAAACGCAGAATCTGGAGATCTTGAATAATGAGGATTTGTACAATATGTTTTGGCAACAGTAACCTCTGCAGGAGAATTTTTTTCTATGTCAGCTACGATATGTTCATTATAGGCAGTTTGTCTAGTACTTAAACCTGCTTTTATACTTCCTGGTGTGGCATTATTTGGCACCATAAATGTGTAATCATCAACAGAATTAATCATTACTTGAGTAGCTATTAATTGGAATTCTTCAAATGAAATATCTTTATAATAATATTTTTTAACTAATTCATATGCTTGCTCTAATAGTGGCATATCGCTTTCAATTCCTCTTGATTTTGCAAAGAAAAATCCACCAACAAAACTTGCAGCAATAATCATCAAAACTAAAACAGTAGCAACTATTGATACAATTGCTGTCTTTTTAGATACCATATTTTTAGGTGGTTCACTATTAGAATAATCAATAAAAATTTCTTTCTCTTCTTCTTTTTCGTCTTGAAAAACATCAATATCTTTCTTTTCCATATCAATCCCTCGAAATCAAATATTCTGTTGATTTATCGAAATACATATTCAAAATAATCTTTTCGCCGTTAACAGCGAAGACTACTTCTTTGCCATTATATATTTCGCTTATTGGAGATGGCACATCATATTTAATATTTAAATATTCAATATAATATTTATCTCCATCTTTCTTAAGTTCTATATTTTCAAATTTATAATCTGTAAACAATTTTAATACATCAATAGTTTTTGGTCTTGATAGTATTTCTTCTTTTGATCCAAACCCTATTGCTTTTTGATAAGCCATACATAAAATCTTATTAAACGATTCAGCCTCTTTTACATCGTCCGTTGCATATATTACAAACTTATCCTTCATTAAACCTTTTAAAATCTCGAAATATTCTTCTCTATTATCTACATCCTTTAAAGGGTTATCTAATAAATACAAATCTGCGTCTCTTACAAACGCGCGAGCTAGTATTACTAATCTTTGCTCAGATATAGACAATTCTTTAACACTCTTATTCAAAATAGAATCAATCTTTAACACCTTTGCAATCTTCAATACTTTTTCATCAACGTTTGGCTCTTTTCTTAAAATTAATGGATATGCAATATTATATGAAACGCTCTTAGATTTCTTTAAAGATTTCAAATCAAATGTGAATACAATATTTATAGTGTTTAATTCAATTTTTCCATCATACTTTTCTAGGTTAGCGATACATCTTAATAGCGATGTTTTTCCTGAAAGCTTTTTCCCTAGTATAGCAATAGAGTCATTTGTTTCAAATGAAACCATATCTACGCCCTTGTATCCGCCGAAATATTTTAAAGATAAATCTTGAACTTTTAAAACCAAATTTTCCATCCAAATAATTATATGATATATTGATGTAAATTTCAATTGACAACCCCCGTCCAATGCCTTATATTATTGTGTGGCTAGGGGTGCCGAAAGGCTGAGATATACCCTTTGAACTTGTAACAAGGTAATACTTGCGAAAGGAAGTTATCAATACTAACTAAATGTTCTCCTTAGCCAAAGGAGTTTTTTTATGTTTAATTTATTATCTGCTTATGCAGTAGAGACTGCAGAGCCAATCGTAAAATGGACAACAATAGCTATTGTAGCAGCTCTATTTGTTGCTGGAATCGTATTGTTATTCACAAAAAAAGAATTGTTTACTAAACTATTCAAGCCAGCCCTATTATGCTTAGTATTATACGCAGCCGTAGTAGGAATTCTAATGTTATCTTTAGAAATTGCAAAGCATTATGATCCACAATACCTTGAAGATAACTGGGTTAATAAAGATATCGTAAACTATGTATTTATTCCTGGATTAGTAACAGTAATAACTATATTAGTCGCAGCCGTATCTTTATTTATAATTTCTAAAAAGAAGCCTGAAATCTTAAAGACATCTAATCTTGTTGGTGGTTTAGTAATTGCTGCATCTATAATTGCAACAATAGTTACAACAGCTATCTTCTATTCAAGAAACATCAATGGAGATGGTTATTATACAGGTGAGTATGGACAATTAAATAATGCAAACTTGTACATATCTGCAGCTGCTTTAGTTGTCGGTCTATTTGCAATTGCATATTTCTCAGATAGAAAAAGTAGCTTAAAGTTTGATTCTAGATCAATTGCTTTTGCAGGTATTACAATTGCCCTTTCTTTTGCTCTATCTTACATTAGATTATTCAAATTACCACAAGGTGGTTCAGTAACATTTGCATCTTTAGTTCCAATTATGTTATTTGCATACATCTATGGCTCAAAGAAAGGAATTATTGTTGGATTCTTCTATGGCCTTTTACAAGCTATTCAAGATCCATTTATTATTCACCCAGCTCAATTCTTATTAGACTACCCAATCGCATTTGCATTTATCGGACTTGCAGGATGTTTAAAGAATGTAACTTTGTTACCAAAATTCCCACAAGTTAAATTCGTTCTAAGTGCCCTAATCGCTTCTATAGGTAGATTTATCGCTCACGTATTATCTGGTGTGTTCGCATTTGGTGCTTACGCAAAAGATTCAGGTGTTGAAAACTTATTTGCATATTCAACAGCATACAATTCATTTGTATTTGTAGATATCGCAATTGCTTTAGTTGTTGGAGTTCTTCTTCTATCTTCTAAGAGCTTTGCTAGAGAGCTTACAAGATTCACAAAAGAAAAAGCTGAAATTGCGTCAAACGGACTATATGGGGAACCAGTTAACGAAACAGAAGCTAAAACTTCAACTACAACAAACGAAACAACAAACGCATAAAACCTATAAGGAATAGAACTAAACTAACTAACTTAACTATTCCGATAATTACATAATATGCAGTTCTAAATGGGCTGCATATTTTTAATATATAAAGATAAATGCTGATCCTTTTAAAATTTTAAACGAAACCTTATCATCCAAAGCAATATTCGAAATACTTCTTCCTAAATCGTACTTTGTGATATTTAAATTCTCTATTTTATACTTTGTATTAACACCATCGGTTATTGTTAATTCGTCACCAAAGGCAATTATAGAGAACGTAGCGCCTCTTTTTATATCAAACGAAACTTCGCCCGCCTCTTTATATAAAATCGTTAGATTAGGCTGTTTTGCGCTCGCTTTAATTCCATATGAGAAAGCTTTAGCAAGTAAAGATAGATTACAAAGTTCATGATCTAACCTACCACCCATTACGCCATAGATTACAACTTCATCAATATTGTGCTCTTTTGCGTATTCAATGGCCGCTTGTCCATCTGTATCATCCTTCTCTATTTGAAGCTTTATTACATCTAAATTTTTAGGTTGAATAGAAGAATCAAAATCACCAATAACAATATTTGGCTTTTTACCTTGAGCTAATACATCTTCATAGCCAGCATCTGTAGCTATGATATAGTCTTCTTCAATATTTGCAATGTTGCCCTTAGAATTTAATACTATTGCTGCTCGCATTTTGTTTCCTCTACTTTTTCTTCTTCAACCTTTTTAGGTTTAAATATTTTAGTTATCCATTCATTTGGTAGTTGTGCAATTATTATAGCAATAAACATTAATACGCAACCAAATGCTTGGTAAATTGACAAACTTTCATGCAATATAATCCAACCAGATAAAACAGACACTGTTGACTCTAAAGATAATATCAAAGCTGCTATAGTTGAATTGAAATTCTTTTGTCCTACAATTTGAAGCGTATACGCTACACCGCATGAGCCAATACCTGCGTACAAAATCTCTGTTGAACAATTAAGTATTGCATCCATTTTTGGAGTTTCAGTAAAAGCCATTAATATCAAAGATATTACACCAGCAACAGCAAATTGTATACAAGACATCAAAACGCCATCTGCTTTTGGCGCAAAATAATCAATAGTCAAAATGTGCGCACTAAATACAAATGAGCATAATACAACCAACAATTCACTAATGCCAAATGTGAATGTTTCTCCAACCATACACAATAAGAACATTCCACCTACAGCAAGCGGAACAGCTACTGCCAAAAGCCAAGATGTTTTCTTTCTCATAAAAAGTCCAATGATTGGGACTTCAACAATGTACATAGCCGTAATAAAGCCTGTTTTGCCCGCTGACATACCTTTTATTCCAAATTGTTGCAAATTCGAAGCAAGGCACAAAATAAGTCCGCAGATGATGCCTCCTATAATTGTGTATTTGTTATATTCTTTTCTCTTTTGAGGCTCCCAGTTTTTAACTCCGTCTTTATGGCGCAAAAATAGAACAACAGGGATAAGGACTAAGGATCCAATCATTAGCCTTATTCCGTTAAATGTAAATCCGCCAAGCTCTGTTTGCATGGCGGATCTTTGAGATACAAATGATATTCCCCAGACCACTGCAGCTATAAATAAATATAGCGAGTGTCTAAGTTGATATTTTTTATCCATTAATTTGCGTTTAAAACGCTCCTTTTAAAGATTAATCTCCTATTGGTTCTAGAGTTCTAGTAATTCGCAAAATGCATCCATTAGTAAATTCTAATTCAACCTTATCATTTTCGTCAAATACTAATGTCTTACCTGTTCCATCTTCGTCACCATTTAAATCAATACCTGGAACTTCTAGATATATAGAAGGATCTGTATATTTCACAAGCAATAAGCTATATGTATTATACTCTACTTCGAACTCTAAGTTTTCTGCAGTCTCATCTGAAGTTGCACTTGGTTTCAATATAATTGATGTTCTTGTAAGTGTTAATGTATATTCCTTTTCACTATTCATATTTGTTTTAGTGATTATTTTTACTTCCTTTGGAGTGCCAATTTCTAAGCTAATTGTATTATTATCAATAACATTGTCACCAACTTTAATCGTAATGTTAGATTCTGAAGTTGCTGAAACATATACTGTGCTATAGATAAATGGAACATTTATAACATAACTTGTTTGAGCTGGGTCAAAAGAAGTTAGTAATCCTAAAGAATCCCCGTTTTCAGCAGTCAATAAATCTAGTGTGTCTAGATTTGGAGATGTTTCTACTTCATAAATATCTGCTGGAGCTGCTCCTGTATAGATAGCAGTAACTGTGCCATTTC
>CAMOQV010000028.1 GCA_946623205.1 uncultured Clostridia bacterium
AAAAATGGAAAACAAAAAGGAAATACCTTACAAAATCTACTTAGAAGAAAGTGAGATTCCACAAAGTTGGTACAACGTTCGTGCTGATATGAAAACAAAGCCAGCACCACTTTTAAACCCAGGAACAGGGGAACCAATGAAAGCAGAAGAGTTAAGCGCAGTATTTTGTGAAGAACTAATTAAACAAGAGCTAGATAACGATACAAGATATTTCCCAATCCCACAAGAGATCAGAGATTTCTATAAAATGTATAGACCATCTCCACTTGTTAGAGCTTACTGTTTAGAGGAAAAACTAAAAACACCTGCGAAAATTTACTATAAATTCGAAGGAAACAACACATCTGGAAGCCATAAGCTAAATTCAGCTATTGCTCAAGCATATTATGCTAAAAAGCAAGGTCTAAAGGGTGTTACAACAGAAACTGGTGCAGGACAATGGGGTACAGCTTTATCAATGGCTTGTGCATACTTTGGCCTAGATCTTTTGGTATATATGGTTAAAGTTTCTTATGAACAAAAGCCATTCAGAAGAGAAGTTATGAGAACTTATGGAGCAAAAGTTATTCCATCTCCATCTACAACAACAGAAATTGGTAAGAAGATTCTTGCTGAGCACCCAGATACAACAGGTTCATTAGGATGTGCTATTTCTGAAGCTGTTGAGGCAGAAATGAAAAATCCAGGATACAAGTATGTTTTAGGTAGCGTTTTAAATCAAGTACTTCTACATCAAACAGTAATCGGTCTTGAAACACAAGCTGCTTTAAAGAAATATGGTATTAAGCCAGACATGATCATCGGTTGTGCTGGTGGTGGTTCTAACCTAGGTGGTCTTGTATCTCCATTCGTTGGCGAAATGCTAAGAGGTGAAAACAATTATGAAATCGTAGCAGTTGAACCAGCATCTTGCCCAAGCTTCACAAGAGGTAAGTTTGCATATGACTTCTGCGATACTGGTAAGATTTGTCCACTTGCAAAGATGTACACATTAGGTAGCCAATTCATCCCATCTGCTAACCATGCCGGTGGATTAAGATATCACGGAATGAGCCCAATTCTATCTCAACTTTATCATGATGGCGTAATCAAGGCTAGAGCTGTTGAACAAACAGCAGTATTTGAAGCAGCTGAAACATTCGCAAGATGTGAAGGTATACTTCCAGCTCCAGAATCAAGCCATGCTATTAGAGTTGCTATTGATGAAGCTCTAAAGTGTAAAGAAACTGGGGAAGAAAAGACAATCGTATTTGGTTTAACAGGTACAGGTTACTTTGATTTGGTTGCTTACCAAAAATACAATGATGGTGTTATGAATGACCATATCCCAACAGATGAAGAATTACAAAAAGGTTTTGATGGAATCCCATCTATTCCAGGAATTCAATAATGGTATAATATATACGGCGTAGCAAAAGTTGCGCCGTATATGCAATATGGAAATAATTAATTCACACGTTCACGTATATCCAGCTGCAATTGCCAAGAAAGCCTCTAAGGCTATAGGGCAATTCTATGACGCGCCTATAAAGTACGATGGAACAATTGCTCAGCTTTTAAAAGAGAATAAAGAAAACAACATTTCAAGATGTCTTATCCATTCTGTTGCTACAACAGAGCACCAAGTAAATTCAATTAATAATTTTATTAAAACTCAATTATCTAGATATAAAGAATTTATTGGCTTTATGGCTCTTCATCCATCTATGGGAAAAGAAGAAATCAAAGATGAAGTCGATAGATGTATAGCACTTGGATTTAAAGGCGTTAAATTGCATCCAGATTGCCAACTTTTTAACATCGATGGCAAAGAGGCAGAAAAGATCTATGATGTAGTTGAAGGCAGATTGCCTATATTAATGCATATGGGTGATAAGAGATTTGATTTTTCATCAATTCAAAGACTTTTAAATGTTTTAAATAATCACCAAGGATTAAAAGTTATAGCAGCTCATATGGGAGGCTATTCTCATTGGGATGAGGTCGGCGTATACCATGAAGCGAAATATGGCAATTTCTATTTTGATACATCCTCATCATTAAGCTTTATATCTCCAACTCATGCTGTATCTATAATTAGAGACTTTGGTGCAGAGAGATTTTTCTTTGGATCAGATTATCCAATGTGGAGCGTTTCAGATGAATTAAAGAAGTTTAATGCTTTAGCTTTATTGGATGAAGAGAAAGAATTAATCCTTGGTAAGAATTTAAAAGATTTTTTAAAACTCTAATTTATTTCGTGTATAATGATTATGCGTGCGGGTGTAGTTTAGTGGTAAAATACGAGCTTCCCAAGCTTGGGTTGTGGGTCCGATTCCCATCATCCGCTCCATTAATTTGGCATTTATTCGATAAAATTATCATAAAAATCACTTATTTTATTAGTTCGAACCAGTGGAACGTGTCCCAGTGAGTTGAACTATTTTGTAATGATAGATTGTCAAATCAAGTGCAACATGCGTTTTTTTAAATTAAATTGTAGATTTATGGATTTTGCTTAAAGTATATGATATAATACTTTCGAAAGTATAAAAAAAATAAAGTTTTGAAAGTGATAACATTATGAAAAAAATAGAAAGAACATTTTATCTAAATAGACTTAAGGGATTAAAAGATACTCCTGATATTAAGATAATTACAGGAATAAGACGATCTGGTAAATCGGAATTGATGAAAGATTATATTAATTACATAAAAGAATCAGATAAAAAAGCTAATATAATTTATGTTGATTTTTATGATTTAGAATTTGATGGACTAAAGGACTACAAAGAACTTAATAAATATATCAAAGAAAGAATCAGTGCTAAAAAGAATAATTATTTGTTTATTGATGAAGTTCAATTATGCAAAGGTTTTGAGTTAACAATAAACAGTATTCATAACAGTGGGGAATGCGATATATATATTACTGGTTCAAATGCATTTTTACTAAGTTCTGATTTATCAACTTTATTTACAGGAAGATACATTGAAATTGAAGTGTATCCATTTAGTTTTAGTGAATTTTGTGAATATTATGATAACCAAAAGAATAAAGAAGACTTATTAGATGAATATGTTACAAAAGGTGGTTTAGCGGGTTCTTATTTATATAATGAAGAAATAGATAGAGTTAAATATATTAAAGATGTATATGAAACAATAATAAATCGTGATTTAGTATCTAAATATAATCTCTCTGACACAATGGTGTTAGGACATTTAGCTGAATTTATGATGGATAACATATCTAATATGACATCACCTAATAATATAAGTGGAGAATTAAGTAATAATCAAATTAAAACTAATCATGTTACAGTTGGAAATTACATTAAATATTTATGTAACGCCTTTGTGTTTTATGATATAAAAAGATTTGATATTAAAGGAAAAAAATATTTAGAGACAGCTGATAAATATTATTTATGTGATTTAGGATTTAGATTTTCTATTTTAGGCACCAGAAATATGGATTATGGAAGGTGCTATGAAAATATTGTATGTCTTGAATTATTAAGAAGAGGATATGATGTTTATATTGGAAAGTTATATCAAAAAGAAATTGACTTTGTGGCAATGAAAGGAAGCGAAAAAATATACATCCAAGTTTCTGATGATATTACTGGTGAAGATACTTTTAATAGAGAAGTTACACCACTTCTACAAATAAAAGATGCTTATCCTAAAATATTAATTGCCAGAACAAAACATCCAGAATATCAATATGAAGGTATAAGAATAATAAATATATCAGATTGGTTATTAAACAATTTTTAATATGAGTTTGGAGGCTTTTTTTATAATGAAAATAGCAATAACATACGATAAAGAGATAAATAAAGTATTCCAACATTTTGGAAGGACTGAATATTTTAATATATTCGATAAGGAGTAAATATTATTATGAAGATGAATTATTTTAAAATTAGAGCGGATTTCAAATATGCAACAAAAGGTAGATTCTATCGCATATTTTTAGTAAAAGAAGATATTGGCCTAGGAGAGTTAGGTGAATTAATGGTCGACGTATTTGGTGGCACTATGGAACATTTCTTTATGTATCACACAAAAGAGAAAGCGTATATTCCTTCATCGTGGATGGAACAATGGGATAGTTTTGGTAGTTCTAGAAATGAGCCATTCAAAGACAAAACTATCAAAGATTTGCCTGAAAAGTTCATTTTTGTCTATGATACAGGTGATGGTTGGGATTTTGATTGCAAAATATATAAAACCATCGTGACAAAAGAATTTGAAGATGATGAAGATATTCCAACTGGTTTTGTGCTGGATGCAAAAGGCATGGGCATTTGGGAAGATAATATAAGATCCTTATATGCTTATTTAGAAGGTGAGATAGATAAAGACTTCGATGGAGAAGATGAAGAAAGAGGAATATATAAACCTTGGAATTTTGATATTAAGAAATATTCAGAGTTTGATGATCCGGTTGATATCGAAGAATTAAACGATAAAGCAATGTATTTTTACCCAATATCGGAAGAAGAGAGATACTAACTAAATTAAAGGATAGTGGCAATGAAAAGAGAACTCGGAATAGCTAGATGCGGATTAGCATGCTTCTTATGCAGTGAAAACAAGAACGTAGAGAGCTTAACATGCAGAGTTAAGGCATAGGAAGTTCGACTCTTCCGGTCTCCGCCATAAAATTTTCTCAATTACTAGAATAATTGAGATTAAAGCGCCTAAAAAGCATGGGTTTGAAGCTTTAGAATTATTCAAATAATCCTGATTCTTCTAATATTTTTGACATTTCTTCTTGATATTCTATTTCTTCTTTGCGAACAGATGAAGCATTGCTTAATAGTTCTTCATATGGAATAACATGTGAAGATATAAATTTTAAATTATCTGCAGCCTTTTTTGTCTTTAAAACTATTTGCGTATATTGAGGACCTGCACATAATACCTTTAATACGATATTCATAGGGATCATTCCGCTTGTTAAAGCACCATATGTATCATAGATGGTATCGTTTGCGATAGGACCAATAATGATATCGTATTCTTTTAGATAATCATCTTTGTTTTGTCTATTGTTAGTGATGTAATTGAACCATTCTTCGTTTCTTTCAAATGTTTTAATCTTGAGCCCAGTTTCATCTAAAATATATTCATTGAATATGGTATCTAGGCCATTTCTTTTTTTACCCCACTTTTTGGCAAAGTCTTTATTTGGCGAAACATAGAAACCTTGGCCGAAATCTGCATTCTTTCTTCCAAAGTGGATATCTGGTGTCTCTATTTTTGAAAAGCCTACGTGATACAATTTCATATTTAAATTATACCAAAAGATATGATATCATATAAAAAATCTCATTTTAAGAGGCAGTTCATGAAGCATTGTATTTTAGTAAAATTTAATAAAGATTATGATTGGAAAGCAGAGCTTTCAAATATAAAGAGAATATTTGATGGTATAAAGCTTGATGGTGTAAATAAAGTTGAATATATAACAAATTGTATCGACAGAGATAATAGATATGATTTGTTAATACGTATCGATATGAAAAAAGAAGTGCTTCCACAATATGATGCTTGTCCTAATCACCATGATTGGAAAGATGGATATTCAAAGTATATAGATAAAAAAGCAATCTTTGATTATGAATAGAAATCTTTAATAGAATCTTTATCGTAATAACAAACGTCTTCCTTAATTAGGGAGATGTTTTTGTTTTTAACTTCCAATATATTAAAACAGCAATTATACGGAACGTGTCCATGCCAAAAGTTTTTGTTGTCTTCATAGAACATATTCAATAAAGAACGCATAGCAAAACCATGAGTTCCAACAAGATATGTTTTGTCATCATCACGTTTAGCTAGTTCTTTAATAAAGTCTTGAGTTCTTTTCATAACATCATAAACGTTTTCGCCATTTGGAACATCTAAATAAGAAAATGGGTCTTTAAAGAATTGGTGTATATGTTCATATTCAGGATTTGATTTATCATCCAAATTGCAAAGTGTCCAATCACCAACGTTTACTTCTTGTAATCTTTTATCAAGATTAATTGGAGTATTTGTATTACCACTTTCCTCAAGTAGGATTTTAATTGTGTCTATAGATCTAGATAGGGGAGATGAAAAGGCTTCATCAAAATGAATGCCTTTAATTGCTTTGCCAGTGATTTTGGCTAGATTAATTCCATCGGCATTCAAAGGTGTATCGAAGCTTCCTTGTAAGATTCGATCTCTATTCATATTTGTTTCGCCATGTCTAACAATGTAAATTAACATAATTTCTCCATCCAAAATTATATACAATTGCCCATATTTTCGCCACTAAATGAATATATCTAAGATATAATGTCACCAAATTTTTACTTTTATATAAAAAATATTCTTTGTATTTATATAATAAATAGCATATAATAGACGTGTATTAAAATTTTATAAATTAATCCGCATTAATTTAGGAGGAGATAAAAAATGCAATACACAAAAGACGTACAAAATATGTGCAAAGTTAATTGTGGTGCTTCTCATGGTTGTGCTCCAATTCCTGAAGAAGGAAAATGGGTATATTCAAGAGAAATTAAAGATATCAGTGGTTTCACACATGGTATCGGTTGGTGTGCTCCACAACAAGGCGCTTGTAAGATCTCATTAAACGTTAAGAATGGTATCATCGAAGAAGCCTTAATCGAAACTATCGGTTGTTCTGGTATGACTCACTCAGCTGCTATGGCATCTGAAGCTATCGTTGGTAAGACAGTTCTAGAAGCTGTTAATACAGACTTAGTTTGCGACGCTATCAACACAGCAATGAGAGAATTATTCTTACAAATCGTTTATGGTAGAACACAATCAGCTTTCTCTGAAGATGGTTTAGCTATTGGTGCTGGACTAGAAGATTTAGGAAAGGGCTTACGTTCTCAAGTTGGTACAATCTACTCAACAAAAGAAAAGGGACCTCGTTACCTAGAATTAACAGAAGGTTACATTACTTCATTAGCTCTAGATGAAAACAACGAAATCATTGGTTACCAATACTTATCTCTAGGCAAGTTCACAGACTTCATGAAGAAGGGAGATTCTGCTGAAGCTGCTCTTGAAAAAGCTAAAGGCCAATATGGTAGATATAATGATGGTGTCAAGTTCATTGACCCACGTAAAGAATAATAGGAGGATGCGAAAATGGCTTTATTTGAAGGTTATGAAAGAAGAATCGCACAAATCAATAAGTGCCTAAATGAAAATGGCATCGCTTCTATTGAAGAAGCTGAAAAGATTTGTAAAGACAAGGGATTAGACGTTTACCAAATGGTAAAAGATATCCAAACAATTTGTTTTGAAAATGCTTGCTGGGCTTACACAGTTGGTGCAGCTCTAGCTATTAAGAACAACGCAAAGAACGCTGCTGAAGCTGCTAAGTGGATCGGTGTAGGTTTACAATCATTCTGTATTCCTGGTTCTGTTGCTGATGATAGAAAAGTTGGTTTAGGACATGGTAACTTAGGTGCTATGCTTCTAACAGAAGATACAAAGTGCTTCGCATTCTTAGCTGGTCACGAATCATTCGCTGCTGCTGAAGGTGCTATCGGTATCGCAAAGAAAGCTAATAAGGTTAGAAAAGAACCATTAAGAGTTATCTTAAACGGTTTAGGAAAGGATGCTGCAAAGATCATTTCTAGAATTAACGGATTTACACATGTTGAAACAGAATTTGACTATTTCACAGGTAAGGTTAAGATCGTTAAGGAAACAAAGTATGGTAACAACCCAGATAGATTAGCAGTTCGTTGCTACGGTGCTGATGACGTTAGAGAAGGTGTTGCAATTATGCACCTTGAAGGCGTTGACGTATCTATCACAGGTAACTCTACAAACCCAACACGTTTCCAACACCCAGTTGCTGGTACATACAAGAAAGAGTGTGTTGAATTAGGTAAGAAGTACTTCTCAGTTGCTTCTGGTGGTGGTACAGGACGTACTCTACACCCAGATAACATGGCTGCAGGTCCTGCTTCTTATGGTATGACAGATACAATGGGTCGTATGCACTCAGATGCTCAATTCGCAGGTTCTTCATCAGTTCCAGCTCACGTTGAAATGATGGGATTAATCGGTATGGGTAACAACCCAATGGTTGGTGCTACAGTTGCTGTTGCAGTTTCTGTTTCACAAGCTCTTGCTCAATAATTGAGTTAATTAGATATCTTAGGCCATCCTCATGGGTGGCCTATTTTTATGACTATGTTTATTTTAAGCGCGCGATACTATATAATAAAAGAAAGGGGTATTGCCGTGAAAAAGATATTAGTAGGGATTATTTTAATAGTATTAATTGTTGCCTTAGGTGTAGTGCTTTCTTCGTGTTTTAATAAAAGTGGCTCTTTGAATGTTACTTTTTATGTAGATGGTAGTGTTTACGCAACAGTAAAGTTTAATAAGGGCGATCATGAAATTGAACTTCCAGCAAATCCTACAATAGAAGGCAAGAACTTTGTTCGTTGGGAATATGATAAACCAGAAACTGGCGAGAAAGCAGAGTTCCTCAAAGATACAATATGGCATTATCAATCAAGTATGGATGTTTATGCGTGCTTTGATGATAATTTATCTAATTACATTGTTAACGAAAACGGCAATGCTATTATCGGTATAAAAGATAAAACAGCAACAGAGTATGTAATTCCTGAGAAAATTAACGGCATTACTATAGATACAATTGAACAAGAAGTATTTAAAGATAACAAAAATATTGTTTCAGTAAGTATCCCAAAGACAATGAGGGATATTGAAAAATCAGCGTTTGAAAATTGTGAAAATTTAAAAACAGTTACTTTTGCCGAAGATACTGAAGAATTAAATTTGCGTATGGATGTATTTAAGGATTGTACATCAATAGAAGAGATAGTATTGCCATATGGATTATCTCAAACTCAACTAGGCGTGTTTGCTGGCTGTACTTCTTTAACAAAAATAACAACGCCATTTATTGGCATTCGTAATCCATCTTCTGAAACGCAGGATAGTAAGTATTATAGCTTGCGCACATTCTTTGGTGATGATACAGAAATTCCAGTCAAAGATTTAATAATTACAAAACAAAAATATATCTTCTCTTATATTTTCAATGAATCTAAAGTTGAAAACTTGACTATAACATCAGAAGAATTGGATTTCGGTTCGTGGATATCATATTACATTAGAGATTCTCTAAAAACAGTAGACATTTCAGAATCAAAAGGAACTAAACTTGGTTATTCTGCATTTGAAGGCAGTACGCTTTTGACAAGCGTAAAATTACCAAGCACTTTGGAATCTATAGGAGGTAGAGCCTTTTATGGATGTACAGGTATTGAATCTCTTGACTTGCCAGCTTCAGTTACTAGCATCGGTTTTAATGCATTTACAAATTGTAGCAATTTAAAAGCTTTAGATATTGCGAATGTACAAACAATGGGATCAAATGCATTTAATGGTTGTACCGGTATAACTGCTTTAAATGGGCATAGTCTTAAAACAATAGATTATAATGCATTTGCTAATATGAGCAACCTACAAACTATTACTTTACGTGATGTTGAAACAATAGGGAATGGCGCATTTAGTGGAGATGCAAAATTGACAGCATTTAGTAATTCAACGCTTACAAAGCTAACAACAATTGGCGAAAGCGCGTTTGAAGGCTGTTCTTTATTAACAACTATTAATCTAGCAAAATCAATAGAAAGTATAGGAACAAAGGCATTTAAAGATTGTGTAGGATTAGAGACTTTTGCAATAGAGGCAGGTTCTAATTTAACAAGTATGGGGCAAAATGCTTTAAGTGGAGCTAATTCAATTACAAGCATAACGCTACCATTTATAGCTGATACTCCAACATCTACAAAAGCATTTGGATATATATTTAGAAATACTGGATCAGCAAGTAGCTATGAATATTTGGCAAATGGTTATTATGTTCCAAAATCATTAACGAGCATTACAATAACTAGCGGTACAAGTATTGCTAAAAGCGCTTTACGTGGCTTAACATATGTAACAACTATCAATTTGCCAGATACTATTGAAACAATAAATCAATATGCACTTGAAAACGCAGGCATTACGTCTTTAGATGTTCCACATAGTTTGACAGAGTTGAACTCAAAAATCGGAACGGGCGGAGATGTTGATTTACATGTTGAATCGTTAGCTCATTATATGGCATTTACTCAAGGTGAAATTGTTGCTAATGAGAATAATAAGTTGAGATTGTTTGTTGGACAAAATGAAGTGACAAACCTTGATTTAAGCTCTTTGAGTTTAACAGAAATTAGCCCATATAAATTCCATAAATGCCAAGATATAATTTCTTTAACATTACCAAATACTGTAGCTCAAATTGGTTCATATGCGTTCTTCAAGACAGGAATAAGTGGTATTACTTTCCCAACAGCTTTAACAACAATTAAAACGCATGCGTTCGATGGCTCAAATATTAATGCAGTAACACTTAATCCAAATTTGGCAACTATTGAAACATATGCATTTGCAAACACGCAAATAAGTACATTGACGGTTCCAAATAATGTTACAACTGTAATGGGATTTGATCATATTCCAACGCTAACAACAGTTAATTTTGAAGCAAATTCAACTCTTGAAACAATTTTAGCTAGTTGTTTTGCATACACAGGTATTACAAGTATAACTATCCCAGCAAGTGTAGAAACAATAGGGGCTAGTGCATTTGCTAATTGTAGCGCTCTTGAAACAGTATCATTTGAGTCTGGGTCAAATCTAACTACTGTTGAATCATCAGGATTCGCTTATACAGGAATAACAAGCATTACAATCCCAGCAAGTGTAACAAACCTTGGTAACCTTGCTTTCTATGGTGATTCAAGCTTAGAGACGTTAACTTTTGAAACTGGAACAAGCATAACAGATATCGGTAGCGAATTTATTAGCGGAACAAAAATAGATACATTAGAAATCCCATCAACCATTGACAAGATGTCTAATAACATCTTTAAGGGAGCTTTATATTTAATTAACCTAACATATCCTGCAAAAAAGAAATGGACGGATTTGGGAAGTAATTCGGCTAATGTATATGTAACTATTAATTCAAGTAGTATTTGCGAAAATGGTTTTTATAATGCAACAAATGTATCTTCTTTAGATATATCTAATGTAACTCAGGTTGGTGCTACTGCTTTTAATGGCATGAGCGCATTAACGAAACTTTATATTTCAAGTTGGAATGATTATCTAAACATTGATTTTAATGGATCAACAATTGAATTCTATCATAACAACAGGGAAGTAAATATTTATGTTAACGGAACTCTTGTTTCAGGAACATTTGATTTGAGTGGAATAGATTCTACTATTACATCAATCCCAAAGAATTTCTTCTACAAATTAAGATCAATTACAAATTTGATTCTTCCAATTACAATAACATCAATTGAAGATGGTGCATTTGATTATTGTACAAATCTTGTTGATGTTAAATTCAAAGATGGAAGTTCATCTCCAGCATATACGAACAATTTGGTTTCGATAGGCGATTATGCTTTCTATATGACAAATCTATCTAAGATAGTAATTGCAAATGATACAACTACAATTGGTAAATATGCTTTTGCAGAATGTACAGATTTAGATGCTTCGTTTGAATCAAATTCTACATTGCAAACAATTGGAGCATACTCATTCTATAAGTGTTCTAGTACGACAGCATTTGAAATACCTAGCACCTTAACAAGCATCGGCCAATATGCATTCGCATCGAGCGGATTACAAACGCTATCATTGGCAGCAAATTCAACATTGGCAAGTATTGGAAGCGCTGCATTTGCTAGTTGTACAAGCTTAACAACTCTTCCAGTGTTCCCAGCATCGCTTAATAGCTTAGGGGCCGCAGCGTTTAGAGGTTGTACACAAATAACAACAGTAGATCTTCGAAATACAAATATAACCACTATACAAAATTTGACGTTTAGAGAAGATTCAGCTTTAACACATGTATACCTACCTAAAACCATTCGTACCTTTGGCTCAGAAGCATTTTTGGATTGTGCCGCTCTAATTAGTGTTGAATGTATCGAGAATCCTTCTTATCCAATAGAAGTTAAGGACTCGTGCTTTAAGAATTGTGCAAACTTGGTAAGTGTTGGCTATGGCGATTGGGCCGCAGTAGAAACATATGTTATTAACTTTATTGATTCTGTTTCTACAAAGAACCCAGACGTTAGAGATAGATATATGGATAATCACTATGCTGAATTTTCAAGAATAGACCTGGTTGAGGATTATGCTTTCTACGGATGTAGAAAACTAGAGAATATTCGTTTAAGTAGCGATGTATCGAAGATTGGAAAATATGCATTCTATGATTGTGCGAACTTAAAGTATATTAACATTCCACATTACTGTTCACATCTTGATTATATGTCGTTTGGTGGAGATGCTTTTAAGAACACAGGATTAGCTGATCTAACAGGAAAGACGGATGCTCAAAAGAAATTATATAATACATATGGTATGGCAATTGAGTTCTATGATGATGAGTCATTAATTACATGGGAATATTATTGGGGTTCATCTATACTTGAGAAGCCAGAAAAGTGTTATAAAACAGATTCAAAATATCAAAATACATTTGACTTAGCATATTTCTGCCAAAACATAGGGTCTCCAACAAAATATCAAACGGGTATAAGCAAA
>CAMOQV010000029.1 GCA_946623205.1 uncultured Clostridia bacterium
AAAGCTCAAGTAGAAGAAATCGCAAAGACAAAGATGCCAGATCTAACAGCAGGTTCTTTAGAAGCTGCAATGAGCATGGTAGCAGGTACAGCTAGAAGTATGGGCGTACTTGTAGAAGAGTAATAAGGAGGTAGTATATATGAAACAAGGTAAGAGATATTTAGAAGCTGCAAAGTTAGTAGATACTACTAAAGCTTATGAACCAGCAGATGCATTAAACCTATTAGTAGAAACAGCTACAGCTAAGTTTGATGAATCAGTTGAACTACATGTTAAGTTAGGTGTTGACTCTCGTCACGCTGATCAACAAGTTAGAGGCGTTGTTGTATTACCAAACGGTACAGGTAAGTCTAAGAAAGTTTTAGTAATCACAAAGGGAGCTAAGGCTGATGAAGCTACAGCTGCTGGAGCAGATTATGTTGGTGGCGAAGAAATGATCGCTAAGATCCAACAAAACTGGTTAGATTTCGACGTTTGCGTTGCTACACCAGATATGATGGGACAAATCGGTAAGGTTGCTAGAATCCTTGGACCTAAGGGTTTAATGCCAAACCCAAAATCAGGTACAGTTACAATGGACGTTACAAAAGCTGTTAACGAAATCAAAGCAGGTAAGGTTGAATACAGATTAGATAAGACAAATATCATTCACGTATTAATCGGTAAGAAGTCATTTGGTGCTGAGAAGTTACTTCAAAACTACGAAGCAATCTATGATGCAATTATCAAGGCTAAGCCAGCTTCAGCTAAGGGACAATATGTAAAGAGCGTTTCTATTTCTTCAACAATGGGCCCTGGTATCAAGGTTAACGCAAAATAGTCTTTATTAGTAGTTAATTTATTTGACACTAATATAAATATTATATTATTATAATTACACAATTAATATCTTGCCAGAGACAGCAAGTGCCGTAAAAAGCTCAATATCTTGCCGAGGTGGGTGTGGAAATAATATGTTTATTATTATCCCTCTATGTCTTTGGCGTAGAGGGATTTATCATTATAGGAGGTAAAAAATGTCAGAAGCTAGAGAATTAAGAGCTAAACAAATTGGTGAGATCAAAGAAAAGATTCAAAGTTCTAACGGTTTTATCTTAATTGGTTACAAGGGCATTAACGTAGTTGACGACGTAGCTTTACGTGCTAAGTGTAGAGAAGCTAAGGTTGATTACAAAGTTCTTAAGAACAGACTTGTAAACAAGGCTTTAGAAGAATTAGGAATTGAAGGCTTCGCTAACGACTTACAAGAGCCAACTGCTGTTGCTTTTGCAAACGGTGAAATTACAGCCGCTGCTAAAGTTTTCAAAGATGCTATGGGTTCAGTAAGCGCATTAAAGATTAAGTCAGGTTATATGGATAAAGCATATATCACAGCTGACACAGTTAATGCATTAGCATCAATCCCATCAAAAGAAGTGCTTATCGCACAATTACTTGGTATGCTACAAAGCCCAATCAGTGGCTTAGCAAGAGCTTTGCAACAAGTTGCAGAGAAACAAGCTTAATCGCTTAAATTAAATTAGAAATTATTGGAGGATATAAATCATGGATATCGCAAAGTTAATCGAAGAAATTAAAGGTATGACAGTATTAGAACTTAACGACTTAGTTAAGGCAATTGAAACAGAATTTGGTGTTTCTGCAGCAGCTATGGCAGTTGCAGCTCCAGCAGCTGGTGGTGCAGCAGCTCCAGCAGCAGAAGAAAAGACAGAATTTGATATCAACCTAAAGGAAGCTGGTCCAAACAAGATCCCAGTTATCAAGGTTGTTAAGGCTGCTACAGGTCTTGGACTTGGTGAAGCTAAAGCTCTTGTTGATGGAGCTCCAAAGGTTATCAAGCAAGCTGTTCCAAAGGCAGAAGCTGAAGATATCTTAAAGCAATTAACAGAAGCTGGCGCTACAGCTGAATTAATCTAAGCTTTTAATTTTCGTAATGATAAATAGAAATAACCTGGTCGATCGACCAGGTTACTTTCTATTATAATAAATATTTTAAATAAATTGATTTTGCTCTTTGGAGTACTCGTAATTTATAGATTTAAGCTTTTCTACTATTTCGCTCTCTGAGACGTCTAGGATGTCGCATAATTGCTCTAAAGATGAGAATTCATCTCTTAACTTTAAATTGATATAACTTAATAACATAACTGGATCTTGTGGTATCATATTTTCACCTCTATATAATTATATTATATATTTTCTAAAAGTCCATATTGAAACTTTTTAATGCCTATGCTAACATTATTGCGAGGTGAATATATGAAAGTATTATTGTTACAAGACGTTAAAGCACAAGGCAAAAAAGGTGAAATCGTTGAAGTAAACGATGGCTATGCTAGAAACTTCTTAATTAAGAAAGGTTTAGCAAAAGAAGCTACAGCTGGCGTTATTAATGAAACAAACCAAAAGAATGCACAAGAAGCAAAGAAAAAGGCTGCAGAACTACAAGCAGCTAAAGAGATTGCTGCAAAATTAGATACAAAAGAAATCGAAGTTGCAATAAAGATGGGTGACAATGGTAAATTCTTTGGATCTGTTACAAGTAAAGAAATAGCCGATGTTTTATTAGAGATGGGATACGATATCGATAAAAAGAAAATCATCATCAAAGATACAATTAAAGCTGCTGGCGTATATGGGGTAGAAGTAAAAGTATATCCAGGCGTAAGCTTTACTTTAAACGTTAAAGTTGTAGGAAAATAAAAAATCAACAATGCATCAAAAAAGGACTAGCGTTCGCTAGTCCATAATTTTTTATTGTTCAATTATTAAACGTTTAATAGATAATAATACTCGCCTTCGTAAATCTTTGTTATAACTTGTTTGTATCCGTTAATACCAGAATCACAAACGAAGCAAGCAATATTATTTGTTGTTCCAAGTAAGGCGTCTGTTGTTCTCATACCAATTGTTCTACATTCATAAGTATTGTTATTAAGTATAATAGCTGTTTTTGTATCGCAAGAATTTACTAAGTATACTTTTTCTTTGTCATTCTTTTCATGGTTGAAAATGTTGAAAGAGAAGTTTGCGTATGTAGAATCGTTTGGCATACTTCTTGCAACATAATAGATCATTGTGTTATCAAAATATGGAGCAGACTTGTATTTACCATTCTTTATTGCATATTCTTCGCTAAATCCATCTGCGTTTGTCTTGTATTTATATCTCTTGCCGTCCACATTTGTAGAAACGAAAGATTTAACAGTTTCGCCTTGAGTAATCTTTTGGAAAGAACCATATAATTGATAATTATCATTAAATAGGGCAATAGATTCTTGCTTGTAAGAGCCATCATTTAATACAAGAGTTGTTTTTGCTACATATGATGACTTTTGTGTAGAAAGGCTATATGAATAAATAGCTGTTTCCGCTGTAGCTTCACCGTCAGCTCCTAGATAATAATTTGAACTTGCTCTTTCTACTTTCATTGTTAGAGTTCCTATAGCGCCTTCTTGTCCGTCTTTGTACATTGAATAAGTAAATTCTTCTGGCATCTTTACATTATCCCATACGTTGTATTCACTAAAAATCTCTGTTAGGGAAGTTGTACCTTGGCATCCCATAAATGCAAAAACACTTATAGATAGGATTACAACGATACTAACTACCAATAAAATAATCTTTTTCATAATCGAATTCCTTTAATAATTTCGAAAATAATTTTAACAAACAACCCTTGTAAAGTAAAGTAATATTACGCGAGCGTGAGTGCGCTCACGTTCTATAAAGTAGGGCATAATCGCCCACGGTAAAGCAATAATATAATTATTGGTTATTGAAAAGCGTGGCTTGAGTCGTTAAAATAGAGATATGGTTAATTTAATTCTCACGAAAACTATAGATAGTAAATACATACTTGAAAAGATGAAGCCTTATGCTTTAAATAAGAAGTATTTAATTATTGTTCCAGATAGAATTGTATTATCTTATGAAATGCTTGTTTTAGATTATCTAAAACTTCCAGGCGCAATGAATATTGAAGTTAGATCTTTTAGAACTCTTGCGGATGCTGTTTTAAAAGAGAACGAAGCAAAGACTCTGAATCAACAAACAGAGATCATGCTTATAAGAAAAATCATTGAAGATAATTCTGGTAAGTTTTTGTATTATAAAAAAGCATCATCATTTGTTGGGTTTGCAAAAGAGGTATTAGATTTAATCGCTTTAATTAGGGGTAATGGAATTAGTATTGACCAAATTAGAAACTTGTCTAATAAACTACCTCCAAAATACCATAATAAGACTTCAGATATCCTATTAATTTATGAGTCATATATGAATCTTCTAAACGAAGGTTATTCAGACTATATTTCAAAACTTGAAAACTTAAGAGACGCGTTCAAAGATAGTGAATACAGTTCATATGATATTTTCATCTCTGAATTTGATACTTTCTCGAAAATTGAATTAGACATCATAGATGAGATGATAAGGTCAGTTGCTCAAATTAATATAACTCTTCCTTATTCTCAAGAGAAGAATGATTATTTATTCCCAAAGCAAACAGCAGATGACATTAAAGCACTTGCAAGAATAGCAGGACAAAAGTGCATCGTAGATGATGTTTATGAAAAAGAAGATTTAGGTGAAAATAGAGAAGTTATCTATAAAGAGTTATTTAGTTTTTCAAATTATAAATCTGAAAAGAGAATTAAAAACATAGAGATACAATTTGCTAAAAATCCAGAAGAGGAAATAAAAGCTTTAGCTATACAAATCAAAGCATTAGTAAAGAATGGTTTTAGATATAAAGATATTGCATGTGTATGCTGTGATGTTGCAAATTATAGCGCAACGATTGAAAGTGTATTTAAAAAATATAATATTCCATTCTTTGCAGATACAAAAGAGCAGTTAGTTAATCAGAATTTATCTAAATTATTAATTAATGCGCTAAAGGTTATTATTAATAACTATTCTCAAGCAGATGTGTTTGCCTTTATGAAAGAATTAGATGCCATTATAGACAGGAATGATTTAAATGAATTTGAAAATTACTGTTTACAATATGGTATTGAATACGAAACAAAATTTAAGCAACCTTTTGTATGCGTAGCAGATGTAGATAGACAAGATAGAGTAAATAAAACTAGAGTAAAACTTTTAGATATTCTATCTCCTTTATATTTCAAAGAATGCATAGATGTTAAAGATTATGTTGCATGCATTCGTGCATTTATGGAGAAAATAGACGCACAAAAGCTTAGCGATGATTTATCTAAAGAACAATTGGATTTAGGTTATAACATCGAAAGTAGTGTAACAAAGCAAGTCCCTAAAAAGATTTATGCGGTATTAGATCAATTCGATGCGATGCTAGGTAGTGTTAAAATGCCACTTTTAAGATTCTTTAAGATTTTAGAATCAACGCTAGCATCAGTTACTATTACAACAATTCCTATGTATATAGATTGTGTATATGTAGGTGATTTACAAAAAAGTAGATACGAAAGAAAAGATTACATTTTTATTGTTGGCGCAAACGATGGTGTATTCCCAGTCGAAGCTCAAGAAGGCGGATTGTTGACTAGTCAAGAATTTGAATCTTGGAGAATGCAAGGCGTTAATATTTATCCTTCAATAAAAGATGTTAATAGAGATGCCAAATTGAATGTTTTAATGGTTCTTCTAAAACCAAAGAAGGGACTTGTTATTTCATATCCAATGGTAGATATGCAAACAAACAAACTTGAAATATCTAATGCAGTTAAAGAATTGTTGAGTATCATTAATCAAGTTGATCCTCAAAAGAAAGAACCAGAAGCTATTGGCATAGATACGCCAAGCGACGATTGGACTTTAGAAAAATACGCTTGGTATGTTGGCTCAAGAAAAAATGCTCTTGAAGTTTATTTGGAATTAAAGGCAAAAATTGAAGACAACACATTGTCTTTAACAGATACGCTAAAGAAGGTTATGAGAGCTTTGTACGAAATGGCAAAGCAAGATTTAAATAATGACGACAAATTATCATTGCTTGATTCAGGAAAGAGAGAAATCGATGGAGACATTGAAGGCTTTTCAGTATTGCCTAAGGGTGGAATGTCTATGTCTAAGTTCGAAAAGTACTTACAATGTCCATTTAAGTATTGCATAGATAATGTCTTATATCTTCAAGAAAGGGAAATCGCGGGCGTTAAAGTTCAAGATACAGGTACGCTTTTACATAAGATATTTGAAGCATTCTTCTCGAGAAAAGATTATGATCAAATGAACGAAGAAGAAATTCTTACATTTGTTGTAAATGTTTTGGATAAAGCAATTGTTGAGAATCCTGCATATTCATATTTAAATGATCCAGAATATAAGAATGTATATAACTCACTAATATCTAACGCAACAACATCTATAAAGATTTTGGTTAAGAAGATGGAAGTAAGCGCATTCAAACCATATTTGATGGAAGCAAGATTTGCAGACACTGAAAATAATGGTAAAAAGCCAATTTGGAAATCTATGGATATTGGCGATGGCATTAAGATTAATGGTGAAGTTGATAGAATAGATCTTTGCGATAATGGTGGTAAGAAGAAAGTATTGGTTATTGATTATAAGACAAAGGCCGACGTTTCGTTTACGACAAACGATGTCAAATATGGACATAAGCTTCAACCACTTATCTATTTGATGGAAGTTACAGATGCAGAAAAGGCAATACCTGCTGGTGCGTTGTATCTATCACTGCAAGATAGCGTAAATTCTAAATCTAAAGAAGATAGATTAAAATATTCAGGTTTGATAATAAATTCAGATAATATCATCTCAGATTTAGATAACACATTAATAACTAATGATGCGTGGGCAAGCCAATTATTCCCAATTAAGACTAAGTCGAAAAATAATCCAACTCTATGTACACCTAGTGACTCAAACTTGGTTACAAAAGAAGAATATGAAGAGTTATGCGATTATGCTATAAAGATGTTGAAAAAAGTAGTAAAAGAAATGGGAGAAGGATTTATTAAGGCTACACCTCTTGCTTATAAAAAGAAAGGCAACGATCCTGAACCATGTATGTATTGTAAGTATAAGTCAATGTGTGGAATTGAATCTAATCCAGAAAAAATACGAAATATAAACAAGAACGAACAAAATGATGCGGAGGCAGACAATGGCTGAAGAAAAGAAAGTTAAATGGACACCTAGCCAATTGGCAGCTATTAAATCTATCGATAAAGATACTTTAGTTTCTGCGTCTGCTGGAAGCGGAAAAACTTCTTTGATGATGGAGAAGATTGCGAGAATGGTCGCAAATGAAGATATAGATGGTTTGAAAGAGCCTAAAGATATAAAGAAGATGATGATTGTAACATTCACTAGAGAAGTTGCAAGAGAATTGAAAATAAAGGTTGCAGGAAAACTTCTAAAATCTATATTTACATATCCAGATAAAGCAGAGAGATTAAGAGAGCAAATTGAGGATATTGCAATTGCTAGCATATCAACTATCGATTCTTTGTGTTCAAGTATTGTTAGAATGTATTTCCAAAAGGCAGAAGTTGATCCTGCATTTGCTGTAATGGAACAAGAAGAAGCTGATTTGTATTTTTCTAGAGCTGTAACAAAAGTAGTTCATGCAAATGATTTAATATCTAATGAAAAGTATTTAGCTCTTAAGAATTTTCTAGGAACATATGAATTCATTGATGATATTAAAAAAGGTTACAACGCAATAAGAAACCATGAGAACTATATTCAATATTTGGAAAAAGATGCTATATCTTCATATATTGATTTTAAGAATAGTAATTTGTATATAGATTATTGGAAGAGATTAAAAGAAACAGCAAAAAACATTGATTTAATCTGTGATGAGCAATTGGCTGTAATTAATCAAATACAAGAAGATAAAAAGAAAGAAGTCTTAATAAAATACTTTGACGAGATTCATTATGTATGTGGAATGATAAAAAAGGCCAACGAAATCGAAGATTTAATGGGTCTTGAATATAAGCCTCATACGACTCCGGGCGCAAAAACTTTTAAATTTATAGAGGATGAACCAATCTATCGTTCAGTTGCTATTGTGTATAGCAAAACAACGACACTTCTTGGCGAAGTATTATGTGAAGCTAATTTACAAAACAAAGATACATTTGCAGATGATATTAAAAATGATAAAGAAATGCTTGATGAATATGTGCGTCTTCTAAAAGAAGTGGATGCAGAATATGTTAAAGCTAAACAAGAAGATAACAAGTTAGATTTCAATGATATTGAACAAAAGACTTTGTTGATTTTATCTGATGACGATATAAAGAAGGAATTACAAGAAAAATATGATTACATCTGTATTGATGAATATCAAGATATAAATCCTTTGCAAGATAGAATTTTAACAGCTATGTCTAATGGTAAAAATACATTTATGGTCGGAGACGTAAAGCAGAGTATTTATGGCTTTAGATTATCTGATCCAACAATCTTCTTAAATAAGTACAAACAATATAAAGACGATGAAACTTTAGGCAAATCTGTAGATTTAAACGAAAACTTTAGATCGCAAGGCGAGATTTTGGAGTTCGTCAATAAAGTATTTGATGCTAATATGACAAATAACTTTGGCGGGATTAACTATGAAAAGGATGCTCAATTGCAATATTGCGAGGGCAAAGAACCTAAAGGCGTCGAAAGAGTAAAAATCACAATTGTTCCTCCAAAAGAAAAAGTTGCGCATTCTAATATTCCTGAAGATGGAATATATTCTCCAAAAGAACACGTATTTGAAGATAATCAAAATAATGCAAATGAAGAAGCTTTATTTATTGCTAATAAGATACAAGAAATTGTAGGCAAGGTTGTTATTCCATCAGACAAAGGACCAAAGCCAGTTGAATATAAAGATATAGCAATTTTATTTAGAGCAAGAAGTGGAGCAATGCCAGTAGTTAGTGAATTACAAAAGCTTGGCATTCCTATTGATATATCTAACGCGATTGAAGATTCAAAGAATTTTGCGACAACTCTTTTGATATCTTTATTAAATGTAATAGATAATAATCAACAAGATATTGAATTAACGAATGTGCTATTGAGCGTGTTTGGTGGATTCAATATGGCAGAACTTGCTCAAATAAGAAATGCTTGCAAAGGCGGTAAACTTCCATTCTATACAGCATTCTATACATATGAAGGATCGGATAAAGAAATTAACGCAAAGATAGATAAGTTTAATAAGATGATTGAAAAATATAGATTCTATTCAAGATTTACGCCTGTAGATAAATTGCTTGAATTGATAATCGAAGAGAATATGTTTGATGAATATGTCCTATCTCAAGAAAATGGACAAAGCATATTGACTCAATTGTATACATTCTTAAACGATTTAACATCAAAGTCATACAATACATCTATTTCGAAATTCTTATCAATATATAGAGAATATGGATCTATAGATTCGACAAAGGAATCATCAATATCTACAGCAAATTGTGTAAAGTGTAATACAGTACATGGTTCAAAAGGTCTTGAGTATCCAATCGTATTTTTAATAAATGCAGATCGTGGAGAGAAAAGTGAAACAGATAAGATCATCTATGATAAGAAATATGGTTTTGGAATAAAGAATTACGATGAAGAAAGCAAGACTGCATCAAAATCATTTATATATGAATATTTACTTAGAAACTCTAAAAACACAAATAGAGAAGAAGCGATGCGTGGCTTGTATGTTGCATTAACTAGAGCTCAAGAGTATTTATACATTACGGCAAAATCGAAAAAAGAAATACCTAGTTATAAAGAAACCGCAAAAGAACCAAAGAACGTTGGTAGTTATTTAGGATTGTTATCGTATGCATCAGCAACAACACAAGGCTTTAAAGAAAAGTATTGCGATGTATGGAATGCAGAGGAGCAAGCAAGTAGAATTGATGCTAAATCTAAATTCGATATAAACGAAATTGAGGTTGATGATAAATTCTTAGGCGAATTCAATAGATTGGTCGTTGATGATTATAAATATGAAGAGAGTACGAAAACTCCAATATGGC
The DNA here is from genome assembly GCA_946623205.1 of uncultured Clostridia bacterium. GTDB lineage: Bacteria > Bacillota > Clostridia > Christensenellales > UBA3700 > UBA3700. The sequence goes on from CAMOQV010000029.1 coordinate 9,999, forward strand.
ATTCAGTTACACAAATCAATAAATTGCCATCTCAAGAGCTTGAAGAAGATGAATATAAAGTTGTTTATGATTTAGAAGATTTCTTTGGAGTAAAAGAAGTTACAACTCCAGGGGCTGGTACTGCTTATCATAGAGTATTAGAATTATTAGATTTTAAATCAATATATACTATGGCAGATTTGGAAGATGCAATTGAGCAAATGGTTATAGATGGATTATTAACTCAAGAACAACGAGAGATGGTTAAAGCTCAAAACATTATGGATTGTTTAAATAGTTCACTAATGCAAATTGCAAAGAAGAATAGATGCTTAAGAGAAGCTGCATTTAAATTGTTTGTTCCTATGAATGAAATTGTAGATACAACAATTGAAGATAAGATATTGGTACAAGGTACATTTGATTTGTTTATACCTCGCTCTGAAACGAACAAAGAAAGTATATTAATAGATTATAAATACTCAGGGGCTTCTGAAAAAGACATAGCTAATACATATAATAAACAATTAAAATTATATAAAAAGGCAATAGAGAGTTGTTATCTTGAACCAGTAGATAAAATGTACATTTATGTACTAGGCCAAAATATGCAAATAGAAATAGTAGACAAAAAATAGTTTTTCTACGCGCATTTGCTTGCAAAAAGATTTTTGGTTGGGTTATTATGAAGGCGAAAGTAATTCGTAGGAGGTGAGGACTATGATTGAAATCTTCAAGACAAATTCTCAAAACAAGTTAGAAGTAATCACAGAAGACATTTACATGGCAGAAAATTTTGATCCAAAGCATTGTTGGATTAATTTAGTCAATCCATCAGATAAAGAAGTAGCCTTAATCTCCAAAATGAGTGGAATAGAGGATGATGCTTTAAAAGCAGCTCTAGATGACGAAGAGCGTTCAAGAATTGAGCTTGAGGATTCTCACGCATTAGTTCTTGTCGATATTCCAGTAATTGAAGAAGAGGATGATTACTATTCATACTTCACAATCCCACTTGGAACAATTGTTAAAGATGATTTATTTGTTACTGTGTGTTTAAAAGATACAGCTGTAATTAGAGACTTTATTAGAAACAGAGTTAAAGGATTCTCAACTTCTATGAAATCTAGATTTATGTTCCAAATCCTTGGAAACACTGCAGCTAAGTTCTTGGCATACCTAAAGCAAATAGATAAAGCATCTCAACGTATCCAAAACGAATTACGCAAATCTACAAGAAATAAAGAAATTCTTCAAATGTTAGATTTGCAAAACTCTCTAGTATATTTCTCAACATCTTTGACAGGTAACGATGCAGTTATATCAAAGCTTATGAACGCAAAAGGACAACTTGGTCAATTCTTGAGATTATATGAAGAGGATATGGACATTTTGGAAGATGTATCAATAGAGAATAAGCAAGCTATCGAAATGTGTTCGATTTATAGAAGCATTTTAGCAACAACTACAGAAGGTTATGCATCAGTAATTTCAAATGACGCAAACAGTGTGATGAAATTATTGACATCTATAACATTAGTAATTTCTATCCCAACGCTAATAGCCAGCCTTTGGGGAATGAATACTTGGGTACCAGGACAAGCAAACAAGATTGGCTTCTTTATAGTTGCTGGTGTTTCTGTAATTGCTACTGCGTTATCAATTTGGATCTTAAAAAGAAAGAAATTATTATAATATTTAAATATTAATAGTTGAAAATTGATTGTTTTTGCGTCTTTTTTTAGCTTTTAATGCACTTAAAAAAAATTGATAAAATTTTCTAATAATTTGTTTGACAACGTATAATTGCTTTGCTATTATATAAAGGCTGTTTAAGAGTGATACACAAAAATTCACAATTAAACTTCCCGAAATGTGGGGGTATAGCTCAGTTGGCTAGAGCGCCTGCCTTGCAAGCAGGAGGTCAAGAGTTCGACTCTCTTTATCTCCACCACTTTATGGGCTCATAGCTCAGCTGGTTAGAGCACACGCCTGATAAGCGTGAGGTCGGTGGTTCGAGTCCACTTGAGCCCACCAACAAAAATCTAACCGGATTTTTTTTGTACATTGACAACTGCATAGTAGAGAGTATATCTAACGACATAGATATATTCAGTATGGTGAAAGACATACAAAATTAGAGAGATTAGAAAAATATAATACGAGTAAAACTAAGAAAGGTTTATGCGAGATTATATATACTAATACAATTTCTATAAAACAGTTAAACTTTAAGCATAAAATGCT
>CAMOQV010000030.1 GCA_946623205.1 uncultured Clostridia bacterium
CTAATCATTAACTTAAGTAATTAAGTTCATCAAAAAGGAGCTCTTTTAGGGCTCCTTTTAAATTTTATATTTCTTGACACTTTACTTAATTATTCAAATAGATATAATATATTATTATAATTATTAATATATTTTGAGGCGAAAGATAATGGATTTTAAAAAGATTGAATCAAAATGGCAAAAGAAATGGGAAGATGAAAAATTGTATTCTTTCAACAAAAAGAATATAGATAACAAGTATTATGTACTTGAAATGTTCTCTTATCCATCTGGTGCAAAGTTGCACGCAGGGCACTGGTACAATTATGGGCCAAGTGATTCATATGCACGTTTTATGAGAATGCAAGGCAAGGAAATTTTCCAACCAATGGGATTTGACGCATTTGGTTTGCCTGCAGAAAACTACGCAATTAAGACTGGTATACACCCACAAGATAGCACTCTTAAAAACATTGCTACAATGGAAAAGCAATTAAAAGCAATGGGAGCTTCTTTTGATTGGGATTATGAAATAAAGACTTGTATGCCAGATTACTATAAATGGACACAATGGATTTTCTTGCAATTATATAAAGCAGGACTTGCATACAGAAAGAAGGCTCCAGTTAACTGGTGTACATCTTGTAAGACAGTTTTAGCTAACGAACAAGTTATTGACGGCAAGTGCGAAAGATGCGGAAGCCAAGTTATTCAAAAAGACTTAACACAATGGTTCTTCAAGATTACTAATTATGCAGAAGAATTATTGCAAGATTTAGACAAGTTGGATTGGCCAGAAAAAACTAAAGCAATGCAAAAGCATTGGATTGGTAAATCAACTGGTGGCGAAATTGAATTTGAATGCGAAAGTGGAGATAAATTTAGAGTATTCACAACAAGAGCAGATACATCATTTGGTATCACATATGTTGTTTTAGCTCCAGAACATCCACTTGTAGATAAATTAACAACTAAAGAGCAAAGAGCTGCTGTTGAAGCATATAAAGAAGAATGTGCTAAAACAAAAGAAATCGATAGATTATCTACAACTCGTGAAAAGACTGGTGTATTTACAGGAAGTTATTGTTTCAACCCAGTAAATGGTAAGAAAGTTCCAATTTGGATTGGTGATTATGTTCTTGCTTCATATGGAACTGGTGCCGTAATGGGCGTTCCTGCTCACGATGATAGAGACTATGATTTCGCTAAAAAGCATGGAATAGATATTATAAGAGTTATTAAGAGCAAAGATGGTTCTCCAGACGATCTTCCATATTGTGAATATGGCGTATGCTGCAATTCTGGTGAATTCGATGGAATGACAACAGAAGAAGCCAAGGTTGCCATAGTTAAAAAACTTGAAAAAGAAGGCAAGGGAGCTCTAAAGACAAATTATAGATTAAGAGACTGGTTGGTTTCTCGTCAAAGATACTGGGGATGTCCAATTCCTATTGTATATTGTGATGATTGCGGTGAAGTTCCAGTTAATGAAGCTGATTTACCAGTTAAATTACCATACAATGTAGACTTTACACCAGATGGCGCATCTCCACTTTTAAAGTGTGAAGAATATATGAATACAGTATGTCCTAAGTGTGGAAAGCCAGCAAGAAGAGACCCAGATACAATGGATACATTCGTATGTTCAAGTTGGTATTTCTTAAGATACCCAGATGCTCATAACGATAAGATGGCTTTTGATCCAGCTATTATCAATAAGATGTTGCCAGTAGATAAGTATATTGGTGGTGCAGAACACGCTTGTATGCACTTATTGTATGCTAGATTCTTCACAAAGGCATTAAGAGATTTAGGATACTTAAACTTTGATGAGCCATTTAAATCATTGGTTCACCAAGGAACAATTCTAGGACCAGATGGATTTAAGATGTCAAAATCTCGTGGAAACGTTGTTTCTCCAGATGATTGCATCCAAAAGTATGGTTCAGATGCATTTAGAATGTATTTGATGTTTGGTTTCTCATATATTGAGGGTGGTCCATGGAATGAAAGCGGTATCGATTCAATCGTTAAGTTTATAGATAGAGTTGAAAGATTAGTTGTAAAGACAAAAGATGTTCAAGGTAATGATACATTTGCATCAAGAGAAAAAGAATTAAACTTCGTAAGAAACTCAACAATTAAGAGAGTTACAGAAGACTTCAAGATTTTCTCTTTCAATACAGCTATTGCAAGAATAATGGAATATGTAAATGCTATATATAAATATATAGATGCTGAAGAAATTAATGCTAAATTCTACAAAGATTGTATTAAAGATTTAGTATTATTGTTAGCGCCAGTTATTCCTCATACAGCAGAAGAATTCAACGAAATAATGGGTGGCACAACATCTGTATTTAATGAAGCATATCCAAAGTGCGATGAGAAAGCTTTAGTTAAGGACGAATATGAATTAGCTGTTCAAATCAACAGTAAGATTAAGGCAAAGATAGTTGTTCCTTCTAATGCATCTCAACAAGAGATTCAAGATATTGCATTAAACGATAGCCAAGTTAAAGCAGCATTAGGTGCACAAAACGTATTAAAGGTTATCGTAATACCAAAGAGACTAGTTAATATTGTTGCTAAATAGGAGATATAAATCATGATAGATATTAAATTAATAAGAACAAATCCAGAATTAGTAAAGGAAAACATTAAGAAGAAATTCCAAGATGAAAAGCTTCCTTTAGTTGATGAAGTAATAGATTTGGATAATAAATTTAGAGATAGCAAAAACAGAGGCGATTATCTTCGTTCTCAAAGAAATAGCATCTCTAAGCAAATTGGTGCTTTTATGGCTAAGGGCCAAAAGGAAGAAGCAGAAAAGGCAAAAGCAGAAGTTAACAATATGGCTAAGGAATTAGCTCAATTAGAAATTGACGAAGCTAATTTGCAAGAAGAAATCAAAAAGAGAATGATGGTTATTCCAAACATTATTGATGCTTCAGTTCCAATCGGTAAAGATGATTCTGAAAATGTTGAAAATGAAAAATTTGGAGATCCAGTTGTCCCAGATTTCGAAATTCCATATCACGTAGATATTATGGAAAGTTTAAATGGTATTGATTTAGATAGCGCTAGAAGAACAAGCGGTAATGGTTTCTATTATCTAAAAGGAGACATTGCTAGATTACATAGTGCAATTCTATCTTATGCAAGAGACTTTATGATTGATAGAGGATTTACATATTATATTCCTCCATTTATGATTCACTCAAGCGTTGTTAACGGCGTTATGAGCTTTAAAGAAATGGAAAACATGATGTATAAGATTGAAGGTGAAGATTTATACCTAATTGGTACATCTGAACACTCAATGATTGGTAAGTTCATGGATACATTATCTCCAGAAGAAGAATTACCATATTGTTTAACAAGCTATTCTCCATGCTTTAGAAAAGAAGTAGGAGCTCATGGTATTGAAGAAAGAGGTGTATATAGAATTCACCAATTCGAAAAGCAAGAAATGATCGTTGTTTGTAAGCCAGAAGATAGTATGAAATACTATGACTTATTATGGCAAACATCTGTAGCTTTCTTCAGATCTTTAGATATCCCAGTAAGAACACTAGAGTGTTGTTCAGGTGATTTAGCAGATCTAAAAGTAAAGAGCTGTGATGTTGAAGCTTGGTCTCCAAGACAAAAGAAATACTTCGAAGTAGGTAGCTGTTCTAACTTAGGAGATGCTCAAGCAAGAAGATTAGGAATTAGAATAAAGAGCAAAGATAATGGTAATTATTTTGCTCATACTCTAAATAACACAGTTGTTGCTCCACCAAGAATGTTAATTGCATTCTTAGAGAACAATCTAAATGCCGATGGCTCAATCAATATTCCAAAACCATTACAAATGTATATGGGCGGCAAAACAAAGATAACAAAATAAAATCATTAAAGGCTGCTACGATGGCAGCCTTTTTGAATAACAATGAAACAAAAATTAGCTAAAAACAAAAATAGAATATGGGAATTAGATTTCATTAGAGGCCTTTGTGTGCTTTTGATGATATTTGACCATACTTTGTATGACATTGCAGATATCTTTGGGAAAAGCTGGTATGAAGCAGCTGTTGCCGCAGGAAAGAACAATGCAGAGTTTTTGTATAATATTTGGCAAGCTGCAAGGACATATTACTTCGGGTCAACTCAATCTACATTCTGGGGCGTTTTGTCGTCAGGATCGCCTATTAGGGCCTTTGTAGAGCCTATGGTTGTGGTTATATTCGCAATAGTCTGTGGAATATCATGCTCATTTTCAAGAAGTAATCTAAAAAGAGGAATTGAACTTGGCATATTTGCAATATTAATTACTGTTGTTACAAGATTAATAGATGAGAGCATGATGATTACATTTGGCGTTTTCCAAATGTTTACTGTTGCAATTTTGTTTTGGTGCTTAATAGATTTTATTTGTAGGCACGACAAAATTAAAACAGCTATGACTTGTGGTATAATTGGCGTTATTATGCTTATTATTAATCATTGTTTATTAAACATTTGGCTTTTAGATCAACAAGCATTCTCAACAAATTCAAATGGATTCTTCTTGGGATATTTTATGTTAGGTGTAAATAAGATTCCTTCAGCAGATTATCAACCAATATTCCCATATGTTGCATGGATGCTTATTGGTGCATCATTAGGCCCAATTATTTATATGAATAAAAAATCGTTGCTTCCACATCTTGGAAAATATGATTGGTATGAACCAGTTAATTTCTGGGGTAGAAGTGCAATGTGGGTATATGTTGCCCATCAAATAGTAATAGGGCTGATATTGGGGCTTATAAGCGTAATATTCTTAACACCTGGAGATTTTGTAATAATATAAAAAATACCGCTACATCGAATTGATATAGCGGTTATTAATTAATCATCGTCGTTGTCGTCTTTTAATTTTCTCTTACGAGCTTCGACTTCGTCTTCCTCATCGTCTGCTAAGAAATCGTTTGGATCAATCTTGATGTTTTTGTATTCTTTATCAAATTCATCTTCTTCGACTTCATCGTATTCTTCAAGTTCTTCTTCTGGCTCTTCTTCTTCGAATTCGCCTTCAAGTTCTTTGTTTAGAAGTTCTTCTTCTTCGTTTGGTACTTCATCTTCGTCATCGATTAGATCATCTTCTTGGTATGTAGATGTATCGTCATCGAAGCTTTCATCAATATCGCCTTCTTCTTCCTCGATTGCATCATCAAGAGAAATGACATCATCGTCTTTATCTAGCTTGATAATTGGTCCTTCGCTTGTATCATCATCGCTTTGGCCCTTATTAGCACGCTTTTCTAAACACTCCGCACAATATTTTTCCCCCGGTTCTACAAAGTTTTGATTACAAAGAGGGCAAATCTCTTCTTCCTCTTCTTCGAAAAAGTCGCTATTACTCAATTGCGCCTTACATACTTCACATAAGTCTTCATCTTCTTTAATGTAATTTAATTCACATCTAGGACATATCTTATATTTTGGCATCTTACACCTCGACTATTATTACTTTGTGCTTGCATTATATACGCATATTGAATAAATGTAAATACCCATTTTTAAATTTTTCGCTATTTTAATATTTAATTACGCGCGCAAAGGCCATTATGTGAAATATACATAAATTACCCTTGACAACAATTAAAAATATACTTTATAATTGCATTACGACTTGGAGGAATGGCTGAGTGGTTGAAGGCGGCGGTCTTGAAAACCGTTGAAGTGAGAGCTTCCTGGGGTTCGAATCCCTATTCCTCCGCCACAAAAGTGGGTTCGCTATTGCGGATTTGCTAATATGTGCTATAATATCAGTAAGGGAAACCTTATTTTTGGGCTGGCGAAAGTCTTGGTCCACCAACAGCGAGAGATAGTCTCGCTTTTATTATTTAGGAGCTATTTTTGAGTAAAGTAATTAGTGCATTTATTGATGAATCTGGTGATTTCGGCTTTCGTGGGGATGCATCTAGGTTTTATTTAATAACATTTGTATTACATGACCAATCTATAGATTTAACCTCATATTTAAATAAGATAAAAAATAAGCCAACGTTTCATGCTGGTCCTATAATTAGGCGCGAGAAGCCATTTGATAATGTATCGCTAGAAGAAAGGAAGAAACTATTCCAAAGTATTTTTATGTTCACACAAATAATACCAATCAGAGTAAAGACATTTTTTTATAACAAAAAGGAATTCGAGGGCGACATATTGAAAATTAAAGCAAGAATGACGCGAGATATCTATGACTTTTTTCAAAATCACTTAGACTATTTCGGGGAGGCGAAACTGCTAATATATTATGATAATGGGCAACACTTAATAACAAGTATTATTAATTCAGCGTTAGCAATTACGGGTTTAGACTTCGAATTTAAGCAAGAGGTGCATCCTGAAAATTATAGATTATTCCAAGTAGCAGATTTTGTATCAACAGTTAGGTTGTTAGAGCATAAAATGTCAACTATAGGATTGTCTGAATCTGAAAAGATATTCATTGATAAGCGACATTTAAAGAACGTGTATTTAAGAGCGTTAAAGAAGAAAGAACTATAATATAGTATTATTTGTTTGTCATTTATATTTTTTCTATATATCATTAATATCATATGAGTATAATTGCATGGGTAATCGTTATAACAGCAATATCTGGCGTCGTAGGAACGGGGCTAGGCGGCGTTATTGGCGCTATATTTAAGAGAGATTCATCAAAGATAGTTTCTCTATTGCTAAGTTTTGCTGGTGGCGTTATGTTAGCTGTAGTTTGTTTTGATTTAATCCCAGAAGCAATGAGAGTTGACGAGGATGGATCAAAGATTCATGTTCTATATGCAATTTTAGGAATCATAATAGGATTTGCCGTAGTATTTATTTTAAATAGAGTTATAGATAATCATACAAATAAAGAAGTAAAGCACGTTAATGAGCAAGAGCACCCAAAGACTGCGGATGCACTTGATGAATTAATTCATGCAGACCATTTAGAAGAGCATAGAAAGGTCGGAACAAATTCTCAATTATTTATTGCGGGTATTGTTATGGCGTTCGCTATTGCGCTTCACAATGTTCCAGAAGGTATGGTTATTGGTGCTTCATATGCAAAAGATAGTTCATCTTTAGTTGCAGGAAGCGGATTTTTATTAGCTTTAATTATTGGCTTACATAATATTCCAGAGGGTATGGCTGTATCTGTTCCTTTAATTAGCGGTGGGATGAAAAAGTGGATAGCAATTATAGTTACTGCGGTTACAGGTATACCTACAGTTATAGGTGCAATAATTGGATATTATGTTGGAGCATTTAGCCCACTTGGATTAACAATTGCTTTATCATTTGCATCTGGCGCTATGCTATATGTTGTTTTAGGCGAATTATTACCAGAGGCATATTTAATGTTTAAATCAAAAATGCCAGCAGTATTTATATTAATTGGCATTTTAGTAGGTGTTGCTTTAGTCCAAATATAAAAGATTAACGATGAATAAAAGAAGGCTTCAGATGAATCTCTGAAGCCTTTATTGGTTTAACTGAATATCTTATTCTTTTGTTTCTTCTTTTGCTTCAGCGTTTATATCTTCAGCAGCAGTTTCTACAACAACAGAATCAACAATAGGTTCTTCTGGAGCTTCTTCTGTTGTTTGGCTACCTTCAGCTAGTGCTTCTCTTGCTTTTAATTCAGCAATGATTTCTTCATGACGTTTATTTGTCATCTTGCAGAACAAGAATGGAATAGCTGAAATTAATGCAGCAAGTGTAGAGAAGATAATTGTCCAACGAATGATTGGTTCTCTAACAGATGCATCATATAAAACAGAATAATCATCTCCTAATCCATAGTGAGCATACATTGGAAGCGAAATACCCATAGATGCAACACCACCTAATGTTTCAAACATAGCTTGGAAGTTTTGAGCAAAACCTTCAATTCTCTTACCGCTTTGTAATTGGATTTCATCCAAAGCGTCAGCTGTAATAGACGTTTGTAGGATATATTGAGGTCCCATAGCGATGTAGAATATGAACATTGGGATTAAGAATAGAATTACGTGGATTTGGAATACAAATGCCATGATACCAGTTGCAATAGCGCTTAGAAGATATACAGCAAATGCAGATTTACCATTTCCGAATTTCTTCATAATAAATGGAGATAAGAACATACCGATTGTTGCACCAAATGTAATAACAGTTGTTGAAATACCTTGGAATGCTTCAATATCTTTGAATTGATAAACGAAAATCCAAATAACTAAAGCTACAACCCAATCCTTAACACCTTTAAAGAATCTAGAAATTGATACTGCCCAGAAATCAAAATTCTTAGCAACTAACTTTAAACCTTCAATGAATTTAACTTCTTCTTTTTCTTTCTTTGCAATAACCGCTCTTTCTTTAACGAAGAATAGGGCTAATAAGCCAAGGGCAAAAGAAACGATAGCAAAGATAGGGAATAGAACTCTATATGCCATAATATCTGTTTGTCCACCGAATAATAGGGCTGCTAGTGTTGGGAATAGAAGTTGCAATAAAGATGGTCCTAGATTTGCAATGAATTCGCTTATTGTTAAAATCTTATTTCGTTCTCCTGAATGTGGAGAAATAACTTGAGATAATCCTGCATAAGCTGCAAGTAGGATTTGTTGGCCAATTAAGAATATGTTATAGAATATTCCAATTGATACCATCTTTGCAACAGTAGATCCGTCTATCGGAACCCAGAAACATAATCCTATGATACCTATGATTGTTGGGATACCAGCAAAGACGATGTATGGTCTTAGTTTGCCGAATCTAGTATTAGTGTTATCCATAATCCAGCTAACTAGTGGAGTTTTAGCAATACCAATAATTGTTGAGATTACGAACAAGATAGCAAAGTTGTTAGGTGAGATATTGTAAATAGATCCAAGTAGTGCACAAGTTGCTGCTAATTGAATGTACTGACCAAAAGCTGTTAGCGTTTTGTATCCAATACCGCCAAATGAAAAAGCTGCTATTTCTTTGTTTGGAACTTCGTTGTTGCCACTTGGTTTATTCCAATCTTTAACGACGCTCTTAATGGCACCACCAAGCTTAGTAAAAACATTATCTTTTTTAGTTACGTTTTGATTCTCTTCCATAATTACCCTCTTGAATAAAAGTATACCATTATATTTTTAATATATAAAGTATAATTTTTGGGTAAAGAAAAAGGTGCAACTTCTTGCACCTTTAAGACTATCTAATTGAGAATAATATATCTCCGTAACTTGGATATGGCCAATACTTAGATGCAGTTATCATTTCAAGTGCATCAACATCTTTTCTTAACTCTTCCATAGCGTTAAATACATATTTTCTATAATCTTGAGCATGATCTGCAATTGGCTTAATCTTATTTGCTTTAACTCTTGCTTCTTGTAATTCTTCAACTTTCTTTGAAGCTGAGTTATATAATCTTGTTAATTTGTCTAATAAATCTTTTTGAGCTGACATATCTAAAGCAATATGAAGGCTTTCTGCTTTTACAAGATTTTCCATTAATTCATTCATATATGTTGTAACAGCAGGTAAGATATCTCTTTGTGCCATTTGAATCATAGTTAGAGCTTCAATATCTAGTGTCTTGCAGTAGTTCTCTAAAAGAATCTCTGTTCTAGATACGCATTCTGTTCTTGTAAATACTCCATGTCTTTCGAATACTTCAATACTCTTTTCATCCATTAAATATGGGATAGCGTCTGGAGCTGACTTTAAGCATAAAAGTCCACGCTTTTCGGCTTCCTTTGGCCATGTTTTATCATAAGAGTTGCCGTTGAAGATAATTCTTCTATGTTCAATAATAGTTTTCTTTACAATAGCTTTAACTGCTTCGTTGAAATCTGGAGCATTTTCTAGTTCATCAGCAAATTGTCTTAATTCTTCTGCAACGATTGTATTTATAATGATGTTTGGTCCAGAAATAGATAGAGAAGAACCTGGCATTCTAAATTCGAACTTGTTTCCTGTGAATGCGAATGGAGATGTTCTATTTCTATCTGATGTATCTTTTAAGAACTTAGGTAAAACGTGAACGCCCATTTCAAATTCGCAACGAGCGCGCTTTGAATATACACGTCCATCAGCAATAGCATCCAAAATGCCTGTTAATTCTTCGCCTAAAAATAGAGTAACGATTGGAGTAGGGGCTTCATTTGCGCCTAAACGATGGTCGTTTCCTGCTGTAGCAACTGTCATTCTTAATAATCCTTGATATTCATCAACCGCCTTAATTACAGCAGATAAGAATAATAAGAATTGTAAATTGTCTTCTGGAGTTGATCCTGGGTCAAATAAATTTTCTCCCAAATCTGAAGATAATGACCAGTTGTTATGTTTACCAGAACCATTAACACCTTTAAATGGCTTTTCATGTAAAAGACATGCCATATTGTGGTGACCAGCAACTTTCTTCATTAATTCCATTGTTAATTGGTTTTGATCGGTTGCTCTATTTGTATCGCAATAGATTGGAGCTAATTCGTGTTGAGCAGGAGCAACTTCGTTGTGCTCAGTTTTAGCATAAACACCAAGCTTCCAAAGCTCGATATCTAACTCTTCCATAAATTTAGCAACTCTTTCTTTGATGCATCCAAAATAGTGGTCGTCTAATTCTTGACCTTTAGAAGCAACTGCACCAAATAAAGTTCTACCAGTATATACTAAATCTGGTCTTGCTTTATATACGGCTTTATCTATTAAGAAATATTCTTGTTCAGCGCCAACTTCAGAATTTACATTGTGAACGTCTTTTCCAAACAATCTTAAAACTCTTGATGCTTGTAGAGAGATAGCATCAATAGATTTTAAAAGAGGAGTCTTTTTATCTAGAACTTCTCCAGAATATGAACAGAATACTGTAGGGATGCAAAGAGTATTATCTTTTATGAAAGCATAAGATGTTGGATCCCATGCTGTGTAGCCTCTAGCTTCGAATGTAGCTCTAACGCCGCCTGATGGGAATGATGAAGCATCGCTTTCACCTTTTACTAATTCTTTGCCTCTAAATTCCATTATTAGTTCGCCATTTTTTGTAGCGATAAAAGAGTCGTGTTTTTCAGCGGTAATACCTGTCATTGGCTGGAACCAGTGAGTATAGTGTGTGCAACCATGTTCCATAGCCCAGTTTTTCATGGCCTCTGCAACTTCGTTTGCGATGTCGATTGTGATTGATGTTTTTGTTCTAATGCATTCTTGAAGTTTTGCATAAGTTTCACGAGAAAGTGTCTTTTGCATAACTGTGTCGTTGAATACTAGACTGCCAAAAATGTTCTTTATACTCATATTACGCGCCTCATTAAAAATAATAATATTATTATAGAGTAAAAATTTTTTATTGAAAAGAAAATTATAATAAAAAAATAATCGCCACTTGCAAATTAAAACAAGCGGCGATTTAAATTATTTGAATAATTTATTAGGCTTTCCAAAGTCCATGTAAATTGCAATATGCATAGACAGCTTCTATCTTTTCTCCATCAAGTAGAGCAAATTCTACATGTGGTGCATCGTTTGGATTTAGAGCTTTTCTTTGGTTGCCAAAGTTTGTTTGGATAGATACCCATTCGATGTAATGAGCATCAATCATTGGATGTGCAACAGAACCAACATCTACTAAAACTTTATTTCCTTCAATTTTGAATACTGGCACATGTTTTTCTTGAGCCGCATCTGTTGTGTTTGGTACGATTTCCTTCATTTTTTGTCCACAGCACATTACAGGTACGCCCTTATTTTTAACCATGGCAATAATAT